>JANSWS010000118.1 GCA_024743355.1 bacterium
GATCGAATTGTTCCGCCTTGGATTGCTCGGCGGAACGCAGTGGCTTGTTGAGAGTCTTCATGGGGCGAACCTGCAGGGACGAGACGTGATGACACTCGAATACCGAAAACCCAGAACTCAGGCAGTACCTGCTGGGTAATGTACGCAACTTCTATGCGATACTCGAAATAGTCGCTTTGGAAGCTTACATCACGATTAACGGTAACCCTGCATGTCGCGCAATTCTTAGCAAAAAAGTCGACCGCAACGGTAAACTAGTTCCCAGAATCTGAATCGGCAAAGCGGTCGGCCAGATAGACACGGGCCGTATCAGCCATATAACCGGTTTGATCGTAACCTAGGCTGCGTTTCAGGTGCAGCTTGGCTTTCTCGGGTTGGTCGATGCTGTCAAAGAACAGGCCGATATAGAGGTCCGCATAGAACTGTGCCCGTTTGCGCTGCGGCCCCTCTACGGTACTGTCTATGGCCGCCTGCATGACCTGTTCCGGCTCAATCTCGCCTTTGAGCATTTGGAGCACGCTCATCATGGGTTGCCGCGAGTCACCTCGACTGGGGATGACCATTTCTCGGGCGGCGTCGACTCCCTTGGTCTTGGCAACACACAAGAAATACCAGGCCGAGTTTTCAACATCGTCGGGATTGACCTGATGATGAGATTGGAATTGATCGGCACCTCGCTCAAAATCGCCTTGACTGCACAAGGCGATTCCGCGCTGCCAGTTGAAGGGCTCCGAGCTGGGATCCAGTTCGCTGACGCGGTCGAAGAGTTGCACGCTTCTTTTGGAATCACCGGCCAGAAAGACAATCTCGGCCGCCCGCTGCAGTTCCGCGGCCCCGATGGCTTCCGACTGACTGGTTTCCCAGGCCAAGGAAATCGCTTTGGAATACTGCTTGTCTGAGAGATATTGGCCAGCACGCTGCAGGTCTGCCCGAGTTCGGTCGCTTTCTTCGGATTGCGCATCGGCGGTAGGCGTCGTCTGGCTTTGTCCGCAAGCCAGCAGGCATATCAGCAACAGGTAACTCAAAGCCATAAATCGGGTGTGCCACATCTTTGTATCTCCTAGCGAAATCCGCTGCCAAAGGTTATCGTCGACCTAACAAGCTCACTAACACCTTGCAGTAGAATGAGGACATGAGCCGAGAAAGAATTCTAATCCGCGGCGCCCAAGTCGTGTTTCCCAGCCAGACCGCGCAGGCGAATATCCTGATCGAAGACGGCAAAATCCTGGCTGTGGATGCCGCTCGTGACCAGACCGCCGAGCGTGTGCTGGAAGCTGAGGGACTTACTCTGTTGCCCGGTGTGATCGACGACCAGGTGCACTTCCGCGAGCCTGGTTTGACACACAAGGAAGACATCGAAACGGGAAGCATCGCCTGTGCCGCGGGTGGCATCACCACGTTTCTGGAAATGCCCAACACGATTCCTCCCGCCACCCATGCAAGCGAGTTGGCCCGAAAGTATGAGCGTGCCGCCAAGGTGAGCCGCGTGAATTTCGGCTTCTACATTGGTGCCACCGAATCGAATCTATCCGAGCTGCAAGCTGCAACGCACGCGCCTGGAATCAAGATCTTCATTGGTTCCAGCACCGGCGATTTGTTGGTTGACTCGCAGCAAGCTCTTGAAGAGATCTTCGCCAAAACCACATTACCCATCTGCGCCCACTGCGAAGACGAGTCAACAGTTCGATCCAACCGTCAGCGGTTGGGGGATAACTTGTCCGTGCATGATCATTCGCGGATTCGAGACCGACAAGCGGCAATCGTGGCCACGCGGCGAGCCATCGATCTGGCAACCCGACATCAACACCGCTTTCATGTCTTGCATGTCAGTACTGCGGATGAGATTCCGCTGGTATCGCAAGGCCGACCGTGGATCACGGGCGAGGTGTGCCCGCACCATTTGTTCTTCAGCGTTGAAGACTACGATCGCCTGGGCTCACTGGTACAGATGAACCCTTCGGTGAAGCTCCCCAGTGATTGCAAGGCTCTTTGGCAGGCCTTGCTGGAAAACCAAATCCAAGTGATTGCCACCGATCATGCTCCGCACACGCTCCAGGAAAAGCAACAAGCATACCCGAGTTCTCCGAGCGGCTTACCCGCCGTGGAAAACAGTCTGGCCTTGATTCTGAATCAGGCGAACCAAGGACGGTGCAGCTTGCAACAGATCGTCGGCTGGATGTGTGACGCTCCCGCCCGCGTCTGGGGACTGGTCGGCAAGGGTCGCATCGAAGTTGGCTACGACGCCGATCTGGTCCTGGTCGATATGCAACTCAAACGCACCATTCGCAATGACGAACAGTGGACTCGCAGCAAGTGGAGTCCTTGGCACGGAACGACCCTCCAAGGCTGGCCAGTGCATACCTTGGTCGCGGGCCGCACCGTCTACTCCGACGGGCGAGTTCACGACGAAGTCCGTGGGCAAGCCGTCCACTGCGACCACGCTCGCGGAGGCTACTGGCAAACAGCCGACGGTATCGGAATCTGAGCCGCGAAAGCCTGGCATCTGAACTCAGGAAAATTCAGACGCGGGTCTCTGAAGAGCAGGGCGAGCGCCAAGCTCGGCTGCTTAGCTCAAGGTGCCGAGCTTGCCAGCTCGATCCGCCAGCACGTAATAAAACGTTACGCGGCATTTGGCGTTGTCGTGCTTCATGAGTTCGCACACCTGACTTACAGCCTCTTCCGCCTGTTTGTGGTCCATGCCCAGTTTCTTGGCGCAAAATCCATCTTGAATCGTCTTCAATTCGTCGGCATCGGTGGCAGCAACGGTCGATCCGTCGGGATTGGTCAGGGCGATACCCAAGTAATTCACAATACTGTCCACCGCCGCCAAATCCACGTCGTCACAAAATCGCTGGATACTCTCCACATATTGCTGGGACAAATTCCTACTCCTAAATAAGCGTAAAGGGTTCTCGAGATAGCGCATTGTGCGCCGAATGCAGCCCGGGTTAAAGTCCGCTAAAGCCGCCGGAAGATCGGAGAATCGCTGGCCGAACCGTCGCAAAAAGAAGAAGCGGCCCCTGTAATTTCGACCGGCAGCTGAGCTGTCCGTTTGGGCTGCTCTCCGTCCGTGCCCTGTAAGCCCCCACATCAAGGTAGCTGAAATTATTGTTCTTGATGTCGGGTCGTGTGTAAAACTATGGTATCCGTCGAACAGTTTGCCGTACTCCACCATTCCCCATCACCCGCGAGATGACTTCCATGCCGCGAGCAATTCTGCAGCTTGCTTGGTCAATTGCGGTGTTATCAATTGCCGCTGTGGTGAGTCTGCTTCTACCCAACAGAGTCCAATGCCAAGCCGCGGACGCGATTGTCATACGTCCAGCCAGCTGGGCAGCAGCTTTGGATGACTGGAAGCGATTTCGCAGCGCACAGGGACTCGAATTGATTGAGCTGGATGCGGAACTGGGCCAACAGCGTCTGCGGGAGCGGATTGCGGCCCTCTATCAACAGCATCCTCGATCGTTGCGATTTGTGTTGCTGGCCGCCGACGTCAATCCGCAGGGCAAAGCTGGCATTCCCACGTTTTATCGCGAGAGTTCTGCCTTGGTCCAATTCGGCGGCGACAGCCGAATCGCTACGGACAATCCCTATGCGGATATCGATGGAGACGAACGTCCTGAACTGGCGGTAGCCCGCATACCCGCCGATAACGCGGACAGTCTCCGCAGACACTTGGCCCGCGTCATCGCCTATGAGTCCGCGCCGGATTTTTCCGAGTGGCGACGTCAAGTCCATGTCATTGCGGGGGTTGGCGGTTTTGGACTGTTGGCGGACTCGGTGATCGAAATGACAACCCGGCGTTTTCTTTCGGATCGAATACCCGGTTGGTCCGATCTCTCGATGACCCAAGCCAGCGACAAGAGTCTTTACTGTCCAGATCCTTGGCGATTCAGTGAAGCCTGCCTGGAGCGGATGAATGAAGGCGGTATGTTCTGGGTCTACATTGGACATGGTCATGTGAAGACTCTGGATTATGTGCGCGCCGGGGAAGAGTATTTACCGATCTTGACGGATCAGCACCTGCCGGCCGTTGCCAGCAAGCATCCGCCTATCGCAGTCTTTCTAGCCTGCTATACCGGCGCTTTTGATGCCGTGGAGGATTCTCTCGCCGAACAACTGGTAATGCTCGACCGCGGACCGATTGCCGCCATTGCCGCGACTCGCGTCTCCGGTCCCTACGGATTATCCATGCTCTCGGATGGTTTGCTGGATGATTTCTACGAGAAGCAGATGCCCACCCTGGGCGAAGTTGTGCTATCCGCCAAACAGCGTCTACTGGACGAGCAGCCACAGGGGATCGATGGATCGCCCCAGGCCAGTCAGAAGCAAATGATCAATGCCATTGCCAAGGCGCTCAGCCCAGAAGGCTATGACTTACGGGCCGAAAGACTTGAGCATGTGTGGCAGATGCATTTATTGGGGGATCCCATGATGCGGATTCATCATCCTGTTCCCATGGATCTACAAATGCCCCGGGTCGCCAGCCCCGGCGAGCGGATTGCGATTCGCGGCCAGGCCCTAGCCCCCGGTAGGTTGACGATGGAACTGGCCTACCGTCGTGACCAACCCCGACGGGAGCTGTACCAGATCACTGCGGATTCGCAGACACCGCAGGGCAGAGCCAATCTTCAGAAGCGGTACATGGCTGCCAACGATCGCGTGCTGGCCACGGCTAGCTCGCAATGTGAACCAGGAGATTTCCTGTGCAATCTGTCCGTCCCAGACGGTCTGCCCAAGGGTAAGTACTGTGTGCGACTGTTTCTTGAGGGTGAGACTCAGTGGCAAGTCGGTTATCGCGAATTGTCCATTCGCCCGACCGAGATCGCAGAGTGAGCCGCGGCTGACTCCATCTGGCAGTTTCCAGTCTGGGTATCCGAACCGGAGAGCGTTGTCTGGATGCGAATCGGCCAGTTCTGCCTGAAAAAGTCCAGTTGTGCGTGGAAAGAGTAGAGTAAAGCTCAGCAGATCCGCTTAGCCAATAAATGGCTCCGCCTGCGTTTCAAATTCGGCTAGAATAGATGGCGTGCTTACCTGCGGACAAGCTCTTACTGCGTCCAAACTTCCAATCGACGCGCAAACGGTACATGCATTGCAGCCGAGTGCCCCGCGTTGTCCGCCTCCGCCTTACGTTATTTGGCCGTCACGCCCGCCCGAAACTTATGCTCATTCGATTGACAACTTTCCTTGGCCTGGCCGCAACTACCCTCCTGTTTTGCGGGGAACTTTCAAATCCGGCCTATGCGGCTGACGGAGAAGTAGACTTTGCCAACGACATTCAAACTGTCCTGGCCCGTCGTTGTTATTCCTGTCATGGTCCCGACATGCAGGAAAGCGGTCTTCGGTTCGATGTTCGCGAATCACTCCTGGGCGAAGCGGATAGCGGTTTGGCCGCAGTCATACCAGGCAAATCGGCCGACAGTGAATTGCTGCGCAGAATCCAATCACCGGAAGACTACGAGCGCATGCCACCCGAAGGCGAACCGCTGACGGAGGAGGAAATCAGCCTCTTTCGAAAATGGATTGATGGCGGTGCGGAGTTTGAAACCCACTGGGCGTTCCAACCCGTCACACGGCCGGCAATCCCTGAAGTAGAGAACCGGATGTGGGCACGCACGGCGGTGGACAACTTCATTCTCAGTAAGATTGAGCAGGCGAACCTGAAGGCTTCGCCGCCAGCCACCCCGCAGCAGTTGATTCGCCGACTCTATTTGGACGTCACGGGCTTACCGCCGGAACCGGAAGTGGTGGCGGAGCTCATCAAGAACTGGAGCGAGGAAACCTACGAGCGTCTGGTGGATTCATTGTTGGCCAGTCCTGCCTTCGGCGAGCGGTGGGCCCGACACTGGTTGGATGTCGTGCGTTACGCGGAAACCAACAGCTACGAACGTGATGGTGCCAAGCCGAACGCCTGGAAGTATCGCGACTATGTGATACGCTCCATGAATAGCGATAAACCCTACGATCGCTTTTTGCAGGAACAGATCGCGGGTGACCAACTGGGCTCGCTCACCGACGACGCGTTAACGGCCACGGGCTATTACCGGCTTGGAATTTGGGACGACGAGCCCGCCGATCCGCAGCAAGCCCTGTTTGACGGCTTCGATGATCTGGTTTCGACAACGGGTCAAGGGATCCTGGGGCTTACATTCAATTGTGCTCGATGCCACGATCACAAGATCGATCCGATTACTCAACGGGATTACTACAGTCTGGTGGCATTCCTGAGGGACGTCACACCCTACGGAACACGCGCCGACCAAACGGGAAACAATCAGATTGATCTGGACCCAGAATTGGCTGCCAAGCATGCAGCATTCCGCCAGCGGCTGCAGGACCTGGAGCGGCGCCGCAAGAAGATCGAGCAGCAAGCCATCAAAAAGATGTCAGCCACGGACCAGCGGGCTACGGAAGGACCAGAGCGACAGCAAACGCTGGATTCCAAGCTGTCCGACTATGTAGACGACACCACTTTCGCAGAGTATCAGCAGCTCGTCCGCGACATGGAGCAGATCCAGCAGGAACAGGCTTCCTTGCCGCCGCGAAGGACCGTGCTGGGACTGGCACGTACTGAGCCCGAGCCTCCTACGACCTATGTGCTGCTGCGGGGTAGTCCGCAGGCGGAGGGAGATGCGGTCGAGCCCAGTTTTCCGCGGCTGTTGGGAGGCGGCAAGCCGGAACTGCCCGCCGCCGAAGTGGAAGGGAGCTCCGATGGACGCAGAAGGGCGTTAGCCGAATGGTTGACCAGCAAGCAAAACTGGATGACCGCGCGAGTGATCGTCAATCGAGTGTGGCTGCATTATTTTGGACGCGGCATCGTACGCTCGCCGAACAACTTCGGCCTGATGGGCGATCCGCCGACGCATCCCGAACTCATCGATCACCTGGCCATGGAGTTGATGGATCACGACTGGCACCTCAAGTCCCTTCATCGGACACTGCTGCTCTCATCGGCGTACCGCTTGAGCACTAGCGGAACTCCGCTGGCTCTCGAACAAGATCCGGCCAACGATCTGTTCTCGCGACAAAATCTGCGGCGCCTGAGCGCCGAGCAGGTTCGCGACAGTGTGCTCCAGGTCTGCGGGCAGATGAATGCGGAGAAGTATGGCCCCAGCATGTATCCACAGCTTTCCGAGGAAGTGCTGGCCAGCCAGTCCAGACCGGGGCAGGGCTGGGGAGACTCCTCAGCCGCCGAACGCGCCCGTCGCAGCATCTACATCCATGTCAAACGTTCCTTGCCGGTACCCTTGTTGAGCGCCTTCGATTTTCCCGAGACCGACATAAGCTGCGAGGCCCGATTCTTGACGACTCAGCCTGGGCAGGCTTTAACGATGCTCAACAGCCAGTGGATCGGCGAACAGGCCGGTCACTTATATGAACGAGTGCGGGCGGAAGTCGGCAGCGACCTGCGACAGCAAGCGGCGCGTTGCCTGGAACTTTGTCTCAGTCACGCGGGAGACGCCCAAGACATTGACGAATTGGTCCAGCTGGTTCACAAATTGGTCGACGAGCACCATTTGTCGGACGACGATGCTCGCAGAGCCATGTGCCTGGTGGCCTTGAACTTAAATGAATTCCTTTACATTGATTGACGGGATTCCTGATGAGAATCAATAAGAAAGATCGCCAGTTTTGCCGTCGCGTTCGACGCGAGTTTTTGTGGCAAACTGGGGCTGGCTTCGGCGCAGTGGCCTTGGCATCCATGTTGGACGCGGATGGTTTTTTTTCCTCTGCTCAGGCAGCAGAAGAAACCCTAGGCAATCCGCTGGCTGCAAAGCCGCCGCACTTTGCTCCCAAGGCCAAAAGCATCATCTTCTTGTTCATGTATGGCGGCCCAAGTCATATTGACACCTTTGACTACAAACCCAGCATGGTGGGCATGGACGGCAAGACGGTCAATGTCAAGACGTTTGGGCGCGGTGGACACCGCAATGCGGGGCGCGTGGTCGAACCGCGTTGGAAGTTTAAGCAATACGGTGAATGCGGCAAATGGGTTAGCGATCTGTTTCCTCATGTCGGCCAATGTGTGGACGACATCGCCTTTCTGCATTCGATGACTGCGGATTCGCCGATTCACGGATCGGCCATGCTCATGATGAACTCCGGCAAGATCTTGAGCGGCTCGCCCGCTTTGGGCTCGTGGGTCAACTATGGCTTGGGCAGTGTCAACGAGAATTTGCCCGGATTCGTGGTCATGCTGGACCCCACCGGCGGCCCCATCAGCGGCGCCAAGAACTGGTCAAGCGGCTATATGCCAGCCACCTACCAGGGAACGGTGCTCCGCAGCAAAGGCAGTCCGATCTTGGATCTGCAGCCGCCCAAAGGCACCACGCGGGAAGTCCAACGCGAAATGCTGGACTCGTTGGCCGCCATCAATGCTCGACACATGCAATCCCATAACCAGCATTCCGATCTGGCCTCGCGTATTTCCAGCTATGAACTGGCATTCAAAATGCAAGAACATGCACCGGAGGCAGTCGACCTGAGCTCCGAAGATGCGGAAACCCTGGAACTCTACGGGGTGGGAAATCCCAAGACGGACGATTTCGGGCGACGCTGCATCATTGCCCGCCGGTTGGTCGAGCGAGGAGTCCGCTGCATTCAGCTCTATAGCGGCGGAGCTCACAATGACGACAACTGGGACGCCCATGGTGATCTGGAAGTCAACCATAACCGGCATGCGGGCGCTACCGATCAGCCGGTAGCCGCGCTGCTCAAGGATTTGAAGCGACGCGGTTTGCTGGATTCCACCTTAGTTGTGTGGGGCGGTGAATTCGGCCGCCAGCCAACTGCCGAGTACGCCCAGGGTTCAGGCCGCGATCACAACTCCTACGGATTCACCATGTGGATGGCCGGAGGTGGTATCAAAGGTGGCGTCAGCCTGGGCACCACCGACGAGTTAGGCTCGGCAGCTGTGGAAAAACCCCTGCACGTCAAGCATTTGCACGCAACCATTCTGCATCAGCTGGGATTACACCCTAATCGGCTGAGCTATTTCTACGGTGGCTTGGACCAGAAGCTGGTGGGAGTTGAACACGTGGACCCCATCCAGGAAATCATCGCTTAGAAAACGATGGTGACTTGGAATCGCGGTCAGCGGTATACTAGCGATAGAGACTCTTACCTTTCGTGCGGAGTGATGGCATGAACGATTCTGATCAAACCAATGCCGAGCCATTGCGGCTGGCTCGATCCGACTACAATCGGGCCGCACGTTTTTGGATTCCCCTCGTTGCGATCTGCTTTTGCATGAGCGGGGCTACACTGCTGGGTTTTTGGCTTGGCAATTCCAAGCAAGCCGATACGGATACCTTGCTGCCTTTGTTTGCCTCATCCGCTTCCGCCACTGAGACCATGGCTGTGGCGACCGGACCGATCAGCCCCGAAGCCGATGGCATCTTCTTTCTGGACTTCATCACCGGTGATTTGCAGTGTCTGGTTTACTATCCACGACAGCGTGCCTTTGGAGCGCGGTATTTAACGAATGTGCTCCAACATTTGGGTGGGGGCGGTAAGAACCCGCGTTACACCATGGTTGCTGGTTCGACCATCACTCCCTTCACCACGGGCGGTGCCCAACCGAGCAATTGCTTGATCTATATCGCCGATGCCACCAGCGGCATGTTTGCTGCCTACACGGTTCCCTGGGACCGTAACGCGGAACGCAGTGGCCAGATGCAGTCTGGTCCGCTGATCTACGCGGGTGGCGGTCCCATTCGGAATTTCCAGCTGAAAGACCCTGCCCAAAATCAACCGGCTGCCGTGGTCGACCCCAACCAGAAGCCTTGAACGGCCTTAGCCCCGATCACTGGGCTTCATGATACTTTCGGCAACCGTCATATTTTTTGGAATTCTGCGGTTTGCCGACATGATTCGCTGCCAAACCCCCGTGCCAAAGCTTGCCTTGGCATGGTCCCACGGCTAAACTCTGGTATGTCATCCAGGGATTTGCGGCCGCTTGCAGCCTGTTCTGCTAAAGAGCCATCAAAAGCTGACGCGGTTTCATGCGATACCGCCTCAGACTGTTTGAACCGAACGCAGAGAGCCGCCGTCCAATGACTTGGATGAGCGGCTTTTTTCGTGCGCTCGCGAAGACGAAAATGCAAGTCATCCATTACCTTTCCAAAGCACTATGAGCATTCGAACATCGATGAAGGCTTCAGAAACCAAGGCTGATTGCGATTCGAAACCCGGCGCCAAGCATCCCGGCCCCTCCGTATCACCGGCTGCCCAGTCGAAAGAAATACAGTCCAAAGCAAGACAGTCGCAGGGAATTCATCCGCTGGGAATATCGACTCTCAGTGTGCATGGAGGTGAATCCCGCATCAAACCCTGCGATGCGATCACGGATTCGATTGTCTGTAGTTCGACATACACCTTTGAAGATTCCCAAGCCATCATCGACTTTATTGAAAACGGTGAGCAGCGCGAAGAATACGGCCGTTACGGCAATCCGAACGAGAAGGTGGTTGAACAGAAGCTGGCAGCCTTGGATGGCGGCGAACATGCGATCGTGTTCTCCAGTGGTATGGCCGCCATCGTCGGTCTATTGATGGCCAAGCTGAATAGCGGCGATGAAATTGTGTTTTTTGATCAGTGTTACCACCGTAGCCGGGAGTTCTGTTACAAGCACCTGTCGCGCTTCGGAGTCGTCACACACCAGGTTCCCACCGGCGATTTTTCGGCCATGGAAGCGGCCATTAATGAAAACACCAAACTGCTTGTCAGTGAATCGCCCACCAATCCGCAGCTCACTTGCATCGATCTGGAGCAGTTTGTCGCGTTGGGGAAGGAGCATCAGGTCGACACCTTGATCGACGCCACGCTAGCCACTCCGTACAACCTGCGACCGCTCGAGTTCGGAGTCGATTACGTGTTGCATTCCGCGACCAAGTATCTGGGGGGACACAATGACTTGCTGGCGGGCTCGCTTACCGGATCCGCTGAGAAATTATCCGACGTCCGCGATCTGCGTGGCGTAATGGGCGGGATCAATTCGCCGCATAATCTGTATCTCCTGCAAAGGGGACTGAAGACTTTCGAACTGAGAATGCAGCGGCACAATGAAAATGGCCAGGCAATCGCCGAGTTCCTGCAAGAACATCCCCGCATCGAGAAAGTATTCTATCCCGGCCTGCCATCGCACCCTACGCATGAGATTGCCAAGCGGACCATGCACGGATTTGGGGGCTTAGTGACTTTTCTGGTTAAAGACGCGGATTGGCGGGAGACAGCCAACATTGTCGATCGCGTACGGATTGCCAAGATTGGACCGAGCCTGGGAGGGGTCGAAACTCTGATCGAGCAACCGCTGATTATGAGTTACTACAACCAGACTCCGGAGAACCGCAGGAAGTTTGGCATTCCTGACAACATGATTCGTCTAGCCTGCGGCATCGAAAACACTCAAGATCTGATCGATGACTTGCAGCAGGCCATTGAAGGCTAAGGACCCAAGTCTGTGAAATTCCGTACCCGTGCCATTCATGTAGGCAGTGAACCCGACTCAACTGGCGCCGTGGTGAAGCCGGTCTATTTGGCCAGTACCTTTCGCCAGCCCGGAGCAGGTGACTGGGGAGAATTCGACTATTCCAGAAGCGGTAATCCGACGCGATCTGCTGTCGAAAGAACACTCGCTTCTCTGGACGGAGGCTGTGGTGCCTTGGCTTTCGCTTCCGGCATGGCCGCAACGCATTGTGCGACGATGCTCTTATCGGCGGGTGACCATCTGATCGCCGGTCAAGACATCTATGGCGGAAGCTATCGGCTGTTCCATCGCATCTGTCAGGCGGCTGGAATCGAGATTACTTTGGTCGATTTCAATCAAGCAGATACATGGCTGGATGCCTGCACGGCCAAAACCAAGATGCTTTGGCTGGAAGGCATCGGCAATCCGCGACTAACGGTACCCGATCTGCCCCGCCTGATACAACAGGCTCACGAACGCGACTTGCTGGTGGGTGTCGACAATACGTTTGCCACCCCGGTCTTGCTACGGCCTCTCGAGCTTGGGGCCGATATCGTCATGCACTCGGCCACTAAGTACTTGGCTGGCCACAGTGATTGTTTGGCGGGCGCCTTGGTGGCCCGTGAGCAAGATGTATTGGATCGTCTGTACTTTATTCAGAACGCCACCGGTGCCGTTTTGTCACCCTTTGATTGCTTCCTGCTGGGACGGGGACTGAAAACGCTCGATCTGCGCATACGAGAGCAATGCCGCACCGCACAGAAAGTTGCCGAGTTCTTGGAATCCCATGCTCTGGTGCGATCGGTAATTTACCCCGGATTGGTGTCTCACCCGGATCACCAGCGAGCCAAGCAGTTGTTGGACGGCGGTTTCGGCGGCATGATCACGTTTGAGGCTCGCGGTGACTTCGCCACCACCAAGCGAATCGTTGCGGGGACGCGGCTTTTTCATCTGGCTGTCAGCCTGGGAGCCGTCGAATCCTTGATCGAACAACCGGCATCCATGTCTCACGCCAGCTACGCCCCCGAGGCGCGATTGAAGGCAGGAATCACGGATAGCTTAATTCGTCTTTCCATCGGTCTGGAAGACGCGGATGACTTAATCCAAGATCTCGATCAGGCCTTGCATCGCAGCGTCAGCGAAAGCTAGTTTTTCACTGGCGGCCTTTCCTTCCAATTTCCAATGGTCAATCGCGTGAAAAAGCAGTCTGACACCGCCCCCGCTACAGCGTCGCCGGTTTCTAGGCAATTGCGAAAAGTCCAGCTCTACACCGATGGCGCTTGCAGCGGCAATCCGGGTCCAGGCGGCTGGGCCTTTGTGCTCCGCGACGTGAAAACTGGCAAGGAGCTGACCGGTGCTGGCGGCGAACGCGACTCCACCAACAATCGCATGGAGTTGCGAGCCGTGATCGAGGGACTGAAGTCCCTCAAGAAACGCTGCTACGTAGAATTATATTCAGACAGCAGCTACGTACTCCAAGGCCTCCAGAGCTGGATGCATGGCTGGAAACGCAATGGCTGGCAGCGGAAGGAAAAAGGCAAGCTCAAGCCGGTAAAGAACCTGGAGCTATGGCAGGAGTTGGATCAGCTGATCTCCCAACACACGATTCAGTTCCACCACGTCAAAGGGCATAGCGGACATCCCGAGAATGAACGTTGCGACCAAATGGCGGTCGAAGCCAGTCAGCAAGTCTAAAGCTCGACAGCCGGTGGCTTGGCGTGCGCGACCCGCCGCCTGGCCTAATGCAGACCCTACTGCCTTGAGGACGGGACCTCCGAGGAACTCGATGCGTCCTGAGCGCTTGGGGGTTCTTGCAGAATCAAATTCATTCGGGCCGCCACGACCCAAAATCGAATGCTGCCAATTACCACCACCACCAACCCCACGATTAACAACAACACACCCATCCACATAGAGAGCGGCTCCTCGGCGAACAGCTTGATCAGCGTGACTCCGCCAGCTGCAAATCCAAAGGCCGTTCGAATGTACGCGAGCAAGGTTCGCTCATTGGCCAAGACCGTACGATCTCGAGCGAGTAAATCTCGCAATATCAGTTCTTCGGGACGCGTTTTTGCGTAGTTCATCTGTTAAGCCGATTTTCGCTTCCGACTAGGGGCTGAGTCCATCCATCTCCGGATAGTCCTGGAATTCTTGTAGATCAGGCCCGCCCAGTACTCTGAGTTGCGCCAGCGAGGCTTCAGCTGGACGAGCGGAGTTTCCCAGTCCTTCTTTTCTATTCGAGACTGCATAACCCGGGGATGAGAACCCTCAAAGGGTTCGCAGGTCCGCAGGTCCCAAGCGTATTCCGCCATAGTTTCCTGGCCTGGCAGTACCAGTCGTCCATCATACAGACTGAGGAAATAGTCCATCTTGGCGGCCATATACTCCGGGGGTCTCACATAGCCGTAATGATACACCCAGGCTCCGCTGGCAGCAGCTCTCAAACGACGGCCTTGGACTCGGAAACCACAAGCATCCCCGTAGGATTGGATGCCGATTCCCGGCCGAATAACGCGGACCTGTTGACGGTAGGGCAGTGGGTCACGAATCGTGTAGTCAGCGCGAAAATGATGATAGCGGAAGCGTATACCTTCCACGGCGGGATTTTTCAAATGTCGATGCATCGCGTGACGAATGCGGTCATAGTCGTCTTCATGCAAGACTTCGTCCGCCTGCAAATACAGATACCAATCTCCTTCGCAGGCCTCCATGGCCAGATTCGTCTGCATCGCCAGAATCTGCCCGTTCTGCCGCATCGCTTCGTCCCAAACGGTATCGATGATTTGAATCTTGGGACTATCGATGGAGACAATTTGTTCGCGGGTTCCGTCGTCGCTATCTCCGACTGCCACCACCAATTTGTCGACAAGAGGCAAGGCTGACTGAATGCTCTCAACCACGGGATAGTCGTAGCGCACCGCGTTGCGAACGATAGTAAAGCCACATACGTCCATCTTCTTATCGCCTTTACGTTGTGACGCATGCGATGCATGCTGCAATTCTCGACGGCCGGCTGACAACTTACGCCCTCAGGCCGCCCGTTCGACGCGTTGCAAACTGTGCCCCGGCTCCCCGAGCTGCAGGCGAATCGCATTCACAACTCGCTCCACACTCAATTCTTTCATGCAATTCTGATGCAACAACGGACAGTTTCCGCGATAGCAAGGCCGGCAGGCAAGCGGTTCGAAGAGCGTCGTCTCCGGCCGGTTGTAAGTTTTGGTCCAAGCCGGATCGGTGGGCCCAAACAGCGAAACCACTTTACGATCCAAGGCGACAGCCATGTGTCGTGCTCCACTATCCGATGAGATCACCGCATCGGCTTTGGCAAGGACACCGCGACTGAGACCTACGGGCAGCTCCGGCATCACTCCCATGCTGCCGATCTTCGGGTGCTTGGCCTGAGCAGCGAGCTGATTGGCAACCTCACGCTCGCCTGGTCCGCAGTGGATGAGAACTTGCAGTCCATCTTCATTGGCTAAACGCAAGGCGCACTCACGGACTTGTGGCATGGGCCACACGCGAGACGCATCCTTGGCCGCCGCACTGTTAATGACTACGGTCCGGCAAGCGTCGCTGAATTCGAGTCGACTCCATAGATCGTTCGCCATTTCGCGGTCAGCTTGCGTGATGATCAATCGCATTGTCTTGGAATCAACTCGACAACCAATCCAGCGGGCCAACTCGAGATAGTAGTCGATCGCGCTGACCGGGAGTAAACGTCTTCCATCGCGAGGAACGGGTACCGGCTCGGACAGTAGCAATTTGCGACCATCGCGATCATAACCCACGATCGATGGGATACCCGCCATGCGGGCAACCGCCGCTGACCACCAGGAATTCGTCATCAGCAGTGCAACGTCGGGCGAGAACTCACGTAAGATCGACGGCAATTGCCAGCGCGAGACACTCGTACTCGGGTCGGTAGACCTACCTTTCCGCCGACGTTTGTAAAAAAGCACTACCTCGTCAAACCAAGGTTTCTCACTTGAGGAGCCATCTGCTAACAACTCGCGAATCAAGGGTGACATCACGCCAATCAAACGCGCTTGCGGGTACGATTCCCGCAGAGCTCGCAGAGTGGGTGTGGCCATGCAGGCATCGCCCAACCAGCTCGGCATAAATACGCCGATTGTCAGTTCGTCCATGAAATCATCGTTTGCGGGGATGGGGCACTCGGGCCGATGTGGAGATTATCTGTGACCAACCTGGCTCGTCATCCGAACCGAGCTCGTTAGTCCAAATCGCACTAGATAATAAGCGCCCGGCGCCTGCGCGAACAAGACGCTTTGGCAGCCAATAGCAGCAAAACAATGCATCGCCGGTATGCGGCCCAGCCGGGCATCCGTCCTCGTCTATTAAGTAGCCGATTACCGCATCGAGAGCGGACTGGGGCTAGATCTTCCGTCCCAATTCCGAAGCCTGTGCCGTCCCCGATCGCTAGCGCAGCAGCCGATTGCGTCCCTGCGTTGGACGTGAGCTGAGATCTTCGCGTTGTCTCGCAAATTAAGACCTTGAGCCCGGACAGGCAATTCAGCTAGGATCCGCATCTGCCACGGTTGGCAAACAATAGTTTGATTTCGCTTTGGCCACTGAATCACTTGACCTGGACGCGATTTGTGAGCAAGAAGCTCTCTCGATCTCCAGACCGCATATTCATCGATGCGACATATACGATCTGCTCGGGCAAGAACTCGGGTATTGAGCGTGTCGTGCGCAACATCGTTCGTGAAAGCTGCGGCATCGCACAAACGCAAGGATTGCCGGAGCCGTCGGTCGTTGTATCGCAAGGTGGCAAATTCTTTCAGCTAACCGAGGCTTTTCAAGCCACGTTTGACAGCGTGGCAGCCATGCAATCCAACGTGCTGCGTTCCATGCCGGGTTCCTATTGCAGCTTGGCCAAAGCAATCTGCGGATTGATCCCCACACAAACCACTAAGAAGTGGCTATTGCCGAAGCCCGGTCACCTAGGAATCTTTAAAACGCTCCACACGGTTCGTGAGCGGGCCAGCTTCTATCGATTGTCAAGAACGCTGAACCCAATCGCCCCGACTGCGGGCGACATGTACATCTTGCCCGATGCCTATTGGGTAAATCGGCTGCGCAACAGTGTATGGCCAGCCGCTGCGGATGCCCGAAAACAGGGTGCCACCGTGGCGACGGTCATCTACGATCTGATCCCGCTGACGCATCCAGAATTTGTGGGACTCAGACGTCGTGACGCATTCTACGACTACCTGGTGAAAGCCACGCTGCAATCCGATCTGTTGCTTGCTATCTCCAACACCGTCCTGCAGGAACTTCAGGAATTTATCCATTCCACGGATTCCATTGCAGAGCATCAGCGACCCGCCCTATGTTCATTTCCATTAGGCGCGGAACTCAAGTCGGTGGAGGGTGATGTTCGAGCAGGTGTTCAGAGGATCTTTGCGGGCCCACAATGTCCCTATCTCATGGTCGCCACTTTTGATCCACGTAAGAATCATCACTATTTGTTGGATGCCTTCGAGATACTGTGGAATGCTGGCAACCCAATACAGTTATGCTTGGTTGGCCGCTTTGGTTCGAGATGTGACGATCTGGTGGAACGTATTACCAGCCATCCCTATCTTGGCTCGCGACTGCACCTGTTTGTCGATCTTTCCGACGCGGAATTGCAGCATTGCTATCGAAACGCCCGCGGCGTGATCTTTCCGTCGATCGTGGAGGGCTTCGGATTGCCGATCGTGGAATCTCTATGGTTTGGCAACAAGACTTTTGTCAGTGACACGCCTATTCATCGCGAGGTGGGTGGAGGCGATTGTTGCTACTTCAGCCTGGCGTCACCACGTTCTTTGGCGGACGAGCTTGAACGCTGGGAAAACATCCTTTCGAGCGGCACACCGGCTTTGCCCACACGCCGCCCGGTCACATGGCGTGAGAGCGTTGAGCAGCTGTTTTCCCACTGTCTGGAGACCTACCAGCAAACGCGAGCTCACTCTACGCAAACAGATGCCAGCCTTCGATCCGAGGCTGCTTAGACCGAAGGCGGCGTGATCGAAGTTTTGGTGAGAATGCTGTAGACTCCGCCGGCTCATTTCGCCAGAATCCGCCTTCGACAGGTTGCATGCTGAACGGCCCAAATCAGGTGCGGCTTGCAGGAACTTGCGGCGGTAGGAGGCCGATGCAGGTTGAACATTGTCTATTGATACGTCAAACAACAAGCGCCGAAGTTCTCGCGATTCGGCTGGAATGATTTCCGGTCAGAAATGCGGCGGACAGCACACATAGATGAATGGAGGCATCATGGGAAGCGTTGCTTTAATCACTGGAATCACCGGACAGGACGGCTCTTATCTGGCCGAGCTCTTGCTCGAGAAGGGCTATGAGGTGCACGGAACCTATCGTCGGGCCAGCACGCCAACTTTCTTGCGCATTGAACACCTACTGGATGATATTCAGCTTCATCAAACGGATCTCACCGATCAAAGTTCACTTCACAAGCTGCTGGCAGAGGTGAAACCCTCCGAGGTCTATAATCTAGCCGCCCAGAGCTTTGTTGGGACCAGTTGGGACCAGGTACTGGCAACTGGCGATGTGACCGGACTGGGTTGCGCTCGAATCCTGGAAGCTATTCGCGCGGTGGATGAAAGCATTCGCTTCTACCAAGCCAGTTCCAGCGAGATGTTTGGCAAGGTTCACGAGACTCCTCAGCGCGAGACGACCGTGCTGCATCCCCGCAGCCCCTATGGTTGCGCCAAAGTCTATAGCCATTATCTCACCATCAACTACCGTGAGAGCTACGACATGTTTGCCTGTTCGGGCATCCTGTTTAATCACGAATCTCCCCGTCGCGGTCTGGAGTTCGTTACCCGCAAGATCACGCATGCCGTGGCCCGGATCAAGCTGGGGCTGCAAAACGAACTGCGTCTTGGAAATCTCGAAGCCCAGCGGGATTGGGGCTTCGCCGGCGATTACGTGGAAGCCATGTGGATGATGCTGCAGCAGGACAAGGCTGATGATTACGTCATTGGCACGGGGATCACCAGTCGCGTCGGTGACTTTGTGGACC
>JANSWS010000164.1 GCA_024743355.1 bacterium
ACTTCCCTTCGATCGCAGCGGAACGGATCTCACCGCACACGCGTTGCGGGCCTTTCAAGCTTGGTTGCCTCGCATGTCCGAACTGAATCGAGCGGCCGCCGAATCGTCAAGCAGCCGCCGCTTGACGGGACGCAGTATCCAACGCGCCATGCGTCGAGGCTTGCGTTACCTTAAGAAAAACCAGCAAACGGACGGTAGCTGGCTGCCATTATGGTTCGGTAATCAAGACCGCTCAGAAGAGGACAACCCGGTCTATGGCACTGCGAAAGTGTTGCTTGCCTATGCCGACCTGGAGCTTGGCGAATGCCCGGAAGCTCTGCTCGGGACCTCCTATCTTTGCGAACATCAGAACCCCGACGGTGGCTGGGGTGGCGGAATAAGCCCCAGTTATAGGGTTTACGGCGATGCCACATCATCCGACACTAATGGCTTCATGCCTCCCAATCGTCAGGATTGCGGCAGTTCCATTGAGGAAACAGCGCTTGCCCTGGAAGCTCTGCTACGGTGTGCTGGCGAGCGGGGTAACAAGGCAACTATAATGCGAGGATTGAATTGGCTGGCAGGAGCCGTGGAGCAGGGGCATTTGGCTACCCCGTGGCCGATCGGCTTTTATTTTGCCAAGCTGTGGTATTACGAACGTCTTTATCCGGCAATTTTTACCTTAGGAGCACTTGGAACGGCGCTACGCCAGTTTTCATGCAGCGCAGCCCTCCGTGACGAATCATCGACTTAGAGCCTGAGTGAGTTTAAACAACTAGTGTCCGATAATCGCCTTTCGCTCCCGCGAAAGTAGCCTTTATCAGCAGCTTTCGCGGGAGCGAAAGGCAATAGCTTTTGATCGAAGCATCCTGACCAGAAACAAGCAGATCCGCGGCCAAGGGCCAGAGCGGAAGATGGTTTTTGGAAAGGTGCCAGGGCAGGTCGCCGATTCAGACATCAAGTGCCAGTTGGATTGCCGTCATCATACGAGCAGGAGTTTCTGTTTTGTCATCTGCTTCGATCGAGTCAACAAATTCCGAATTACCGTCTGAGAACAGCCGCTCAAATTCTAGCGACGGAGGAGCCGAGAAACCCCGCCGTAAAACAAGTCGCCGCAAGACCAGCCATCTGAAGATTGTCCCCGAAACACGTGAACTCCGGGAGAAGCTCAAGGCTCGATGCGATGAGGTCGGCATGCGACTGAGCAAGTCTCAACCTCTGACCAAGGATGAGATGGAAAACGTCGCACGAGAGCTTCTCAAGGAAGCCGGAATGCCGGAGGGCTATGTCGGCTGGACCATGGTCATGTTGAGCAGCGCGTTTTATCGCGATCAGGTGGCGGCTACCGATCCCAGTCGTCGCTTATTCCTGTTGCCGCATTGTCTCAAGCACGCCGAGGGCTGCCCGGCCGACTACGACGAATTCGGCATGAACTGCAAGCAGTGCGGGGCGTGCAGCATTGCTGATTTCCGCACCATCGCGGAAGAGATGGGCTACAAAGTGCTGGTTGCCGAGGGCAGTCCTGTAGTGCTCAAGATCATTGTCAGCGGCTACGTGGATGCGATCGTGGGCGTGGCTTGTCTGAACGTGCTGGAGAAGGCAATCGACAAGATCCTGCTGGCTGGTATTCCTTGCATGGCGGTACCGCTACTGTCCAGTGATTGCCGTAACACGAGCGTCGACGAAGAGTGGGTGCGGGATATGGTCTTGACCCAGACCGACAAACCCGCAGAGCAAACCCGAAGTTATGTGCATCTCTTACGAGCCGCCAACGATCTCTTCCAGGGCGAAACATTTGCCCGATTGGCGCCGAGAGTTCGCGGAAGTAGCGCTTTGAACCCGGAAGACGGCGGTTTGAATGGCCAGGACCCGATAGCCGCCACCGAAGCTCTGGCGCTCGATTTTGTGGCTCGAGGTGGAAAGTATTCACGACCGTTCATGACACTCGCCACCTTTGACGCTTTGAGTGGCGGCGAGGCAACTCTGGAGAACGGAGCCGAAACTGTCAAAGGTTACTCCGATGCCATCCTGCGGGCCGCCATGAGCATCGAGATGTTCCACAAGGCAAGTCTGGTCCACGATGATATCGAAGACGACGATCGCTTTCGCTACGGCCAACCTACTCTTCACCGTAGATTTGGTTTGCCGACAGCTATCAACGTGGGCGATTACATGATTGGTCTCGGCTACCGCATGGTCAGCCGCGGCATCGCGGAATTGGGTGCGGACTGCGCTGCGGATATCCTCGATTGCCTGGCCGGTGCCCACACGCGTTTGGCGGAAGGGCAGGGGGCAGAACTGCTGTGGCGTGATGCCAGCGACAAACGGCTTTCGCCATTGGATGCCCTGAAGGTCTACGCGCTGAAAACAGCTCCCGCTTTTGAAGCCGCTTTGTATACAGGGGCTCGCTTAGCGGGCGACACCAAGCATCTGGAAGAACCGATCCGAGCCTTTGCCCGCAACATTGGTGTCGCCTTCCAGATCTTGAATGATCTTGCCGATTGGGAAGGTGACGATCATAACAAACTGCATGCGGGAGGCGATGTGCTAGGCGGCCGCCCCACACTGCTTTGGGCCTTGGCCTTGGCCAATCTACCCGAAGCCGAACAGAAAGAGCTGCTGTCTCTGGCGAGTATGGAATGCGAACTGAAAGATATCGAACGGATTCGCCGCGTAGCCGAATTGTATCGACAGGCCAACGTATTCGAGCAAGCGCATCGTTTAATCGACAAGCATGAGCAACGCGCTTTAGAAGCAGCCTCACAAATTGAATCGCACCCCATGCAGCGTCTGTTGCTGTATCTGATTGACACAGTACTTCAGCGTTCAGAGCCCGCTTCACCGACGGTGATCGCGATCCAACCAACCACCTCGCTGCCGATTGCCGCTGGCTGATCTCGACAGTTCGGAGTAACCTGCCTTGCCTCAAGCGACACCACCCTCCGTTGAATTGCATGAACTTGTTTCTTTGTTCTATGCAGACCACCACCAGTTGGGAAAATTTCTGCGGCAAGAAGCTTCCACTCTGCCGCCCGCTTATAAGCGGATGTTGGCCCAC
Organism: bacterium; assembly: GCA_024743355.1. Classification (GTDB taxonomy): domain Bacteria; phylum Planctomycetota; class Planctomycetia; order Pirellulales; family Pirellulaceae; genus Aureliella. The sequence goes on from JANSWS010000164.1 coordinate 3,038, forward strand.
GAAGCCCACATGACCGTCACCGTCGAGAAACGCCATGGTTGCGCGGTCGATGTTCAAGTTCTCGCCAGTCATCAAACGGACACCCATTACATCCGCAAGATCCTGTTACGCAGAAGCAGCGATCAACGCGTGGTCCAGTTTGGCATCGTGCGACTGGCTCTTTCCGCGTTGCAAGAAGCGGTTCGTGATGAAATCCTGGCTCAACAAATTCCGTTGGGGCGTGTCTTGATCGAACACCAAGTACTGCGCCATGTGCATCTGGACGGTCTGTGGCACGTCCAATGCGGCGCCGAACTAGCCGATTACTTCGCAGTTCAAACGGGACACAAAACATATGGCCGCACGGCACTCATCTATTGCAACGGTGAGCCAGGAGTCGAACTTCTTGAGGTAGTCGCTCCGGAAGACACCTTCGCACCCGCCGCGCATGGCTAGAGAGTGCTAGAACTTGATGCGATCGGGAAGATTCGCTTTCCTTCTCTCTTCCTCGGCCTGCTTGCGTTCTTCCAAGATTCGCTGGTAACGTTCGATCATCTCGGGCGTCATGGCATCCATGGCCATTTTGTAGTAGACGCGAGCCGACTGGATGTGATTCGCCTGCTCGGCCTTTTTGCCTTCTTCCAAGTAGAACCGAACGTCCGACTCGATTTGCGAGAGTGTTGCCGCGGATTTCACCAGTGGTTGATGACCGGCCAAGGCGCGACGGTATGCAATCGGATCGCGAGGCACCACACCCGTGTCCAACAAATAGGGCTCCGTGGTCGTCAGAAATCGCCGATTGCCAAGTGCGGCCGGTGAGGTTGCGGAAATTACTGGCGGCTTATTGGGATCCTGGGCAACACGCACGTCGAGAAGTGCATCGTCCAGTGCTTGCAAGTCAATGATGGTGGCCGAAGCGGAAAGCGATCCACCCAGTCTGGAACCACTGCGAACGCCGGCCGCATAGGGGCCCCAGCCTCGGCCTGTACCTTGGTAGGAATAGGTGTAACTGCCAGCCAGGGACGAGGTACCTTGATCCGGGACCCAAGCCGAGCCCGAGTAGCTAAAGGTGCGGTATGCAGGTAGCTGAACGACTTGAGCGGACAGTCGTTCCAGCGGAAAGCATGCTAGAACTCCCAATCCAATGCCGGCATACACCGCGGCCCGAAGCGAGCATCGCTTACGTCCGCCTGATAATTGCAGCAAGCATCGCTGAAAATTCTGCGACAAATCTGACATAACTTGGATTTCCCTGGTTTTATGGGGGCATTCTGTCATGTGCATTATGAACCAGGATCCGACGCAGGAGAAGCTTTGTGGGGCTTGAAAAGTTGTTGTATGAGGGTGTTGTATGAGGGCACACCACTTGAGCGGGCCAAGTGCGTCTGAAAGGCCCGATGCATAACAGCCCAGCGCAAAGCGTTGCGGCAGAGCCGCAATGTGTCGCCCTGGGATTGCGGCCACCACGGGTTGCAACGCCCTGAAGGGGTAAAACAACCCCATAGCGTCAGGCATCGGACGGCAGGCGACCTACGACTCCTGGGGGCCAGCCGTGCGAGAATGTTGCGGACTCAAAAACAATCCACATGTGGGCCATCACCAATGTTCGTCCGCCGGATGGCGGACGTTCCAACCCCGGGCGACGCTGTCTTCGGCGGTACCGAAGTCGCTTGCCCGGGGCTGATATGTTACGCTGCCTACGGGGCTTCTGAAGACATCATTTTACGGAGACAGTGGTGATCATAAGAGCGATACGATCCTAGCTTGACAGGGACAATGACTAGTCACCGCTTTGGCTAGGGTGGATTTCTTGGGGCAAGTTCGCCGCTTTCGGCCCAGAAGAGGCTGGATGTCTGATACGATGAACACGGCTTCAGCCGGTACCCTTGCTTACGTTTCGGGTTGCAAAGGTAATTTGAATCAACAACCCGCCTTCCGGACTGAGAAAGGCGAGGACCTCTGCGTCTACCGCTGACCGTCAACTGAAAGTGAAATCCGCGAAATGAATGGGAGCACTCATGTCCAAAACTCAAATTTTGATGGGTAGATTGTGTACCTTGCTGGCCGCAGTGGCGATTGGTGTTGGCTGTGAACCCGGCGTGGAACGCAATCAGCCCGCCGCCTCCAACCCAGAATTGGAAGCCGGTACGCCGGACTCCGCTGATCTGGCAGAGGTAGACAAGGAACAGATGGTCCCGGCAACTCCGCTAGTAGATGCCGAAAAGCCTCCGCAGCCTAGCGAACCACCTGCGGCTACTTTGGGAATCGGTGACCCAGCCCCCGCGTTGGCAATTGCGGAATGGAGCATGGGAAAACCGTTTGGCAAATTCGAAAACGGTCAAGTTTATGTGGTTGAATTCTGGGCGACGTGGTGTGGCCCCTGCCGCACCAGCATGCCTCACATCAGCCAGTTGCAAGAGAACTATGGCGAGAAAGTTCACTTCGTCGGCATCACTCGCGAAGATGCGCCCACGGTCGAGAACTTCCTGGCCCGCGAGCAGAGCGAAGGCAAGACCTGGGAACAGGTGATCAAGTATCGCTTGGCTCTCGACGAAGGCGGAAAGACCAACGATGCCTACATGCGAGCCGCGAATCAGAATGGAATCCCCACTGCGTTTATCGTTGGTAAAGATGGCATCGTCGAGTGGATTGGCCATCCGATGAGCATTGACGAACCGTTGGAAGAAATCGTTCAGGGAGACTGGGACCGGGATGCGGCTATCGCAGCGTTTCGTGCCAATCAAAAAATGGCTGAGAGCAGGGCAAAACTAAACACACTGCTGCGCGGTCAGAAATGGGATGAAGCTTTGGCGATTTTGGAGGAATTGGAACTGCAGCTGGGTGAGAACCCCTCTTTGTTGATGACGAAAACCAATTTGCTAACCATGGCGGGACGAAACGAAGAGGCTTCCGCAGTCCGTGACCGGGTGCTTGAAGTGGCTTGGGACAACGCCATGCTGCTGAACCAGGTCGCTTGGGAATCCGCCATAGCTCCGGAAAAATCCGAGGCGCAGTTAGCACAAGCCTTGAAGGCAGCCCAACGGGCTTCCGAGCTGACCCAACATGCAGATGGATCCATTCTGGATACGCTGGCACGCGTCTTCTATGAGCAAGGCGACTTGGATCAGGCCATCGAATGGCAACGCAAGGCGGTCGAATACGCCAATGGTCAGGCGGCTATTCAAAAGACATTGGACAAGTATTTGTCCGAAAAAGAAGGTCAGTAAGTCGAAAGGGAAGCGGGCCGCGGTAATACGCGGCCTATTCTCTTTGATTACCAGAATTGAAAGCGACGCTGGCACCGTTTAGCAATGCGTCGTTCAACTTTGGGCCGGCTCGGCTCTTGCTGCCCTTGAACTGTCACTCCGCCTCTTTCTTCCCTCCGCTTCTTCCTGCCGAATCAAGAACCATGCTCCGCTCTATTGGACTTTCGCTGGCCCTAACGTGTCTTTTGATTGACATCTGCTTTGCCGACGACTCCGCCCGTCCCAACATCCTGTTCATTTTTGCTGACGACCAGTCGTACGAAACAATTCACGCGTTGGGAAATTCTGAAATCCAGACGCCTTCACTGGACCGCTTGGTAGCTCAGGGCACGACGTTCAGCCATGCATACAACATGGGCTCTTGGAGCGGTGCGGTGTGCGTTGCCAGCCGCACCATGCTCAACAGCGGCCGATTCGTGTGGAGAGCCAAGGCTATCTACGACACCAGTGAGCAGGAGCGTTTGGCCGGACGCTGGTGGAGCGAGTATATGAAGCAAGCCGGCTATAAGACCTACTTTACAGGTAAGTGGCATTGCAAGGCGGATGCTGAGAAAGCTTTTGACGTGGTTCGCAACGTACGTGGAGGCATGCCTAACCAAACCGACGCGGGTTATGACAGGCCCCAGCCAGATGGAACGGATCCTTGGTCGCCTGCGGATCCACAATTCGGAGGCTACTGGAAGGGCGGCAAACACTGGAGCGAAGTCGTGGGGGATGACGCCGTCGATTTTCTGGACATGGCACAGGACCAGCAACAGCCGTTCTTCATGTATGTCGCGTTTAACGCTCCCCATGATCCTCGACAAAGCCCTCAAGAATTTGTGGATCGCTATCCACAAGAGAAAGTTCAGGTACCGGTTAACTTTCTGCCCATGTATCCCCACAAGGATCAGATCGGGCTGGGAGCCTCCCTGCGTGACGAGAAGCTGGGAACGTTTCCACGCACCGAATTGTGCGTCCGAGTGCATCGCCAGGAGTATTACGCCATCATCACACACATGGACGTGCAGATCGGCCGTATCTTGGACAAGCTGGAGGCGAGTGGTATGGCGGATAACACGTGGATATTTTTTACCGCGGATCATGGTTTGGCCTGCGGACACCACGGCTTGATGGGCAAACAAAACATGTACGATCACAGTCTGAGGGTACCCTTCCTGGTTGCTGGGCCAGCAGCGGCCGCCAACGTCCAGATCGAAGCCCCGATCTACTTACAAGACGTGATGCCCACCTGCCTGGAACTGGCGGGCGTTGATAAACCGGAGCACGTGGAATTTCAAAGCATTCTGCCCATACTGGGCGGCCAAGCTAGTTCCTACCAGGAGATCTACGGCTGCTACCTCGAATTGCAGCGATGTATTCGCACGCAACGGCATAAATTGATTTGCTATCCCAAGGCCAAGGTGGTCAGGCTGTTTGACCTTGCTGAAGATCCCATGGAGATGCGGGACTTGGCGGATCTGCCTGACTACCAACAGTTAAAGAAAGAGCTCTTTGCTTTACTGCTGCAGCAGCAGGAACTCCAGGACGACACGCTCGATCTCAGCCAAGCCTTTCCCGAATTGCTGTGAGCGGGATGCCGATTGCAGAAAACTTCTCTCGATAAGTCACTTAACCGAGTGCAACCGTTCTTTGGTTGCGGACTCCCATCTTCAGGTAATGACATGCGAATCTCACTATCTGGCTCGTTGTTGCTGGGTCTGCTCGTGTTGCTATCGCAAGCGCCGGCGAAACAGCCAAACATCGTGGTATTTCTGGTAGACGACATGGGTGTCATGGACACATCGGTGCCCTTACTGACGGATGACAACGGGCAGGCACAGCGTTATCCGCTAAATGACTATTATCAAACACCATCCATGGAAAGACTGGCAGCGCAGGGCACGCGCTTCAACCAGTTCTATGCCATGAGCGTCTGTTCACCAACTCGCATCTCCATCTTGACCGGGCAGAATGCGGCTCGACATCGCACGACTAACTGGATCAATCCCAAGCAAGACAATGGCGGAAAATACGGACCACCGGAATGGAACTGGGCGGGCTTGAACCAACAAGATGTAACACTTCCCCGCTTGCTTGCATCCCTCGGCTACACCACGATCCACGTCGGCAAGGGGCATTTCGGTCCTGAGCAGCATGAGGGGGCGGAGCCGTTGAACTTAGGCTTCCAAACCAATGTTGCCGGAGCCGCCTTCGGAGCTCCAGGCAGCTACTACGGAAAGCAGAATTACGGGCACGGAACGCAGCGAGCCCATCACGCCGTGCCGCATTTGGAAGCCTACCATGGCAGTGACACGTTTCTGACGGAAGCCCTGACCATCGAAGCCAAAAAATGTGTCGACAATGCGGTGCAGAAAGAGCAACCTTTCTTCTTGTACTTTGCACACTATGCAGTGCACGCCCCCTTCGATTCGGACCCGCGATTCGCGGATGCCTATCGCGACTCGGGCAAGCCTGCCAATGCCCAGGCATTTGCGACTTTGATTGAAGGCATGGACAAGTCATTGGGCGACATGTTGGACCATTTTGAGCAGCTGGGCATCGCCGAGGACACCTTGATTTTCTTTCTAGGAGACAATGGCTCCGACGCCCCGCTCGGGCATCAGCATGCGGTGGCTTGCGCCGCTCCACTACGCGGAAAGAAGGGGGCCCACTACGAGGGTGGCATGCGGGTACCCTTCATCGCTGCATGGGCCGCTCCTTCAGAAACCTCCGTCGTGCAGCAAGGCTGGAAGATTCCCAACGGACGGATTGAAACTCACATGGCTTCTGTCATGGACCTGTTCCCCACCATACTCGAGCTAGCGGGTAGCCAAGCCCCGGTTGATCATCCGCTGGATGGCCATTCGTTGCATCGCTTGCTCACCGGCGAACAAGACGAGCGGCATCCCAAGACATTCCTGATGCACTACCCTCACGCACCGCATCGCAGCAATTATTTCACGGTTTACCGCGACGGGGACTGGAAAGTCGTTTATCACACACTGCCCCAGGAGCCAACCAGCGGGGGGCACATTCAGTTTGAGGACGGAAACTACGAGCTGTTTAACCTGGCTGAGGATCCCTTTGAATCGACGAATCTCGCCAGCCAACAACCAGCGAGATTGCGGCAAATGATGCAGGCCATGATTACCGCTTTGGGAGATCATCAAGCCGTATATCCCATCGACGCGGATGGAAATGAATTGCGGCCTCAATTGCCCTGAGCAGTCCTTCCTTCCGTCCAGCGTCCTCCAACGTTTAGGTCACCGCTCGGCAAGCGGGACCTACCCGTACGTACCGCCTGCCGGGTGGTTCGTCGGATGGTGACCGCTGCGGCGTGGAGTAACCGCCGCCGAAGACCTGTCCCAGAAATGATCGTCGATTGGGTCCCTTGCCGAAGCGGAAGTCAACTGACGAGGATTCCATAATGGAGTTCCTCTCTCTTCATCTTCTTACCTTCCATATTTCTGTCCAACGGGCTGCTATTGCTTCCTCCGTACGACAGAGAATGGCTGGCAGCTAGACAGGAAAATGGTTGACAGGAAAATGGAACGCATGGGCTGTGCATGCCGCAAGAGCTTCCGGACTTCTTTCAGCACTTCCAGGTCGCCGCTCGGCAAGCGGGACCTGCTGGTACGTACCACCTGCCGGGTGGTTCGTCGTCATGGTTTTTGTCTGGGAGCAGTCACAGTTGCTTCTCGGCGGATTCTACTCGGCTCCCTCAATGCAGCCCGAATTAGCAAGACGCGTTCGGTCACTTGCCACTCGCTCTCCGTGCCTCTGTGTGAACTTTCCTTCTCAGAACCAGGATGCGGTTGGTGAGAGCTGCAAGCCAAACACTGGTTCGACGCGAATCGATCGCTGCGGTCCAGCTTCACCCGTCGTCAGGTCGCCGCTCGGCAAGCGGGACCTACTGGTACGTACCACCTGCCGGGTGGTTCGTCGTAGTGGTTACGGCCAGTTGGTGGTCTCTGGAAGCTGGGAAGGTTTTCCAGTGCGCTCGTGGACTTTTGCCTGCAGCACGTAGACACGCCTGGAAATGTTGCCTGATAGAGCGTCAGGGTGCGTCGACTCCATGTGACAATTCGGGATCGGTTATCGAACGTTTCGACACAATCGATCGCTGCGATCCCGAGCAACCGTTCACCAGGTCGCCGCTCGGCAAGCGGGACCTACTGGTACCTACCGCCTACCGGGGGGCGCGGGCTTCCGCAAAGTCGGCCGGGGAATCTTAGGCAAGCTGGGGGCACATTTCCTCCCATTTCAAAGTCAGAAGCTAGGCTTCAGCTGTGACTTGGCGGCATCCACCACTCATAGGGGATAGCTAAAAAGTAGCGGCGTTCCCGGGGAACTAAAGCCGCCGGTGGGCGTCCAAGGCTCAACATGTAATTCCTGGAACCCTCCCCATGGGGGTTGCAGATTCGATCGAAGAGGCGAAATCAACCCATTAGAGTGGGCTCAGTCCTAAAAAGCCAACCATTTCGAGCGAACTAGCTAGCTGGGGCACTCGCCCCCTCGAAATTTGCACTCATCTGGGCGGCAACTATAATCGACCCGACGCGCACAAACCGTCGCAGACCACGTATTTTGCCTATTTTCGATCCCGGATCTCTCCTCCTTTGGTGGTTCTCACTGTCGCCGCGCGCGGTCGGCAGGACGCAAGTCATGCGTTGCCACCCCCGTGTTCGGGGGGACAATTTTGCTTAAGCTAACTCTCAAGCTAAGGGCTGGTTAATGGCCAACCAAAAGTCTCGTTCGGCTTCCTATCTTCATTCGCATGACGTTGAGAGCAGAAAAAGTGCTGCTCGACGTAAGATGCGCGGCTTGTTACTTGAGACTCTTGAAGCTCGTCAACTATTGGCGGTCGGGCCGCAGTTGATTGGTGTTCAGCCCAACAACAGTGACCTGTTAGTAGATGGGGCAGTTCGCAACACGGCGCCACGCGAACTGACGTTCCGTTTCGACGAACTGCAACAAATTCATCCTGATACGCTGGAAGGGATCCGAATTAGTCGCAGCGGTGGCGATGGCAGTTTCGGTCTTGGCACGGCATCCAGCGACTTCGGCACGAGCGGAAAGGTCGAGATCCAGCTGACCGCTAAGGATCCCAATCTGCTGCTGACAGTTCAGGTTAGCAGTGCGCAACTGGGAACCGGCGGTGCACCGGTTCTGGGGTTGAACGGGTCTACCGTAAACATCACCTTGAATGCTGACAGCAGCACTCCCACAACTGCACAACAATTGGTGGATGCCATCAACGGTTCCGCTGAACTTCAACCCGTGCTCGCTGCGGCTATCACTGGCGGTTTTGGAGATTCTCCTCTGGGCGACCCGACCGGCTTTTCGCCCCTTCAATTGAACCAGACTGGCGACATCATTGTGGAGCCTGGCATTGCCGTTGTTGGTGATGCTCCCAACGAGAATGAGGTTACGCTGCGTTTCGCCGAGCGGTTGCCTAACGACCTGTATCGCATTGAGATCTTTGGTTATGACGATCCGGTGCTGGGAGTCGTGGGTCTGCGCGGAACGGACGCTAATGGCAATCCAGGCGACTTCTTCCATCCCACGCAAGCCGGCACAAGACAAGACACAATCGACTTTAACTTGGACCTAGGTCCGAAGGTCACATCCGTTGTCCCCCAACCTGTCGTGCGGAATGCAAGTGGGGCTTTGGTACAGCAGCGGGATACTGTCGTTGTCTATTTTGACGGCGACAAACTGTTGGTGGAAAACGACGCGTTGGGTCGGCCTACCAGCCAGTCTGCCGAGAACCCTGAGTTCTACCAGCTGATCTTCACCAGCGACACGGTTCGTAACACGGATGACCTTTTCTTCTTGCCTCAGTCGGTCGAGTACAATGCGGTTGCCAATACGGCAACTTTGCGTTTTGCCAGCGACATTGACGCGCTCCCGGGTCCGAATGCCGGGCCCAACACTTTTCGGCTCCGCATCGGCACTCGCGAATCAACGCCCATTGTGCCGACCATCTCAGAAGCTGCTGCCTCCACAATCAGCGACTTCAATACCGCGGGTGCCGCCAGGTTCCGATTTACTTCCCGTGAACTGGGAGAAGCCGGGAGTGGCATTCAGATCAAAGTCACGAATTCGGGTGCAGGTGGAAGCCCTGTCATCAGTGCCAGCGGGCGTGAAATCTCGATTGATCTGCGAGGCAGCAACGTCACAGCCGGTCAGCTGCTAACGGCCCTGCAAACATTTCCCGCGGCCAACAATCTGGTTTCGGTTCGCTTGGAGCCCGGCAGCAACGCGAACACGGTACTGAATGCTCCGATCAACTATTCGCCGATTGCAGTCGTCGGGCTCGGCAGTTCGTTTGACACCGCGTCAGATCTGGGAGTTATCGGCTCTTCGGTGGTGGATCAAACCAGCCTGATTTTGTCGTCCGATATCAACCCGGTGCCCTTCGAGTTCGACTTGCCGGGCGCCAACAACGATCCTGGACATCGTCAGATTCCCGACGCCGCCGGGGGCTCTTTTGAGCAGCACATCAACGATCTGTTTGGTGCGGATGCTGTCGATGGTATTACCACGATCTACTACAACTTCCAGACGATTTACGGTACCGACAGCACGAATACAGAACTCGTTAACGCGATCACCTCGAAGCAGCGAGATCGTGCTCGCGAGGCGCTTCAGATCTGGGCAGATCATCTCGGAGTCCAGTTTGTCGAGACGCCCGACCAAGGTATCACCATTGCCACGGGTTCGTTTTCGGCGTTGCAGGGAACCAGTCCGAATGTGGTGATTGAGAGCACGATCAACACGGGCGTCCGCATCGATCCCAATTTCGAAAATAGTCTGTTGGTGTTGGAGGCTGCGCGTCAGTGGGGAGACAATTACGGTGAAGACTGGTTCCGCGCGGCACTAACTGGTTTCGGAATGTTGCTGGGGCTGGAGCGGGCTCAAGACCTGCCAACCGGCACCTTGATGCGTTTGAGCACGGGCTTCATCAACGCTGGCAACAGCAACGCTGTACCCGCCGACGAACCCGTCTTCCCTGGAACCTTTGACGTGTTGCATGGTCAGCACCTGTTCCGCAACGACAGCAACGATATCGACCTGTACAAGTTCGAAGTCGACCTGGACGATCCGAATCGTGTAGGGCAGTTTGTGGTCGAGACTTTTGCGGAACGCCTGCCCCAAAGCAGTTCGCTGGACAGTTTGTTGCACCTGTATCAGCAGCGGCAAGCCGTGGCTGAGAGCAATCTCGCGGTCGGCGGCGACTTGAACGTACGCTTTGAAGCGATTGCTCCCGGGCGGCTTGGAAACAATCTGCAAATCTTCGTCACCAAGAGTGACCGGGGCGCCGGCGCGCCAGTGTTGGTCAATGTTTTCCAGAATCTGATCACGGTTGACTTGAATGCCCACGCCGGCTCGGAAACCACCGCCCAGCAGCTTGTCGATGCCATCAACGCTAACCCTGCTTCCGCGGCGTTGGTAACCGCGTCCTTGACAGCCGGGGACGGCGACGCAGCCGTGGGCAACCGCGAGATTACCTACAGCCCAATTGTGCTGCAGGATGGCGATATCGAGCTGATTTCTCGTAACGACGATTACGCCAGCGAAGATTCACGGATCGAACTGAATCTTGGCTCTGGCATCTATTACATCGGCGTCAGCTCGAGCGGCAATGATGCCTACGACCCAGTAATCGAAGACACCGGGTTCGGTGGAACGACGCAAGGCAAATACGACCTGCGGCTCACGTTCCGCGCTCAGGTAGACACATCTGATGCCATTCGCGATGTGGAAGGAACATTCCCAGGAGACGTTTCGGTTGTCATGGACGGAAACGGCGATGGCACACCCGGTGGCGTGTACAATTTCTGGTTCCAAACGCGACCGTTGAATCGAGTCTTGAACTTCAATGCCGGTGGAACCGCGAACTTGAGCGGCAAACTGGTCAGTTTGGTAGGAGCCAACGGTGTGGTTCGCCGATTCGAGTTCACGCAAACGGGCAACGTGGGTATCGGCAACACGGCAGTCATCTTTAACCAGAATTCGTCTGCCGCGCAGCTGGCTCAGAATCTGGCATCCGCGATTTCCTCGCGTCCCGAATTGGGTATTTCTGCGGTCGCCAATGGCGACCAAATCGAACTGGTTGGCGAGCGATCGATATCCGTCAGTCCCGGTCTGACGGAGATGGACATTCAAGGCCGCACAATCTTTGTCGACAAGTCCGCTGGCCCCAATGCCGACGGAACCTTGGGCCGGCCATTTAACAATATATCGGGATCGGGTGTTCCCAATGCATTTGCCTCCGCCCAACCCGGCGACATCGTTCGCATCGTCGGCAACGGTGGCTCCGATGGTGACATATCCACCATCGATGACAACTTTGCATACGAGATTGGCTTCAGTCTCATCAACGGAGCCCCTCTGAGCGACGGAAGCACGATGGAAGTGCCCAAGGGCGTGACCACCATGATCGATGCCGGCGCCATTTTCAAACTCCGCCGATCTCGTATTGGTGTCGGTAGCTCGAGTTTGGGTGTTGACCGCAGTGGCGGTGCTTTGCAGGTCCTGGGCACGCCTCATTTGAGTTCCGCATCGGGCGATGTTCTGCGTCAGTCCGATGGAAGCCTGGTTCCAGGCAGCGTGTACTTTACCTCCTGGTTGGATGAATCGATCGGCGAGGACACCTACGCGCCACAGACCAACCCCGCAGTCGGTGACTGGGGCGGTATCTCGTATCGCAATGACGTCGACTCATCGGCTGGACGACGCAATCTGGAAGATGAAGGCATCTTCCTGCAATATGTGAATCACGCTGACATCCGCTTTGGCGGTGGTGGCAATGTAGTGATTGACTCCGTTCAGCAAGTTGTCAATCCGATTCAGATGATCGACGTACGGCCGACGGTGACGTTTAACACGATCCGCAACAGTGCTGACGCGGCAATGAGCGCCGCCCCCAATAGCTTCGAAGAAACGAACTTCCATGAGCCGCTCTTCCAGCTGAATGGCGCTTTCACCAGCGATTACTCACGCGTCGGTCCCGAGATTCACCACAATACGCTGGTCAACAACTCAATTAACGGTCTGTTCGTCAAGGTGGAAACACCTGCCGCTCAGTCT
>JANSWS010000218.1 GCA_024743355.1 bacterium
CTCAGTTTGTTATTGGTACTTTACGGCACCACCAATGCGCATGCACAGCAGAAGAGTGGACTGGAATTAAAAGGCTCCGGTTCAATCCTCAGTTTCGAACTCGGCGCGACCGAAGTCGTTACCGACAGAGCAGCGTTCAGCGTGCCTTCGCTGGACACAGTGACGGAGCAGGCAACCAATGCAACGGATCTAACGAATCCGCCCCCCCTGAACTCGGGTGAGCTTGTGCGGCAGCGGTTCCCCAATGGCAAGGTACAAGTCGAGCGGTGGGTCATCGAGTCCGCCAAGGGAGATTTGGTCAACCACGGCAGCTATGTGCAATTCAATATTAAAGGCGAAGTGGTTGCCAAAGGTAATTTTGTCTTGGGAGCTCGCGACGGCGAATGGACTCAGCAGCTGTCCGCCGAAGAGGCCCAACGCTTGTCCGGATCTAGCAGCTTGCCCGGATTTCGACCACCCTTCGCCTCAAAGGCAAATTTCAACCGCGGTCAACTGGACGGTGATTGGACCTGTGTGGATGCCCAAGGAAACCCTGTGTTTGTGTGGGCCTTTCAAGCGGGGCAGCGGCAAGGCACCTCCACATTCTTCAATGTTCAAGGCGAAGTGGTGCAGTCCATCCATTACGTCAATAACATGGCGGACGGACCCGCCAAGATCGTCATGAAACCAGGACAAGCCGCCGAAGACATCACTTTCGAGAATGGACGCATGTTGCGCCGTATCGAAAATTTCTACCCGCCCACCCAAGGCAAAGAGCGAGCACTGCGCTCGCAAGACTGGTACTTGGTTGCAACTCCCTACAACCTGCTCTCGCACGACTGGGCCCAGAATCTCGTCGAATACCAGACATACGACAAGCAGGATCGAATTCGTCACGGCAGATCCGTTACCTATTACCCCAATGGGCAAACTGAATCCGAGGGCCAGTACGCACGTGGCAAACGTCTGGGGACCTTTGTTTGGTGGTATCCAAACGGACAGCAAAAGACGGTAGGCGAATACCAGGAAGATAGCGAAGAAGGTGAGTGGCGTTGGTGGCACGAAAATGGCATGCGAGAAGCAAGCGGAAGATATGTCCAGGGGCAGATGGTTGACGAATGGTCTGTATGGGACAGCGGGGGCAGACTCGTCAAGCGATCCCAATTGGGCGAAAACAGTCGCATGGCCTCGACGGACTCCGCTGTGGTGCGTTAGTCAACCAGACACTCCACACAGATTGCGGCAGGCAAGCGTCATCCGAGCTCACTTTCGCTCCCAACTCAACACATTCTCGTCATGCCCGTACCGAGATAGAATGGATCCGCGGACAAGATCGAATCGCTTTCCTCCCTGGCAAATTTGTGATGCGTGTCGGACTATTTATTCCCTGTTATGTAGATCAGTTCTACCCGCAAATCGGTTTGGCCACCCTCGAGATTCTCGAATCGTTTCCGCAGCTCCAAGTGGAGTTTCCAGATGCGCAGACCTGCTGCGGTCAACCGATGGCTAACACGGGCTGCCTGGATGACACCCGACCGTTGGCGGAGAGATTCATAGAAATCTTCAGTCCCTACGATCACGTTGTCAGCCCCTCCGGCAGCTGCGTCTCGATGGTTCGCAACCACTATCCTGAACTGTTGCACATGAACCCCAAACTTGACAGTTTGAAGGTCAAAACATGGGAGTTGTGCGAATTCCTTGTCGACGTGCTGGCAGTCGACACCTGGCCTCGGCCTTTTCCTCATCGGGTTGGTGTGCACAGCAGTTGCCACGGTTTACGCGAACTGCGACTGGACGCTTGCTCAGAACGCATGTGCGCCCAGCCGAGCAAAGTGAAGAAGCTCTTGCAATCCATTCCGGACATCGAACTGGTCGAACTCCAGCGGAGCGATGAGTGTTGCGGATTCGGCGGCACTTTCGCCGTGGCAGAGGAGGGAGTCTCGGTCATGATGGGTGCAGATCGCATCCAAGATCATCTCGATGCAGGGGCAGAAATCATGACCGCCACCGACGCCAGCTGCTTGATGCACATGGAAGGCATCATTAGTCGTCGCGGATTGCCTCTGCAATGTTTGCATGTGGCCGAAGTGCTGACCGGGCGGCTTCGAAGCTAGCTCGCCAATCGCTCTGAGACGGACTCCTCTATGCCATCACTAAGATAGCGATCGATGCAGCAGTGGCCACGAACCCAAGGGTCATCAATAGTCCATCTCGGACCGTCAATCCTACCGCAAACAGTGTGTTGGCAACTCCCGGAAGAAAAACTCCCATGGGTACAAGTGCCAAAGGAAAGTACATCAAGGCCAGCACGACCATGACCATGGGCGCTAGATAATACAGCGGGCGCTCGAAAACGATTTCCCATCTTGGTCGAAGCCACAGGGATATGCGTTTCGCCCAGGGTCTTAGTCTGCCAACGGCACTGTCCAGTTTCTTGCGCGGGATCTGAATGGATTCCAGTTTGTTCGGTATCCAGGGGTGCTGGAAATTCAGTAGCATCTGGACCGCGAGGATCACAATCAGACTACCAGAAACGACCGACATCCCGGGGATCGCGCCCACGGGAGAGATCGACATCAAGGCGGGAACGAGCAGCAAAGGTCCAAACCCGCGATGCGCAATCTCGTCCAGTATCTTGCCAACTGTAACGTCGCTGTCTGCGTCGGATGCGTCCGCGTCTTTCGCCTTGGAGTCTTGATCGCCAACGTCTCGAACGTCGTCCAGTACATGACTTAGACCTCCTTCGCCATCAGCGTTCATCGAATATTTCTCCACAAAGCCAGCCGCCACACCTCAAAGCATAGCCCACCAGCCAAGACACAACTATTCGCTACTTTAAATGTCCAACACCACGGATAAGTTCAATGAGGCATGTCCGTGGCGGAAACGCGGCATCTCAGTTCGCAGGCTTGCGAGCCGGACGATTAAGCTCGTTGTATTGCTGAACAACACGCTGCACCAGTGCATCGTTTTCTGCCCCGCGATGGACGGCCGGTTCGGCACAGTGTTGCTGAATACGTTCTTCCAAATGCTTAGACAGTGGCTGTTGCCCCTCATTGTGCCTGTCCCAACCGTTGGTGGACAAGCTTTCCAGTAGCGCATCCACGTGCTCAGTATCAAAGGTCTCAGATCGCATTAAAGCCTGACAGCAAATCTCTGCGAGCCTGTCGAGAATTGCCGATATTTCCGGCGTACGGAGCATTGTTGAACCACCTACAAGAGCAAACACATCCAGTGAATTGCAGATCACGCATTGCAGTGAACCGCGGATGGGGAGCCAAGGACCGCAAAGTCCGTACCGAAACTCGCCAGGTGCATCGCCTGACCAAGGCTGAATGCATGCGATCAAGTACGTTGTCTGCAAAACGAGCAGACTGGGCGAAAAGCAGACAGACACGCAGCACGTTGATTTTCGCTGGTTGCCGCTCCAGCAGCCAACGCTGTGGACCTCATTGAACAAATACAGTCGGCGTTTGGCGACCGGAGAGATGCGAAAATGGAAAACGCGTGGATAAAGCATCCACGCGTTCGGTGAGTTTCAGGGCTCCTTAGTGAAGGAGCTCAGGCCTGGCAACGGGATTAGGCGGCGCTCAATTTGCGAGATTGAGCTGCCCAGGAAATCCAGTCTGCAACTTCCTTTCGATCGGGAGCATCGCTGCCTCGTAAAATGCGCTGGCCCTGTTTGCTTTCGGCAATCTCAGAAACCTGGGCATAGACCGTGTCGGTATCCATTGCCGCAATGTCTTCGGGTGCCGTTAACTCACAGGCAACCAATAGCTGAGCGTCGTGACCTCGCAAATTGGGGATGCGACATACCAAGCGAGCCTGATCCTGCCATGCGGTCACGATCTCCGCAGTGACACGTCTCAGGTCCAGCTTGTCAGCCAGGAACTCAGGATCGATCGCCAGCAGCTGGTCCACGGTATGGATATTGTGCTGCTCAAGCCTTTCCGCCATGCGTGGGCCAATCGAAGGCGCATCAACCACAGGGCTGGATAGTTCCAAATAGAACTTGAGCCCACGTGAGCTGTCCTCCGCGGCCGCTTCCGTTTTCCGCGAAGAAACTTGGTAAGAGTCCTCGGATGATGTGCGAGGCTCGAATCGGTCTTGATTCGTTCTTCCGGTGTGCATGCGATCTCCCGACCGGCTGATGACCGGATACGATCGTGACTTGCGACGGCTACGTCGCGAAACCGAACCATTCGCGGTCCGCTGGCGTCGACCGTATCTCGCATCAGCTCGCACGTCTCGGTCGTAGCTGGTATCCCAATCGTAGCGTCGGGAAGTGCCGTTTGTCGCCGAGGCAATCCAGGTGGTGATGCGAGACAGTTCGTAACTTGTGCCGCTTCGCAGGATGCGGCGTCCACGCTCGGTGGCCAAGAATCGCTCCACGCGATCGAGCAATTGACTGGGATGCATTTGGGACAATTGCTTTGGACCACGCACACCCGCTCCGACCAAGACCCGAGCATCAAAGGGCCTCAGATTTCGGACGCTGCACAGTAAACTGGCAACCGCCTGCCAAGCCTCAACCGTCCTGTTGCTGATCCCATCAACTCGCAGACTATCGGCCAACCAGTAAGGATCCACTCGCAACAAATCTCCAATGCGATCGACACCAAAAGATCGACAGCGGGCAGCCAGATCAGGATCGATCGAAGGCAGATCCTCAATCAACGAGCCTTCATGCAAATAGAATTCATTGCGGGCCCCACGAAATTCCGGCTTGGCCATCGGTGTTCGATACCACTTGTCAGCTTCCTCGTCGTTCGCCAGGGCGGCCAGCTGCTGATTTACTGTGGAGCTTTCCGCCGCAGACTGTTGCCTCAAGTATCCCACCCAACCATGCTCGGCTCGAATTGCGTCGGCTATCCGCTGATCCGCGGTGAGCACAACAATTTGCTGCGAACGACTTGGGTGATGCGCCAAGTATGAAATGCAGCTGTTTTGCAGATCCCGCGGCAATAGATCCAGGCTTTCATCGATCCACAGACTGATGGGTTCACCGCGAGCCGCCAGTGCGTCGGCGATCGCCAATCGCATGGCTAGACAAATGACCTCTTGGGGAACTTCCCGTCGTGATTCGGCAACGGTTTGAGCCAGATCAGTCCGTGGTCGAGAAACCTCGCCGTCCACCAAATCGTAGTATCTTACTGATGTGCCGGAGGAGTAATCCACCGCCGAACGTCGAGGCTCGGTTGGCAGAACCTGGTACCGGTTTCCAAAGCTGTCGACTCCCATTAATCCGGCAATGTGCCGTCGTGTTGAATAGTCGAATCCAGCATTTGGGCTGGAGTGATCGCGGGTCTCAGCAAGTTTCCGATCGATATCGCGCAGTTCGGACTGCAAACGCTCGCGCTCGGCCAAGGCGGCTAGATCAGCCAATACACGTTGCAGATCATGCTGGATTTCCGACTCGGAACGCGTCATTGTCGGCTCCGCTTTACGAGACACCGTGCCGCGTCGATGCGTATCCGCATCTCGTAGCTGCCGACGACATTCATCGGCTCTGACGGAGAACTCTTTGCGGGTTTGTTTCAACGCATACAACTCATCCAACAGATGCTGTCGGCTGGCGGCATCTCCATGACACTGTGTGGCAGCATTCCCTTCTTCGCTCAGCAACCAGTCTTTTAAATGCGGATGATCGTGGCACTGGCACCAATTCCCAAAGGCCAACGTCAACTGCTCCACGGAAAGGTGATGCTCACTGGCGATGCGACGCAACAGGTTGGCACGCTCTTCGATCAACTCCTCGATGCACTCCAACAGCTCGGACTCGCAACGCTGCAACTTGGAGGATTGCTGACGCAGGGTCTCCGTCGCAGTCTGGGACTCGTGACGGGCCAATTGCTGGCAGACTTCGTGCAAATCCTTCTGCATGCTGCGTAAGGTCTCGGGCAAAGCGCTGGTTTCCGGCAGGTAGTGCGGATGCCCGACGTAAGTCTTCCCAGTTGTATCCCGAAAGACGCCATGCGAATGTGGAACTTCGTTGGGACGGTAACCAGTGCCACTGACCGCAGCGCTAGCGCTGCGATAATCGTAACCTGGAATATCGGTGTAGCGCTGCACCAAAAGATCCAACTGCTGACGCGTCGATGCAATCTGAGCCTCCAAGGAACGCAGAGCGGCTCGCGGATCAGCCTCCTTTGATGTCGATAGCTGATCGCCGATCTGCTTGTCCAACCGCGCATCGGTCGTATTGTGCTCAATATTTTGTCGGTGGGACCGCAGATCACGCAAAGTCTGCCGCCAGCGATTTAAACGGTCATCGATCTGCTGGAGTTGCTTGCGGTAGGATTCGCCAACCGCAACCGTTGCCGGATCGCTCTCCAATTGCCGAAGCTCAGCCTGCTTAGCGGCAATCTCCGCATCTAGGCGAGCGACTTCTTGCATGGCAGCCTGTAAATCCGCCTCAATGGCAAGCGATCTCTGGTCCAGTCGACGATGCTCGATGTCTTGGCCTTCGTAACGCAAAATGTGACCCGAGCTGCGGACACGCTTTAACTCTTCTTCCAGTCGACCTTGCCTGGCCAACAGAGTTTCACGATTCACGGTAAGGTCGACCAGGCTTTGCAAGCTAGCTTCAATATGCCGTCGGCGCTCGATCAGGACGTCACGAGGTGAATCGTCAAGGACTTGGGAAACTCCCAGTCGAAGAGCAAGATCTTGCAAGGCAACTTGTGGCTGCGCCGCCGTACTCGCAGCGGCCAATCCAGCGAACGCGTTCCGCTGAATCTCAGAGAAAATTCGACCGGTAACCGCTTCGGACGACATATAGCGGCTGGATTCGGCCGCGAACCCCGCATACGAATCCCGACCATGCTCGACCGTGGCGTCCACCCGCATCCGACCATTCCGATCTGTCGTCACACGGTATTGGCGGCCGCGACTCTCCAACTCTGCGATGCCAGCAATGCGATGCCGCTCAACATCGATGACCTGTGAGCGATCCTCCATGGCAATAGCCCGTAGCCAACTGAGCAACGTTGACTTGCCGGCGCCGCGAGGACCACAAATAGCATTCAGTCCAGAAGAAAATGGGCCCAGGCTGTTGCGGCCATAGTCGCCAAACCGATCCACATCCATGTTTAATAGTCGCATAAAGGCTCCTCCTTGTGCCTATTTCAACTGATTTTGCGGTTCTCAACGCCCGCTGATTGCCCCGCTAGCCGCCCGCGCTCATCATCGCCTGAACTTCTACGTTCCAGTGCCGGAAAAATGCAGCAAAGTCACCTTGTCCAGCTTTCACGTAACCCGCAGGCTGAATCCGATCAGCTTGGTCGCAGGCAAAATTGGGTCAACTGCCGTCGCGACCGCCGAACAGGCTCTTCACTCCGACCCCGTCTTGGTCTCAAAACGGGAACGGATTTTGGGCTGGGAAAACGGTAACACACAGTCTGCAATCATCCCAATAGCAGTTTTTCACATTTTTTAGTGCCCGTTACCCCGATGGCACGGTCACCCAGATGGCACCGTCACTCAGTTGACGCCGTTACTCAGTTGACACCGTTACTCAGTTGACACCGTTACTCAGTTGACACCGTTACTCAGTTGACGCCGTCGGCCCAGAAAAGACGAGCTGCAGAGGCAAACTCGAATGCAACGTCCACCGACTCACGAAAGTTCAGATTAAGTGAAGAACCTATCCATAAGCCGAAGAGAAACGCGGCTAACGCCAAAGCGGCTAATGGTTTTCGGATAAGTTCTCATCCTGCGAACGCCCCTGCTCACGCTTCCGCGCTCGATATTCCTCGCGGAAGCTGCGTTTGGGCGGCTGCGGTAAATCCCGGCTGCGAGCCCAGACATTCAGCCGGTTGTGCGTCAACCACCGCGGCAGCAAACGCAATCCCTTGCGGGCCAGCCAGCCGGACCAAACATAGAGTCGAGTATTTCCCAATACGACTCGCCCCACTTTCATTCCCAAGCGCTTTGTAAATGGAATCAGTTTGCGCTCCGCTAATTCGCCGCGCCATGCAAGCAATTGATGGTGCAGAGGAATCTTCACGGGACAAACGTCCGTGCAGGAACCGCAGAGGGTGCAGGCATATGGGAGCGAGTGGTGTGCCTTGGCGTCCATGGCGGGAGCCAGCACCGAGCCGATGGGGCCAGGCACCGTATTGGAATAGCTGTGCCCACCACTCCGCCGGTAAACAGGGCATGTGTTCATACAGGCGCCACAACGAATGCACTGCAGAGACTCACGATAGGTTGCATTTGCTCGCAGCTCAGATCGCCCGTTGTCAACGATCACAATATGCAGCTCGGCGCCCGGGCGAGGTCCGTGAAAGTGCGAAGTGTAAGTGGTAATCGGTTGCCCCGTGGCACTCCGTGCGAGAAGTCTTGTGAATACCGATAGATCCTCCAAACGTGGGATGAGCTTCTCCAGTCCCATACATGCGATATGCACAGGAGGCAACGACGCTCCCAGGTCGGCATTACCTTCATTGGTGCAAACCACAAACCCGCCCGTCTCGGCAATTGCGAAATTCACACCCGTAATTCCTGCCTCCGCACCCAAGAAACGCTGCCGCAATGCATGCCGCGCCGAGTGCGTTAGGAAAGTGGGTTCGGCATTCCCCTTGGGGGTGCCAATGTGTTGATGGAAGGTCTCCCCAACCTCTTCCTTCTTGATATGAATGGCAGGCAGCACGATATGGCTTGGCGGTTCATTGCGCAGCTGGACAATCCATTCTCCCAAGTCTGTGTCCACCACCTGCAGTCCCTGTTGCTCGAGATAGGGATTAAGGTGGCATTCTTCGGTCAACATCGACTTGCTTTTGACAACTCGCTGCACGCCATGTCGCTTGAGAATGCTGTACACAATTTCATTGTGCTGCTGAGCGTTTTCCGCCCAGTGAACGGACACCCCCAGCCGATTCGCGTTTGCCTCAAACTGCTCGAGATAAGCAGGCAGATGTGACATCGTGTGAGCTTTGATCTGCGAAGCTCGTTGCCGCAACTCCTCCCATTCCGGTAGCGAACGCGCCATACGATCGCGCTTTTGCCGCACAAACCACAGGGCACCATCGTGCCAGTGGGCGCGCTCTCCGTTCGCCACAAATTGGTCAGCCAGATTGGCGTGGTCAGCAGCAGATGTGGAAGCCATGTTTCACCGCGTTTCGTTCATCGTACATTCGATGGTCGAGTCAATGCTTACATTCGTTCTACGACATCGATTCCGAGCAGTTCGAGACCGGTGCTTAGCACCTGTCGTGTTGCATAACACAAAACCAAACGGCTTTGCTGCAAAGGCGTGGAATCCGCCTTCAACACACTGCATTGATCAAAGAACACGGCAAACATGCGTGCCAAGGAATACAAGTAAGCAGCCAGCACGCTGGGATAGTATTCGCTGACCGATTGCCGTAACGCATCCTCGAATTGCAGCAGCTGCAAAGCCAATGCACGTTCCGCGTCTTCTTGCAGCATAACAGGAAACCGCTCCACATTCGCCGCGTTAACTTCCGTCTCCGCCTTACGCAGAATGCTGCTGGCTCGAGCATACATGTATTGAATGTAGGCCGCCGTATCTCCCTCCAGCTGAACCATTTCCGCGATATCGAATTTGTAGTCGCTGGTCCGATTGTGGGATAAATCAGCATATTTGATTGCCCCTAAACCAACGACGTTGGCGACGTGACGTTTTTCTTCCTCGCTCAACTCCAAGCCAGCTTTTTGCAGCCGCGCCGGATCACACACGACCTCGTACGCCCGCTCGACAGCCTCGTCCAAGAGGTAATCCAACCCGAGCACGTTGCCACTGCGTGTCTTGAACGGTTTGCCATCGGCTCCGAGCACGGTACCAAAACTGATGTGCTTGAGTTCGACGTCGCGGTATCCCATAGCTCGCGCGGCCGCGAACAACTTCTCAAAATGCTCGCTCTGCCGATGATCCACCACATAGAGCATGGCATCCGGCGAAAATTTCTCCATGCGATACTCAATCGTAGCCAAATCAGTGGTGGCGTAGAGGAACGCGCCATCTCGTTTTCGAACGATCATCGGGGTATCGAAGCCCGGGAGGAAAACGCAAATGGCTCCCTCGTTCTCCTCCGCCAACCCGCGTTCGATTAACCGCTCGACGACTCCCCCGAGCATCGGCTGGTAGAAGCTCTCGCCGTAGGTGTAATCGAAGCGAATGCCGAGCCGATCGTAAACGGATTCAATCTCCGTGATCGAAATCGGCATGAACTTTTTCCACAGCTCCAGGTTTTCCGCATGCCCCTCATGCAACTTGGCGGTTTCCAGCTGCGCTTTTTGCTCTATGTTCTCATGATCCTGAGCAATCGAGCGAAGCTCCGAGTCGCCCTGGACAGCCTCGACTTTCTGCCTCAAGCCCTCCAACTCTTCCTCAGCGGCTTTGACACTTCTTTCGGCTGCCTTCAATTCTTTCTTTTGTTGCTTCGCGTCTGCATTGGGTTCGGCATCCAACTGCTGACGTCGCTGACGGGCCAATGCAAGTTTTTGCTCCGCTTGAGGCAATTTCAGCACGGCCGCCTGATAGGCAATCACGCTTTGCACGATGCGATAAATGCGCCCCAACTCCGCAACAGGCTGAGTCTCAAAAGCCGCCGGATCAACAAAGTGCTTGTAGCCATAGATGATCATGCCGAACTGGGTGCCCCAGTCGCCGAGATGATTGTCGGCGATGACCTGGTGACCCAGAAAACGCAAGATGCGAACCAATGCGTCGCCGATGACGGTGGTTCGAATGTGCCCGACATGCATCGGTTTCGCTACATTGGGCGAAGAGTAATCAATGATGTACTTACGCGGTGTTACCTGTCCGACGGACAGCCGTGAATCGGCCGCTATATGAGTTACCTGCTCACCGAGGTAATTCAACTTCAACTTGAGGTTGATGAAGCCAGGCCCGGCGATCGTTGCCGGCTCGCAAAGATCTTCCACCTGCAGACGTTCCACGATCTGCTCGGCAATCTCCCGCGGTTTAGCACCCAATGTCTTAGCCAGTGGCATAGCGATATTGGCTTGATAGTCACCGAAACGCGCATCGCGGGCAACTGCCACCTGTTCTACGTATTGAGCTGGATCCTCTACCCAGCCCTCTAGGGCTTGGAGAAAACGATCCTGAATTAGCGAAAGAATCTGCATGCGGCTGAAAAATGGGGTTGGAGTGCGGAAATCCGAAGTGTCGGAATTGACTAGCTGGCACGAGCTGCAAATTCTTGCTCATCGGCGATCAAAAGCCAAGGCGAGCCACAGCCCCGAGAGAGTCAAATCCTGACCCTTAGCTACTTGAACTTGGCCATTTGGGCACTTGCCGTAGCCACGATTTCCGTCACATCAATCTGTTTGGCGTCCGCCCACAGCGACTCCAAGTCGTAGAATGCCCGCGTGTCCTCATCGAACAGATGCACGACGATGCTACCATA
The DNA here is from genome assembly GCA_024743355.1 of bacterium. GTDB lineage: Bacteria > Planctomycetota > Planctomycetia > Pirellulales > Pirellulaceae > Aureliella. The sequence goes on from JANSWS010000218.1 coordinate 11,376, forward strand.
GTCCAGCACGATCCACCGCGGTTCCTCATAGCCGGAAATGCTCATCCGTTTTTCAGAAAACTCGGCCTTGAGGGTTCGATCGATTTCGTTGCTTATTGCCGCCAGCTGACGTTGGCTGGAACCAGAAACGATCACGAAAAAATCGAACAATGCCGTTTGCTCAGTCAAATCCAGCAGAACGATATTTTGACCTCGATTCTCCGCGGCTGCCTTGACAGCCGCCCGCGCCATTTCCAGAGATCGCGCGATTTGTTCTGCGGGTACCCGCCCCTCCACGCGATCTGCCTGAGGCAGCATGGCCTCAGGGATTTTGGGCTGCAATTGCCGCGACGCATTTTCGTTCTGTTGATTTTCCAATTCTCGAGACACAACATTAGAAGGAAAGGGGCAAATCGGACTCAACCTCGGCTACAGTCGCCGAACACACCAGGCGCCCGCGACGCATGCGTAATCCGCAGGCTGAGCCAATGGATGCATTCAGTATAACCCATTTGGCATAGTTTGCCTTCTAATGCCTGCAAGCCCCCGGACACTAATGATTCTTTTGTCCAATCTACGCAGATATTGGCTTGCAATGCGTCCCGGTCGCCGCATTTGCCCCCGTTCGGGGGCCGCTTCCGCACTCCGCTAGGTTGACGATACGTTTCCAGTCGCCAGTCGCCAATTATCGTTGAATCCGGCTAGACCCAAAACCAGACAATTTGCTAGGACCATGGTTCGCTATTTTTTCGATCGACTCTTGACGGCATCGATAACAACTATGATCGAGATAAACACATCGGTACAGCACTGCTTGGGGCAAGAAGAGGCCCTGACCCGCATTCAGTTAATGGTTGCGAATCTAACTCAGACCTTTCCGCAACAGGTCCATCAAGTGAACTTGCACATGAAGGATCATCGCGTCGATGTGAGTTTTGCCGCTTACGGCTACTTAGTTTCTTGGCGGGCCGAAGTCTACGATGACCAGATTTCGCTCCTGGGATTGATTCCTGAAACCGCCAAGCCGTTTCAGAACAAGATTGAGCAGGCAGTCGTATCCAGGCTAGAAGCTACTCTTTGCCCGCAGCCGCTGCCCAAAGCAAAGAAAATTTCCGCTTTATCGCGGCCGAACTCGAAATCCGAAGCCGCTTAAACCCTTCAGGCCGCGATTGGCCGCCGAAATGATGTGCCTCCGAGTATTGGACAAGCCCTTGGGTGATTACGCGCGTGGCGGGTTGGTCATCCCTTCACGA
>JANSWS010000117.1 GCA_024743355.1 bacterium
CACTCTGCACGGCCGCCTGACCGGTCAAGACAGGAATCCCTTGAATGGGCTGCGTCGCTTCCACTTGGAAGGCAAACGTCGCCTCATACTGCCGCGGAGCATCCCCGGCCAATTCGGCTGTCGCGCCCGATTCCATACCGCTAGCCTGGTCATCGGAATCCGGAATGAAACCCGCATCCGTTTCTGCATCCGTTTCTGCTTCTCTTTCGTGTCCTGCGTCCAGATCTGCATCGGCTCTTGCGTTTGCGTTTGCGTTTGCGTTGCGTGCCGGTTCATCAACAGCGACCTGCGGGTCTGAAATTGGGATCGAAATGATATAGGCGTAACCTTGATCCGCCAGTTTGTGTTTACTGAGACGCAAGCCCTGCCCCTTAAAGTCGGTCAACACCGCTGGTTCTCGCAGCAGCACAAAACGATCTCCAGGCTTGCCATATAGGATGACTTTTCCTGTTCCCTCCAATCGTCCATCTTGGCTGGAGAGGTTCCATTCCTGGACAATGGACACCGCCGGATTGAAGTCCTCTTCATCGGCCGCCGTCAACGTGGGCGCGCCGAATGCCAATGAGGCCACCAAAAAGGCCAGCAGCGATGTAACAACTGCCGAAGCCTCTCCCTCTGCAACATTCTCAGCAGCTTGTTTGGTTGGTCGACTGCGACTCAGCCAATGCCCCATGACATGGAACCACTGGCGGCAAGCAGGCAAGAAACCCAAACAGAACAACGCCAAGGTCAACAGCCCGAAGAACCAGGGGGCTCCGTTGGGAAACAGCAAGACACCGACTCCCATCAAGCCAAGTGAAGCCAATTGAAAGGTGACTGCGACCAAACGCGGGCCAACAAGCCTGGCTATGGTCATCAACACGACCCCACCGGCGACCAGACCCAAACCGACCCAGGAGATTTGTACCCGCCAAGCGGGGACGCTTTGAACTTTCAGCGAAGCCAGCTCGCCGGCCGCCAAGATCGGCAAACTCAATTTGAGTGGTTCCGGAGGAGCAGATCGCTGAAAAGCATCCCACGTGGCAGAAGCGGCTGCCACGGTCGCCAGGGCAAGAAGCAAGACGGCGACGCCTTGCCATCGCGATTCTTTTCGGGCGATTGGCGCTGCCAGAATCGTCAGCACAACAACGACACTCAAGGGTATCCATCCTTTGCTGGCCAGCCATTCAAAGCCCGATGGCCAGAGTACCGGCTTGGTCGGGTGGACACTCCCGCCCCGGTTTACCAGTACGTGGTTCTCGTCACTTTGCACCTGCCATTGGGTTTTCAAAACCGGAGCAAACACGACGGGGAGCTCCAATTCAGCCAGACTTTCCTCGATGGCCGGTTTACCCAGCCTAAGACTGACTTCGATGGGCACATTGGAATCCGCGCCACCAGGCAAGGGTATCAGCGTGGCACTTTCAGCTTGCCGAGCGGTCACCGGCTGACCATCAACAGATACGGCCCACAAGCGAACGGGATCTCCCGGCAGTTGCACCCGCAAGCTGCGCTGGCCCCGTGACTTCACGTAGTAGACAATATCGGTTACCAATTCTCCGTCGGCCGACACTCGGCTCTTAGCCTCTGAAAACTCCACCACTTGCGTCGCGGTAGTACCAGGTTCGAACCAGTTGACCTTTAACTTCAGATCAAACGGACGCTCGGTGTATTGCCACGTTCCCAGCGCCGGTGCGGTGCTCAACAAGCGGAATTCGGCGGGTAGCTCCAGGGCATCCAAAACCAGTAGCTGACTGGAGACAAGCAACGGTTCGATCTCGACTTGCATCGGACTGACGACTTGCACAAAGCCTCGATCACCTTGGACATCCAGGGGCGTCACTTGCCCCGCTTCAAAGGAACCGTCAATCTCATCGGGCTTCTCTTCAAAGGTTAACAACAGGGTGTACGACCCCATAACGGGTTGGTGCAGTGAAACGACCAGCGTATCGCCGTCTCTTCGCCAAGTACGAATATCCTGGCCATCCACCGTAACGTTGCCCAGGCCTGCGGGCACCGACAATCGCCACTCGGAAACGGGTGCGCCGGTGACGAAGTAATTGACCAGTGCACTGCCGTAGACGGTTCCCTGGCTCAACGAATACAGATGAAAAACGTCGGATTGAACGCTGCGTTCCAGGACCTCGACACTCAAGGTCGCCGACCAATCAGGTTCCCGAATGCGAAAGGCTTGCTGGAGATTGGGCACCGGATTGGGATAATAGGACAGCGGCTTCTCTACCAACAGGCTGGTAGCGCCAGCGGCGATCCGAAATCCAGGGGCACCCACCACTCCAATGTCGCCTCGAATCGACTTTGCATTGGGATAGTCGATCCGGGGCAGGATCCAATCGCCAGCCGCGGCCGCTTCGTTCTTTTCCAGTTGCAGTCGAATCAACTGCCGGCCTTGAACTTCGCTTCCAAAAACGATCTTCAAGTTGCGTCTGCCGTCACTGCTCTCGGATGCCGCCACATAGTCGGCAACAGTTGCCCCGGCAGCAGATACTACGGAGTAATCTTCGGGAACTTCGAAATCCCATTCGCGAATAGCGGCCTCTCGAATATCCATTTCAATGTCCGCCGTGATCGTCCGGTCGGACTCAGACAGTTGGTAGAGCACGAGCTGCGTAACATTGACTTCCGGTTGAATACGATCAGCCACTACGGTGAACGCATAATTGTCCGATGGAAAGCGATAAACGAAGGTCTGCCTGGCTGTGCTGGCCTCACCGGGAAACTGTTCCGGAGCCAACTGAGTCAGCCCCACCAGGTTGGTAGGCTCCACACGTACCGACCCCGAATTAGAAATTCGGACGTAGCCTGAGTGGCGAATGGCACCTTGCGGCTGCAAACACAGCCCCGCTTCGCGTACGGGAAAAGCTCCCAATGGTGTTTGACTGCGAACCACGATGCTGTGGTTTCCAGTAATCGGCTGGCTTAGACTGACCACCAATTGCCGTTCCGTCTCCTCCCCGTCGACCTTCCAACCAACGATTCCCGCGCCCCCAACATCCAGAATTTCACCGGGACCGAGTAATCGCAGGCTCAACGATTTCAACTGCCCCTGCAAGATCTGATAATCGATCTGATGGTCTTGCCGTAAGAGCCCTGGGCCAACACTGGCTTCAATGCGAGAGTGGGTAGTGAAGAACAGCTTTCCCTCGCCCGCACTGCGAACGCTCTTCCATTCCATGTGGGCTCGCCCTGTGGCAGGCAAGAAGCCTCGCCATTCACCTTCCCGCATGAGCGGAATAAGGTTGTCGGCATCGCGTCGAAACTCCAACTCACTTTCAAAATCTTGCAGCGTAATCGGGACGACAGCACTGGCAGCCACGCTGAAATCAACGCTCCGCCAGTTCTCCTGAGTAGTGGCTACCGCGGCCACGAAGTCAAGGCTGACAGGAAAGCTCCCCGTCTCCGGGAAAGTCAATTCAAATCCAGCCTTCGACTTCTGGGGGACTAACGCAAGACGATAGTCCGGAGAATCCGGCAGTCGACGAACGGCCACGTCGCCGGAAAGAATTGGGATGCTCGCTCCCGCCTGAGTGACGATCGCCCGGCCCCGCAATTGAAAACTGACGGACCTTCCGCTCGGATGCAGAACTCCTCGCAGTGAACTCTCCACCAGCTCAATCGGTGGTGCCATCGCGTCGCGTTGACGCAAACGAAGTACGATTTTCCCACCGGAACTGGACTGTAGCCAGTGGCGATCGTCGCTCGATGCCAATGACACGAATCCTGTCGTGCTTACCAGCTTGCCGACAATTTCGGCTGAGTACTCAATCTGAACGAGCGAATCGAAACCAACCGCGTTTCCGGGGCCAAGGTGGGCCAATTCCAAATCATCTGAAAGCCTGGGAATCGCGGCCTGGATTACGACTACCGCCTTCAAATCGCTTACATCGGGTTTCAGTTGCAGCTCCAAGAATCGCTGCGAATCCTGCTGCCTTACAGCCCAGGACGAAATACTCTCGCTGGTTACTCGCTGAATTTCGCCTGGACCATGAATCTCCAGGCTCACCGCTTTTGCCTTCCCTTGTATGACTTGGATACTGACTTCGACGGACTGGGAGATCTCCGTGGCGGACACCCTGACATCGGCTTGCACACTGGCGGAGTAGAGAAAGCGTGGCTCGGCGGTTTTTCCCGGACTCAAGATGATACGCGCCCCGCTGTCCACCACGACCTCGCTGGCGGATGCTGCATCTTGACCACTCAGATCAGGCTCTTCTTGAGCAAAGCCACACACGGAAGTGGACGCACTCCAGAAGAATACGCAAATCCTGAAGACGCATATTCCTGCCGTAGGCAAACCCCATGCGGGTGAACGGGATAGTCTTAGAGATCTCATGTTGCTGCTCCACCTGCGGATTAAAACTCCGCATACCGAATCATCGTTTGCTTGGATTGCGACAGACGCATGGAGAAATACCCAGGCAGCGTCGCCCAGGAATTTCCGGTGCTAGTTTTCGTTACTTCCAACCAAGTCCCGCGCGCGTTCGATCATGAACTGCAGTTGCTGAACGCGTTGGCTACTTCGCTCGTTCGGCGGTAGGCTGGATACGATTCTCGCAAGTTCGGCCAAATCGACACTCTCACCCAGCGGCTCGCCTCGCAACTTGACAGCCAGCAGAGCTGCCGCCGTGGTGATGCGGGCTGCAGGAGTGGCTTGCTCGAGTGTGGCTAGACTTGCTTGGTAAGGAATGGGCCACCGATTCTCGATCATGCGACCGCTGGCAAGATCCTGGAAGCGAACGGAGACCGACCCAATATCGCCAACTCCATCGGCTCGAAGACTGACCTGGTAGAGTGCGACTCCCGCCTCCGCCGCAGCCAATTCCGCGGCATCCACTGCATCATTGCGAAAGTCCTCCTGTTTCAGTCGGTGTTTCTCAAAGCCAAGCAGCTTGTACCGCGCCACGCGCTGCGGATTGAACTCCACCTGCACCTTCACGTTCTTGGCGGCGGGCCGGAAGGCACCTGCAATCTGCTGCGCGAAGCCGTCACTCACAGCCTCAGCAGAGTCGAGCAAGTAGTACCGACCGTCCCCCTGCCGCGCGAGAGCTTCCAGCACTTCGTCGTTGAGATCCCTTGCGCTGATACCAGCCGCATCAAAGGCGACGCCAGCCTCGCGAATTTTGGCGATCATGTTGGACAACTGTTGCGGATCAGCGTCTCCCAAGTTCACCGCGCCGTCTGTAAGCAACACGATGCGATTCTGTGCGTTGGGATCGTACTGCTCCAAGGCCTTTTCCATTGCCAGCTGCAAGGCACTTTCGAAATTGGTGCCACCCTCACTCGGAAGTTGGCTGATGCGTTCGACCAGCTGCGACACTTGGCTGCCATCAACGCGGTCGGCTAACAAACGCGGCACACTGGCGAAACTAATCAGCGTGACCTGATCTGTCGGACTCAGCTGGCCAGCAAGCGTCTCGAATGCACGACGCACAGTCTGCCTACGATCCGCACGCTCCATGGAGCCCGAATTATCGAGCAACAAGGTGAGTCTCAAGGGAGTTTGACTGGCTCTCCCGCTGGAAGCCGTACGCATGGCAATCCTGAGCAGATTGCGTTGTATCAAGAAAGGATGAACGGTTTGCTCGACACTGCAGGCAATCTTTTCGCCGACTCCGGGAGAAGGATCATGGAAGTCAAAAGCGTTGACAAATTCCTCCACACGCACCTTGGAAGCGTCTGGCCATTCGCCTCGAGCTAAAGCCTCAAAAGCCAACTTGAACGAAACGTCTCCCACGTGCAGCGAAAAAGTCGAGAAAGGCTCTGCTGAAGCCGATTTCTCGTCCAACCCTTTCTCGTCCAACCCTTGCAGTTGTCCTGCTGACCTGCTGAACGCATCCCGACCAAGAACTTCCGCCTTTGCACCAATCCCAAAACGCTCTCCCTCATTCATCGCCCGAACCGAGCCGGATCGCGATAGCCACTGGGACGGGGCCATCTTCGCCTCCTGTTGGTCCAGCCAAACAGCATCAGCCTGTTCTTGGCTTGCCGCCGATGGCCCGAGAATTTGCTCTTCAATCTTGTCTCTAGCTGGAGGAGAGAATTGCTGTGGCTTCTCTAGTCCGCTGAACGTCGGATCCACGACGCGCATTTCAGGAAGTGATGCTGCCTGAGACTGCTGGGCGACTGCCGCCTCCTGCCGGATATCTTGCGATGGATAACCCAGTTGCACACCATCCACAGCGGACCTGCCCGCCTGAGGTTCGGCATCGCCGTCAGAATCCAAAGTTTGCAGCTCAACCCCTAGTACGGCTGCCTTTCCCTCCGCTTGCTTGGTCGAGTCGAAGCGATCGCGTCTGAACTGCAGTATTTCTTCATCGCGGACTAGCGAGCTGACAGACTCCTTGGTTACGTTCTCAGCGAGTCCGCGGCCGCGAGTTACCGGATCTTCCACGCCCAAACCGTCAACGAATCCCTGTTCCCGAGTAGCGAAGGGATCCGCCGGTGGCTGCAAGGCCGATTGTGGCAGACTCCATTCGAAATCCATCGTGGCGTTAGAAGGTTCACGCTGTGCAACGTCGTCGACGCCGAACGCTGACTCTTCTGCCCCCGCTACTTGTCCAAAGAAAGGCCGATTCACTTCCCCCTCTGTCACATCGGAAAACGGTGCATCGCCTTTGGCTGGGACGCCGCTTTTGTCTGCAATGATTGCGTCACCTAGTTCAGCGGGCTCTGCCGCGCGAGTCGCAGGCAGCGGCGTGCCTTCCAGACCGCTTCCACCCGCCATTCCGCCGCCGCCAAATGGTCCACCAGGGCCACCTGGACTGCCAGGGGCACCTAGACCGCTGGCCATGCCACCATTCATGCCACCACCGTAGCCACCTCCACCATAGCCACCGCCGCCATAGCCACCTCCATACATTCCGCCGGCAGAACCACCCATGCCGCCGACCGCGGCTCCCATACCGCCGGCACCCATGCCCGAGTCACCCGTACCCGAGTTGCCCATCGAGAACAAATCTTGCCTGTAGTTGGGTGGAAGGGAGTTCGAGTCTGCGGAGGGTGACAACAGCTTGAGTGACAGTTCATCGCTAGCCTCGCCTGTGGTAGTCGAGGGAAGGAACTGCCTGTCTTCGTACAAGTAGTAGGGACTTGGGAGAGTCTGCCCTCCCAATGAGCCGCGTATGTCCGACAATGCGATTTGCGGATCCATCGAGGTGTCAGATGAAGACTCGGAAGATATCGAAGCAGACAGCTCCGCGAATCGGCTTTCCGCCACCATGGAACCTGCCTCATTACTGGATGCCGATTGCACCGCCCCCGGAGGGGTCGCAAACTCGGCAGGCTCACGCGGAACTCTCATCCGGGCACTCGCAAGTGAGTGCCTCGCTCTGGATTGCAGCAAAAGAGCATTAACAAGCAGACCACCGCAAACCAGCACACATGCGGCTGAGGCTGCTAGCAGCCAGGGCTTCGACATACTGCGTCGCATCCAAGGCTTGCGCGTTTGCAGCTCGCGAAAGTCCGGCTCTGTCTGCGGACGCGGCTGCTCACCATCGATCACTGCAAGCACCGCGTTGCGGCGCCCTTCGGACAGCTTCCAGCCCTGAGTATCGCTGGGATACTCGCCTTCGCCCACATCTTGCAGCAGAAGATGCGTCGCCAAAAGCCGATCATATACATCCGCTAATTCTGGCTGCTGCGACATCAACTCCTCGAGTTGGGCTTGCTCAAAGTCCGATGCCTCGCCCATGACGAGAGCCGCAAGTCGAGCTTCTAGCTCAGCCGCCTTCGACTTAGGTTCAGAATTTTCGCTCATAGCACTTCGTCAATTTTCTGTTGGTTAAGACCACAGGCCAGTTGCTTCAAAATGTGATGCAATCGGTATCCGACATTCCCCACGGATAGCCCAGTCCGCTCCCCAATCTCCCGGTACTTGAGTCCCTCGAAGTACTTCAATCGAATTAATTCCTGATCTACCGGATCGAGTTCTGTGATCAACTTGCGTAACGTCGAACAGGTTTCAATGCGGGTCATCAGCACATCCGGGGTTTCTTGGTAGCTGCCGTCCACCGGGTCAACTTCAGCATGGGCCTGTAAAATCTCGCGCTTGCTTTTTCGCCCATGGTGGAAGGCCCGATTGCGAACACTGCGATACAGCCATCCGCGAGGCGATTGAACCTGACTCCACTTCGCATGCAGCTGAAGAAACACTTCCTGTACAATTTCCTCCGCAACCGCTCTGCGTCCTGTCAGCGTGAAAGCATAGCGCAGCAAGTTCGATTCCTCCTGAACAAACAACTCTTTCAGAGTGGTTTGCCCTGGGAGGCCCGGCTCAGCTTCGTTGGCATCCGGAGTCGATTTCAACATGGACTCTTTTCGCTGCATTTTGCAGTCACTGTCGGGCGTTCCCTCGCATCGCGTTTGTCCTCTGTAGGAAAGACCCGGACCTGGCGATGTTGTTAGTGGGATTTTGGCGGATTTCTGGAAATTCGTGCTGCGATGCCTTGGGAACCAGCCCCGATGCCATGTCGCGTCCAGGAATAAACGCTTCGAGCCTTAACCGAGTTCCCGCTTCCGATGCCTGGCGCCAGTACCCAACCAAGCATGGCTGCCGAGGATCGGTTCTAAGCTGATACTTGGCAATGACTTAGAGAAACGGGAAGCAGTGGGGCTACCGGGATGGCGGGGATTTCTACGCAGAGGGCGATTTAGTGCCGCCTGTAGCCTGCACCTGCTGCAGGAGGTTGTCTACCAACACGTACCGAACGATACGAGCCGACCTTCTTGAAATGCAACGATGGGTGCTCGGGATCGCGTTTCAACAATTCGTAGTTCTTGTCGGCAAGTTGCTGAATTGAAGCAGGAAGCCGCTGATAGCAATCCCAGAACGCCGAAGTGGCGTGATGATTCATAGTGGATTGGTTTGGCCACTTCGAAACTCACGTAGTGCCTCATGTGCCAAGGAATCAAGCTTTCCGGATGCAGCATCCTTTTCAATTTGCTCGTCCCACCGATCACTGTCGAAATGCAAGAACCATTTGCGAAACTCCGCAAGTTCTTCCGGCGGTAATTGAGCGATCTTCTGTTCTAGTTCTTTCAGTGTCATCCGCTATTTCCGCTGTGCCATCTAAACGACAGGACGTCGCTGAATCCTCGACTCAGGACGAGAATACATCATTAGCTCATGATGTGTTGCGTGCACCAAGATATTTCTGCTCGGGAAAAAAAGAATGCAAGGTGATCCTGTTCTGGGCCTCGATAGTTGCTTCCCGGCGACCGCGATGGGGCATTAGGGATCTTTTATCGCCCCGCCGCCCAGATCAACGATTTGCCAGGTTCAACAACTATCGCGTAACACCATACATCTGTTGTTCCCGTGTTCTGAAAATCGATTCTAAAGTACTTGGGACATTGCTGGTACATCGGTCTCAAGGCCAGGATAGATCTACTTGCGCGGAAATGGGTATAAGCCGCCCGGATGGATCTTGGTAGCTAACAAGGCTTGAGGCGAAAAACCCAACCTCAAAACGGATTGCTTATTGCCTGGCCCTCCTCATCAGATCCAACGACGACAGCAGCAGCCCCACCTCACCCCCAAAAATGCTGATATTAAACGCGATCATTGTGCCTTTCTCGCAGAGAGTTGAAATTCAGCCTAAGTACTTGTGGCAAGCTCGTACGCTACTTGCTTGGCCGCTTGGGCGACTTGTACCCATTTTTATGGCAAATTCGGGCACCCCTGGAGGACAGGCTAGAGTATAGATGAGGGAGCCTCGAACTCCTGGAAGCCTGCCCGAGATCGGACCATAGTCCCGCGACGGCTTATCTTTTTTCTCCCCACCTAATAAATGACCCATTCTCGACCTATCCGATGGCTCGCCGACTACTTGAAACGACATAGCACCATGTCGTCCCGGCACCGGTACGTCCTGCGGCTGCGACCCCGTTGTTCGCGGATTGCCGCATTCGGTCCGGTATTGCTCGCTATCTGCGTTCTAGCTTTCACATCGTTGGCCCGCGCCGATGATTCCGCGCAGCAAGACAGGGAATTTCGGGAGCAAATTCTCCCGCTGCTAAGTGAGCATTGCCTGGATTGCCACTCCGGAGCGGAGGCCGATGCAGGTCTATCGCTAGAGCACTTTGAAACACCACTCGATCTGCTCAAGGAGCGCAGCGTCGCCAATCGCATTGTAGAGATGCTCAAGCTCGAGACGATGCCTCCGCCCGATGTGAGTGAATTGGCAAATCCAGATCGCCAAACTCTGATCGCCTGGATCACGGATACGATTGAGAATTACGACTGTGGACGAGAGCCGGATCCAGGCCGCGTTACGCTGAGGCGTTTGAATGCGAGCGAATATCAAAACACAATCCGCGATCTGTTTGGACTACCGAACTTTCAAACCTCTTCGGTGCTACCCGGTGATGACGTAGGCTACGGTTTCGACAATATCGGAGACGTGCTTTCTTTACCGCCTTTGCTGATGGAGAAATATCTACTGGAGGCGGAGAGAATAAGCCACACTCTGATTCAAACGCCACCGCCGGCGAAAATATTCGAAGCCAGTTACTCGGGGAGCCAACTACAGATCGACAAGTCAGGTACGTCCTCCCAAGGCGATTTAGTCATTACCAGCAACGGCACCGCCAGTTTCAAGGAACAAATTCCTTGGGCGGGGACCTACCAACTGACGATCTCCGCCAGTGGTGACCAGGTTGGCAGGGAACCGGTGCAAATGGCGGTGATCGTCGACGGCAATCCCGTACGCCGTCTGGCGGTAACCAACCCAGCCGAATCGCCAAAAGACTTTTTGATCCCGCTGCGCTTACGAGCCGGTAGTCGCGAGGTTGGAATTGCGTTCCTGAATGATTTCTATCAACCCGCATCTGCGGGCGCGGAAAAATTGGACCGCAATCTGATCATTCACCATGTTTCTCTGGTGGGCAAACAATCCGGCAACTCGCTGGAACAGGCAGCCGGGAAGGGCCGTGAAGAAAGGTCGTCTTATCATCGAGCGATCGTCTTCACCGAACCGGCGAATGATGGCGATCGACAGCGAGCGACGCGGGCGGTGCTCTTCCGCCTGGCCAGCCGCGCCTTCCGCCGCCCCGTCGAGAATCGTGACTTGCAACCCTTGGTCGATTTGGCAATGTCCGTTCAGGAAGACGGAGATTCTTTCGAAGAGAGCATTCAAGTGGCTCTGCAAGCCATTTTGATCTCGCCGAAGTTTCTTTTTCGAGTCGAACCGCCCGCGGCGGGATTGTCCTTTCAAAGGCATCGCGATTTGGATGAATTTGAATTGGCGACCCGCATCTCTTATTTCCTCTGGAGTTCCATGCCAGATAGCGAATTGTTTTCCGCCGCCCGTCAAAAGCAACTTCGCGACGAAGCCCAGTTGCAAAAACAAATCAATCGCATGATTCAGGACCCACGGGCCAGTCAGTTCATTGAGAATTTCGCCGGCCAATGGCTGACTCTGCGGCGTCTTGCGGATTTCCAGCCGAACGCGGAGGCTTTTCCCAAATGGAATGAGCGCATCAAGCAGCTTGTGGAATATGAAACGCTTCGCTTCTTCGCGGAAGTCATGCGCCAGGATTTGAGCGTTCTGCGATTGCTAGACGCCGATTTCACTTATGTAAATGAAGAGCTGGCCCGCTTTTATGGGATTCCCAACGTGCGAGGAAAAGAGTTTCGGCGCGTCTCGCTCGAGGGCACCAACCGAGCGGGACTGCTCACTCAAGCCAGTGTACTGGCCGTCACCAGCAATCCCACACGCACAAGCCCGGTCAAGCGAGGCAAGTGGATCTTAGAGACACTTTTGAACATGCCGCCACCCATGCCGCCTCCAGGCGTACCGGAGCTGCCTGAAAGAAGCCAAGTCAGCGGTAGCTTGAGGCAACAATTGGAACAGCACCGAGTAGATCCAGCATGCTCGAACTGCCATCAGTTGATGGACCCGCTGGGGTTTGCTCTCGAACACTTCGATGCCGTCGGTCTCTACCGCACTCGGGACGGGATCTACCCAGTCGATGCCTTGGGAGAACTTCCCGGTGGGCAAAGCGTCCATGGTGCCAAAGACTTGCGTCAGCTGTTGGTCGAAAAATACCGCGATGAGTTCGTGCGTTGCTTGACCGAAAAGATGCTGACCTACGCCCTCGGACGAGGTCTGGAATATTACGACCAGTGCGCAGTCGACAAGATCGTATCTGCATTGGAAAAGAATGACTATCGTTTTAGCACATTGCTGTTGGAAATTGTGCGAAGCGATCCGTTTCAAAAGAAAGGCGGCCAGGAGTTGCCATGAACAGAAAGCCTCACATCGACCGACGAAGCTTGTTGCGCGGTGCTGGAGTTGCCATCGCCTTGCCCTGGCTGGAAGCCATGCATTGCGGCTCCGCTAAAGCCGTCCAATCCCAGCAACATCCGCTCCGATTGGCAGTCTTATATGTACCGAATGGAAAGCACATGCCCGATTGGACCCCCGGCAAGGTCGGCAAGGGCTTTGAGCTACCACCGCTGCTCAAGCCGATTGAGTCGCTGAAGTCCAAGTTTAGCGTGCTCACCAATCTAGCCCTGGATGGTGCCCGGGCTCACGGCGATGGACCTGGAGATCACGCCCGCAGCGCGGCTGCATTCTTGACAGGCGCTCACCCCAAGAAGACCGACGGAGCGGACATCCACAATGGCACTTCCGTGGATCAGGTGATCGCTCAGCAGGTGGGGACAGATACGCGTTTCGCTTCCCTGGAACTTGGACTGCAAGGAAGCTCTCAGGCCGGTAGCTGCGATAGCGGCTACAGCTGTGCCTATTCCTCCAATCTTGCCTGGCGCAATCCGACCAGCCCTCTTCCAAAGGAGATGGATCCGTCGGCGGTCTTCGATCGACTATTCAGCTCGGGCGATTCCACCGCGGACGCCAAGACCAGCACGCTTCGCAAGTCGCGACGTAAGAGCGTTCTCGATTTCGCTCTTTCAGAAGCGAAAACACTGCAATCGCAATTGGGCGTCGCCGATCGACGAAAGCTTGATGAGTATCTGTACGCAGTGCGGGATATCGAGACGCGGCTGGTCCGCTCGGAGAAACTGCAGATTGGCGAAGACGGGATTCCGGACTACCCACGTCCCGCGGGCGTTCCCCGCGACTGGAGTGAACATTGCCGATTGATGCTGGACATGTTGGCCTTGGCTTTTCGCACCAACAGTACGCGGGTGGCCTCACTCATGTTTGCCAACGAAGGCAACAACCGCGGCTACCCTGAAATTGGAGCTCCCGAGGGGCATCACGATTTGTCCCACCATGGGAAGAGCCCGGAGAAACAAGCCAAAGTCGCCAAGATCAATCTGTTCTACATGCAGCGGCTGGCGTACTTCTTGGAGGCGTTGGATAGCGTACAGGAAGGCCAGGGTACGCTTCTGGACAACACCCTGGTGCTTTACGGCAGTGGGATTAGCGACGGCGATCGGCATAATCACGACGATCTGCCGATCTTGTTGGCCGGTGGTGGCAGCCGCCTAGAACATGGTTGGCATCGAAAGTTCAAGGAACAAACACCACTGTGCAACCTGTATTTATGGATGCTGCATCAGTTCGGCGTACAGTCCGACAGCTTCGGCGATTCGACCGCCGCATTGAGGGAATTGAATGTCACCTAGGAAATGTATAGGTTCACGTGGTTGGCAAGTGTCCGAAAACCATTAGCCGCTTTGGCGTTAGCCGCGGTTCTCTTCGGTCTTCAGTTGGTACTCAATGCCGCCTTTTGCACCTGATGCTCCCGTCCTTTCAGATTCCATACTAATGGCCGAACTCCAAGATCGCGATCGCCGCAACGCCCAGACTCAGAAACATTAGCACCACGGCGATCAAAATTGCTACAAACCCGGCCCACCGATTGTGTACCGGGCAATTCTTGGCGGCGAGCTGCTTACGCAGAATGGCCACGCTAAGCAGCGCCATCAGTAAGGCTAGCGTGATGAGCGTTAATTTCGAAATCAGCATACAAACACCACTCTCGCGTACCGCTTGGGCTCTCTTAAATGACTGTCCCTTGACGATTGCTACGCTGCCCCGGGGTTGACCCTCATGCCTGTCGAATGGCAATGCATCTGGCTTCCATACTTAAAACCAATCCGAAAAGCATTAGCCGATTTAGCTTTATCCGAGGTTCTCATCGGATTCCGGATGGATTCCTATTGATGTCGATGCAGATTAAAGGCCAATGGCGCCGCCGCAATGGATACCATAGGCGTTAGTAGCAAGGCGACGAGCATGAGAAAAATCTCAGGCATGGACAACTTGAGACGCACCAGTTCGACCTGCTGAACGATTACCGCGGCACATACCAGTAGAGCACCGCTAAGCAAGCAAGCGATGGCAAACAAACGTGTGCGACAGATGCCTTGACGATAAGCGCGCCAGAGGATCCAAGCTGAGACCGCCAACCCACACAGGGGCAGCAAGTAGGCATACAGTCTCCATAAAAACAGTAATTGGAAGTGGTGCGTGCTATCCCACACAAACAGAAACAGATGCAGTACGGCAGCCAGGGTAAATGCATTGCTTAGCCATGGGTGACGTGGTAGCCAGAGCCAAACTGCCAATAGCCACGCGGATGTGCTGGTCAGGACGAGAGTGAGAGCCAGCGGTAACCCAATCGCCATCCACAATGGGGATTCATAAAGTGCCTTGAGAAATTGCCGCCCAGCAGTCAACCAAAGGTTCGGATCGCCCAAGAGCATCA
Source organism: bacterium (assembly GCA_024743355.1). Classification (GTDB taxonomy): domain Bacteria; phylum Planctomycetota; class Planctomycetia; order Pirellulales; family Pirellulaceae; genus Aureliella. The sequence goes on from JANSWS010000117.1 coordinate 14,677, forward strand.
CGTAGGTGCCGGCACAAAAAGCCAGCAGCAGCCATCCCAGAATCGAACAGACGGCGATCACAAGCAGCTTGATTTCAATCAGCTGCACGCTGGTGAGAGGTCGCGAGGCGTCGAAAGTAGACATTCTCAATGAACCTCGATAACTGCGGAGCCCTACGGCTCCATCGATGCCCACAATTTGATACACAATGGGCGCAACAAGCAACGCGATCATCCACACGCGGTCTCCGCCACCGGGATCGTAGCCAAGTGACAACGCGACAGCAATAAAACAGCAGACGGCAATTGGGAAAAAGCAACAAAGTACCAGAATCCGCTTACCAAAATTCTGACACTCATACCAGAACTGCGCTCTGACCGGCCCCGCAAACCCGCCTTGGCGACGACTGCCTGCCAACCTGGCACTTTGAACCGACTTCTTCCACTCGCTGGGTGGCCATGCTGCCCACAGCTGGCCCAATAGAGATTCACCGCATCGCTGACGGGTCACCGCCATGCAAGTAATCGAGAAAGCAATGATTGCAACTACTGCCAATGCCAGATAGCCATACCACTTAAAGTAAAACGTTTCCGGACGCCCGATAAACATCAATACAGGTTCCGCGGATCGACGAGAAGCAATGATCGCGATGGTAGAAAGGATCACAATCACGGTCATAAGGGACAGAATGCGTAACGACATCGACTTGGGAGCCCAGGTCGAAGCAAGAAGACAAACCACTAGACAACCGAGTATTGCGAGAGGACCTGCCAGCGGAACGCTGATACCCGTGAGCCAACTAAAGAGCAGGGCAGGTACAGTAAAGGCTAGGAATGCGGTCAGCAGAGTATACGCCAACGTAAGTCCAACCAGCCGGACGGTGCTAATCGGCTGAAGCAGTTGCCAACGAAGCATGAAGCCAGTGTCCGAAAAAGCGAGTCTCGACATCCAGCTTTGAGTGGCACTAGCCGAGATGGTTAGAACTAGAATGAGAATTCCAGAGATGACAACGGACTCCGGTCCCAAGTCCGTAGAACGTTCAATGCCATAAATCACTAGACAAAAGCCGAGTGTGATTGACATTCGAAGCAACAAATCGCTGCTGCCCGTGCGCCATAACTCCCACAGCACCGCCTGATCCGGACTCTGCGGACGCCACCTGTTCATTCCATCGGCCTCGTTGTGCCAGGGCCAACTCGAGCAACATAGATCTCCTGCAGAGACGCTGCACGCTCTTCCCGCACACGGCCTCCGGCAGCCTGGATGAGGCTCGAGAATTCTTGCGGGCTGCCATTGCAAATCACGCTCCAGAGTGATGTGTTGCATTCCGCCCACAAAACCCCATCCAGCCGAGGAAAGGAATCTCGGTGCTCCGAAAACTGAATGAGCCAGCGGCGATGCGACTGTTTAATGGTGTCAAGCTCGCCTTGCAATACGACTCGACCGGCATCGACCATGAAAACAAAATCGGACATCTGCTCCACTTCGTCCAGCAGGTGCGATGAGAAAAGCACCGTCCGATCCTCGTCCGCCACGGTGCGAACGATCGCATTCAAAATATCCCTACGCACAATGGCATCGAGGCCCGTCGAGGGCTCGTCGAGCAGAAGTAATTGCGGACGATGCGCGACGGCGGCGATCAAGCCAGCCTGCGCTCGCATGCCTTTGGAGAGTTCCCGAATCTTTTTCTGCTCATCCAGACCAAAAGTTGCCAGCAGCTCATCGGCGTAAGCTGCATCCCATCCAGAATGAAAGGCCGCGGTGTAATTCAGCAATTCGCGAATCCGCATCCAATCCGGCAACTCGCGTTCTTCCGACAAATAGCCGATGCGTTGCAGAACCTGAACAGGCTGCTTGACGGGGTCCATACCGAGCACCTCCACCGTGCCCTCTTGTGCCTTCAGCAGCCCGAGCAAGTGCTTGATCAGCGTGGTCTTACCTTGACCGTTGCCACCCACCAGCCCGTAGACGTAACCTGGAAACAGATCGACATTGACGTGATCCAAGGCTTGCGTGCGGCCGAATCGACGCGAAAGATTTCGTACCTGGGCGATTCTATCCGACACGACTCTGCTCCTGCTTCAGCGAACGCTCAAGAACAGCTTGGCGACCGTGCAAAAGCTCAATCACTTCCTTGAAATCGAAGCCCAGTTGCCGTGCTTCTGCCAGCAAGGAATCAGCCCGGGCCGTCAAGATACGTCTCCGCTCGCGTTTGGCGAGTGGAGAACATGCAATGTCCGCCACGAAAGTTCCCGCTCCCTGACGCTTGTAGACGAGACCACTAGACTCCAACTCGCGATAGGCCTTCGCGATTGTATTAGGAGTAACCAACAACTGCTCAGCCAGGCTACGAATCGGTGGCAACTCTTGATCCGAAACCAGCTGCCCAGAAGCGATCTGGTAGGTCACCTGCTGCACAATCTGTCGGTAGATGGGCATACCATCCCGAGGCGAGATCTCTAGATGCATACCACTCCCCAAGACAGAACGATGCGGCAGAACTCTGCGACAGGATTACTGTAGCATTACTGTGATACAATTTAATCGGGGTGAAAATAGTCTGTCAAGCAGAGCTTTCAGAGATGTTCGCTACTTTACCCTCCGCCAAACTTCGTTGTAGCTATTGTTGATGCCCTTCTGAATCAATGAATCGCCTTTGACTTCGACATGGAACTTGAATTCGGAACCCAACATGTTGCTGGTCGATTCACTGGCAAAGCCGATGTTTTCGACGTAAGTATTCTCTTCCAGCACATAATCGCCGCCGTGGTGAAAGTTGATCCCCCCGTTGGCATCCGCATAGGTAACGCACCACTTGCCGCCAGGAATGAATTTCAGAATGGTGCTTGAAGCTTCATTGGGCTGGACTTCGGTTCTACGCCCCTGAGCGTCCATCCTGGCATGCATTCGCCAGATCCCTTCGATATTTGGATTTTGCTTGCGTTGCGTTACTTGATCGGAAATGACCTTCCAAACCCCATCCTGTTTCGCCAAAACGGTGGTGAAGACACCGTGTTTCGTGAAGGGTTCTCCGTCGTCGGTTCCACTTTCCGTCCAGTCACCTCGCCACAGCAGAGTGTCGCCATAGATGCGATACACGCTATTCTCGCTTTTGGCCACATCCAGCTTAAACTTGCCTCCCTCGGCTTCGCCGATAATTTGGGCCTTGTCGAGCTCCTCACCGTCCCAGCCAATCAGCACGTAGTCATCACTGAGAATCTGTTGAAGGGCATCGGCATCTTGCTGCAGTATTGCCCGATCATATCGCGACATGACGTCCAAGGCCTCAGCGGGCGGTTCAGCTATCTGTGCCTTCGCGGCCGATGCGAATAGTACGACTAACATGGAGCCAAAAGTAAGGCGAGCGAAGTTGGACATGAAATTCTCCCCGAAGTTGGAAACTCGAAACTTGAACCTGGTCAATCTATCCGATCAGCACCCTGTCAGGTCCTTACCGCCCTGCCACAGCAGGGTAAACCGAGCCCCCGCTTTCCTGCCTAGGCAGGTACATCGGAAGCAATGTTAGGGTGAATGAGCCCAGGCCACCCCGTATCTGATGGACCACCACAGCCCGCGATGAAGGGCCGAACAACAAGATTTTTGTCGCAAGGATACTGCGGCGACGGCATCTCTAAGAGGCAGGGGAGGATGATTAGCAGCCGTGCGTCACGGAGAGATTCTTAAGGCGGCGGAAGCTATATTGTTCTGTTTGCCACTGATCGAACTCCAAGTTTTATGAAAGCGTGGGCATGACCAGGATCATGTATGGCTTTTCCGGCGAAGGCAGCGGGCATTCCACGCGAGCGCGAGAGATGGGCCGCGCACTGATCGATGCGGGACACGACGTACGCTTTGCGAGCTACG
>JANSWS010000725.1 GCA_024743355.1 bacterium
AGCATCGCGCTTCCCAATATCCAATTCATCCGACCCGACGAGCAGATTGTCTATTTCTTCGTCATTGTGCCTCGCATTCCCCAGTTGATGGAATTGCGAGCGCAAACCTACTCCGACGGACAGCCCCAGCCCTTCGATACCTTGGAAACAACCAACGTCAACATTCGCTAAAAGAAGCGGCTAGAGGCGAGAAAGAGGAAGTGGCTAGCGGCTAGCGGCTAGAAGCTAGAAGAGCTAATCGAACGTCCGGTAGCGAAACTCGTGGAGAGTTTCGATCATGAAGCCAGCAGCGAGAAGCGAGAAGGCAAGAGTAACCCAAGTAGGCTCGTGAACCAGCGCAGCGCCGTTCCGGCCGGGTTAGACTTGTTTTGCTTGGAATGCCTGCACAGCCCGGATCCCTTGGTGTGAATCTTGAGGCGAGAAAGACAAGTGGCGGTGGCTAGAAAAACCGGAAAGGCAGGTATCGGGTATCGGGTATCGGGTATCGGGTATCGGGTATCGGGTATCGGGCATCAGGCATCAGGAGTAAGGAGTAAGGAGTAAGACTCAAGGGATCAGGCATCGGATATCATCTCTCAGGTCTAGCCACTAGCTTCTTGCATCTAGCCGCTCTCCCAAGCCTGAAAGGCTGGCAACAGAGGGCACTTGCTGTTCTCCGGCCTGAAAGGCCTGCAACAAACCAGCCCAGGGCAAAGGCAATGCCTGCTTTCCCCGGTTTTTCTAGCAACTAGCATCTAGCAACTAGCCACTTCTTTGGCATTGCCGCCGCCCTGGGTTGGCATCGAAATAGTCCCAATCGCCCTGAAAGGGAACAACAAACACGGAAGAGTTGGTCGGAGCTCCGGGTTGTGCCAACCAGTCGAGTACAACACGCCTACGTCGGGCGTAGCAGGGCGGCGCTTGGCAGTTGGAGCTTCGGAAACTCAGCGAGAGCTGGTTGTGATGTGCCGCATGTAGCTCAATTCAATCCGAATATCTACATGCCAACCGCGATGGCAGCCACGCTTCCTGTCGTCGCATTCGCGACTTTTGGGATTTGTTCTGGATCGAATTCCTTGGACTGAAGTCCAAGGCTAAATCCTGCCGTGCGTTCCGCACTGAAAGAAGTTGCTAGTTGCTAGTTGCTAGTTGCTAGTTGCTAGTTGCTAGTTGCGAGACCTGAGAGTTGATACCTGATACCTGATACCTGATGCCTGATGCCTGATGCCTGATGCCTGATGCCTGATGCCTGATGCCTGATGCCTGATGCTGGCTTTCCTCGCACGAAAAAAGCCATCCGTCGCGCTAGTTGGCAAGGGATGGCAGGTGGATTTTCTTGAAGTCGAGTTGATGAGCTTTTTCGAACAAGACGCTACGATCGCGGAGCGATCGGCGACTATGCCAAAAGTTAAATTGCGTTAGCTCTTGTACTCGGCTTGGAAGAAGCTCTTGCTACCTTGCACATCAGGCTTGATGGTGCGGCTGCCTTCTTTCCAGTTAGCTGGGCAGACTTCTCCGTTCTTCTCAAAGTACTGCAGAGCCTGAACCATTCGCAGAGCTTCGTCCACGCTGCGACCCAGTGGCAGATCGTTGACCACTTGGTGACGCACGACCCCTTGCTTGTCAATCAGAAACAGTCCACGCAGAGCGACGCTTTCACCGGTGAGTACGTCATAGTCCCGCGCGATCTGCTTACTCAGATCTGCTACCAGCGGATACTGAATGTCGCCCAATCCGCCTTGATCCCGTGGCGTGTTTC
>JANSWS010000441.1 GCA_024743355.1 bacterium
CATGCAAACGCATGAAACAAGCTGAATCGGAACGAACGTGGATCGTATGCGGCCCTTCTTCAGTGACATTGAAGCTGCCCTTGATCTCATAAACGCCGGGTCTTGGAGCGACAAAGGTCAGCTCGCCGCGAACGTTCACAGTTAGGCTGTCGGAGACATTTTCTCCTTTGCCTAGAGGATTCGGAACGTAACTGACTTTGTCCGGAATCGGAAAGCCGAGAACTTGATAGTCAGAGCTCGCTTGTTCCGACGCTGGAATAACGGCATCGTCGTAGGGTCGAGGGGCGGAATCGTTGCGACTGCGTACTTGCAAGACCTTGGCCTTCATCTTCCGTTGCAACTGTCTCATGGATGCCGACGCATTCGCCAGATTGACTGCTTCGTCGACGTCCGATTCCACATCGTAGATTTCAAAATCGTCATCGGCGGACTGGATGTCATAGCGAACGCCCTTGTACGACTGGCCGTCGTCGCCCGTCATACGAATGACCTGCATCTCCTTCCGCCGCCGAGATCGATGAGACTCAAGAAAGTCCGCGTAATCTGGCGTCTTGCCTCCGTTTTCATATTCGATGTACACCAAGCTCTCGGCTTGCTCGCCTTCGCCAGTCAATGTAGGTAATAACGAAACGCCATCGCAACGAGCTGGTGCCGGGACTCCCGCCACCTCGCAGAACGTGGCCATCCAGTCTTGGAACTGAGAAGGCGTGTTATCAATGCGATTCGCGGCAATCGTGCCTTTCCACCACGCGAGCGTTGGCATCCGAATACCACCTTCCAAGCAATCTCGCTTCGTACCATCAAACGGGCCATAGGACTGAAAAGCTTGCGGCGTGTAACTGGCGGATCCCCAGGACTCACCAGCAAGGTAGGCTTCGTGATGCGGTCCGTTGTCGTTGGTAAACACGACGAGTGTGTTTTCCGCGAGCCCCAACTCTTCCAACGTTTCATTCAAGTCGCCCACTGCTGAGTCGATCCGCCGAACCATCGTGGCAAATCGCTTCTCGACATCCGACCAAGGCTGATCTGCGTAATCCGGATGAATAAACGAGTCGACTTCGCCAACGGCGGTGTTGATCGCTGGTTGAGCGATGGCGTTCGGGTCATTACCACCGGTCCACTGCACACCTCCATCAATGCCACCGCCGCTCGGATACGGGCCCGTTGGGATTTGCAGTGCCGCGTGAGGCGTGTCGTAGTTGAGCATCAGAAAGAACGGCTGATTCGCTCGACGCTCAACATGCAACTTCAGGAAGTGTTTGGCAGCGGCGGTAAACAGATCCGTTGTGTAGCACTTGGATAATGACTCGCTGATTTCATAGTCTTTCGATTCCGAGGACAACCAGAGATCCGGTACACCACGATGTCCTTCATTAGCCAACTTCCAGGGATCGTTGGGATAATGAAGGTGCCCAGCGTAGTGGCTGACGTAACCGAAGAAGTCATCGAAGCCACGTTTCGTGGGATACGAAGGCCAGTCGGATGGAGTCCCAGTTTGCTGTTTTTCCTTGGGACCGCCCTGCAAGCCGTACTTGCCGATCATGCACGTTCGATAGCCTGCTTCGCGAAGAACTGAACCTAGCGTGTGGTTATCCTCCAGTTCCTTGTCGAATTGGTTGTTCCTCACTACCGCGTTGCCTTGGTGAACGCCCGTCAAAAGAGAGGAACGGCTGGGGGCACACACGGGCGCCGGACAATAATGGGCTCGCATTTGCAATCCGCCAGCCGCCAGCCGATCCAGGTACGGCGTTCGATGCCGCTTTTCGTGCTTGGATTCGTTCTGATAGAACACGCCCAAGTCGCCCCACCCCATATCGTCCGTAAACACCAGTACGATGTTTGGCTGGTCAGCATGAGCAGGCGAGAATAGGAATAACATTGCGCTAACGACCAACCCACGGGCTGCCACAATGATCGTATTGATGTAGTGGCGACCGATGCTGTAAAAACAGGCCATAGTGTCTTCTCGATGTATAGCACAGGCGTCGGCCTGTTGATGAAAGGGGATGTAGGTCAAAAGGGATTCGCTGGATATTTACCAGTTAACAGCCTATGAGTTCGTACAGGCAATATTTTTTCCTCCCTTAGCTTTTTCGCAGCAATTGGGCGACCCGTGTTGCAACAAGGTCCCTGGGGTGCGGAGAGACGGCTCGGTAGGGAAGCGTGGTCAGGATTACGGCTATCGAATCTGTCGATGGATCCGCCCAGCAAATCGTTCCGGTGGATCCGGTGTGCCCAAACGTTGCGTCACTCAGCTGAGTCGTCCCGCCAATTTGCCCGAGGTCAAAACCCAAACCACGCGGCCGTAAGTTCGGTGGGTTCTGGTTGCTGATCATCATCGTGATGGTTTCTGACTTGAGAATCCGACCGGTTGGATGCAGCAGCTCTTGCAGGAATCGAGCGACATTTTCCGCCGATCCGTGAGCCGTACCCCAGGGCGCTCCCAGCTTTCTCCAGTAGGGACTGTTCCAATCCCAAGACTTCGTTGATGGATCGCCGGCGCCCGACTCGGGAGCTGCTCGATCGACCTGATTCATCACAAAATCAGAGAGCTCGAAAGTCCCCAATCCCATCGCCGAGCGAGTCATCCCCAACGGCTTGAAGATCCGCTCCTGCGTCAAATCGGCAATCGAACGGCCAGAAATCCGCCGAGCGATCTCCGTGGCCAGCAAAATCGCCATGCTGGAGTAACCGTATCGGGTACCGGGCTCAAACAGCAGCGGCGTCTTGACCGCGGCCGCAACGAATTCAGAAAGTGACGCGTGCGACGCACGCAGGTGACTGTTCTCGGGGAGTTGATCGGGAAGACCCGAGACATGCGTCATCAACTGGCGAATGGTGATCTTGTTACGCCCTTCACCTTGAAATTCAGGCAGGTAGCGCTGCACATTGTCATCCAGGCGAAAGCGTCCTTCATCGAAGAGAGTCAGGACGGCAGCAACTGAGATGGTTTTCGAAATTGACGCCAACAAAAACATCGCATCGGTTTCGTACGCCAGCCCGTACGAGCGTGAAAAGACGTCCGTGCCCTGCCGAACGTAGAGCGCGCTAGATTGAACCTCTCCTGACTCAGCGGCATCGGCGAGGATCTTGCCCACACCTTCTAGCTGCGACACATCCAGCCCAGCCTGCGCGCGAGGCACAAGCGTCAGAGCGAATCCACTTCCCAAAAAAATCCGTCTCTTCATTTCACGGGTACTCATCTTGTTAGGCCCATATCCATGATTAGCAGCCATGTCACAGTAATCCCTTGAATTCTATCTTGAGCGGAAAATCTCGCTGGTCAGGGCGTCGACAAGAAGGTCTTGCAGTGCGTAGTCTTTCTCCTTTGCTTCGTGCACGCTGCATAGATTCCGGTCAGCGATGTCCCTAGCAACGAGTTTATCCAAGATACTTAGTACAGAAACTCATGTTCGTACATTGCCCTTACGATTCTGAGTAGCGTCCCCAGAGCGACAACTGAAACCGCTAGCTGCTGTTTCCTTCGCGCGGCCATAAATGAAGTCTGATGTAGAGTGGGAACTATGACCGCTAGAATGACACCTTCAAGTCCACCACAGACAGTTCCAGCAAAATCTCCATGGCCATGAAGATACCCAGTTAGCCATCCGACAAACAGTTTCTCGTAAGCCATCGCAGGATTTTCATCCAGCAGCATCCAATCGCTTAACTTGATTGCCAAACTTGGCTGCAAGGCCGAAGGTCGAAACGCGTCATCTCTCAGACTCTGATAAAGACTTTATTGCGATACATATAGTAGCACACTACCCAGAAGGTGATGCCGACCAAAATGGCTCTTACGGTCGGCGTCCATACGGGATCGATCGCACCATAAAGATAGAAAACACTCTCTCCGAAGTGAGTCTCCAATTGACGACTGGTCCAGGGTTTCAAGGTCATGCTCATGCAATAAATCACAATCGGGTTCATGCCGATTACGATGACCGGAAGGGTCCAAAAACGCAGCTTGAGCAAATCGACGATGCCGTACAGTAAGCCGAGTATCAGACAGCACCAGCCAGTTGAATACAACGTCCACGACGGAGTCCAAATGCGTTTGACGATCGGAATTGCTCCCGACAAATCAAGAGCATAGCCGGAGACCAGCCCAAAGGTGCCTGCACCAAACAGAATCAATAATTTCGCTTCACCGGAACGTCGGCACCGCAAGAGTTCGCCACACATGAGTCCAAACAACATCGTGACAAGTGATGGAACAACGTTGATCGTCGGATAGCCCCCTCGACTGTAAAGAAACGGTTCTTCCCTGGGAAATTGGTTCAGGAACCGAATGTCGAACGCATGTCCAAAGTTGGCATTCTTGTGCCAAGGAGCTCGAATCCCCAACAGATGTTCTTGGGCCCATTCCCTCGTCACGCCGACCTCCGGTGCTCCCGATTCGAGACTGACGCCAGAATTTGGATAGGCTTCGTAAGCGAGCCACGTCCCAGCAAGTAGAAGAATAGCCGCGAGGGCCTGAATTAAGAACGGGCGATTCCAGAGTAGGAAAAGGAAGGGGTACGCGATTCCGATCTGCGCCAGGACATTCATAAACGTCCAGTTCGTGGAATCGCTCCAGATCGACATCAGGAAGACGCTCAATGCAACTAGCACGAAGGCTCGTGTGAAGGCATGCACAAGCATCTGTTTGTAGGAATGCCCGAGGGCCTTTCGTTTGGCGTAAGAATAAGCCATGGAAACGCCAACCATAAACATGAACGAGGGCTGGATTAGGTCCCAATAAGAGCAACCCACCCATTCGGCATGCGAGAACTGGTAACGGACTTGTTTCCAAAATGCCGATTCGGGGCGCGTCTCCAGAAAGTTTCCGGCGGTCTCAGCGAGCCCGAACCCCACGAAGGCAAGCGAAAGCATGATCAAGCCGCGATAGACGTCCAGTGACTGCAACCGTTGGCTTGGCTGATCTTCCTGCGGGCTGTTTTCAAGGTCGGTCAATAAAGGCGTCCTCCGTCGTCCATAATGCCTCGTTGCGGCTGCCCCTGCGATCAAAAGGTTTAGAGACAATCTGCTTCAGGCCAAATCGGTTACGGCGACCCAAAACCACAATGTAGACGGTGCTTCGTTCAGCTTCCCAAGGCTACGACTGTCCATCGGCCAAATGGAGTCTGGAATTGCCGACGAAACTTGCTCTCAGCCGATCCGCTTCTGGGGCTCAATTCTACCTCAATTCACTTCGTCAATTTGGTGGACAATCCTATCGCCCAGATTCGGTCGGCGCAACTTGCGTTGGTGGTTTCGACCGCGAGCCTTCAGCGCAACTTACAAAATTGTGACGGGGTGCGACCTAACTTGGCGAAACTGAATCTACGGGATTTCGCCTGATGACGGCGTCTCGCCCCCGTTTTTCCCGTGGTCCATCACAGGCGAAGATCCAATCCAAAGCGCTGAGTTCGGCTCGAGTTACTCAACTGCCTCTTTTCCCAAGTGGCCGGACAGCCCAGAGCAGTATTACAGCCGTCCGTTCAACGCGCTCATCACCTTTGGTCGAGTAGACCACTGCGCGCAACTTCCGGCAAATCGCCACCACTAACCATCTCATTATTGCATTGTTTATAGGCAGAACGGCTGTTTCAGTGGTATGAACAGCCAATGCCCGTACCTTTGTTTGGCCGAATGTATGCAAAATCGCTCGGCCATTGTGTTATGCCGGCCATTAGAGCTTGGAGTTGACCCAATATCGGCAATGGAAGCAACATTTGCCATCATGCGTCGACTCTCCATACGCCAAGCTTTCACAAACGACCAACACTTTGAATCCGCCGGTTTCGAGATTTTTTTCTAGGTGGCCCCTCAAGAGATACTATCCATCGACGATCCAAAGCAATGTCCAAGAGCAAATCGCAAACTGCCATCGAGGGCCATTGGGAAGACGGGCTTCGAAAGGTATTGCGATTTAATGAATGGTGCATGTTTTCACCTTGAGTGATTGCCGGCAACCGAACTCAAGGTCAAGAATTGGGTCTTCGCTGCCAAAATCGGGGTGACTTGCTACCTGCGTTTTCCCCAGGATGTCGGACAGCCCTGAGCAGTTTCAGAGGACGGCGAACGAAGCAGTTTAACCGTGTGGTGAGAGCCACCAGTGCAAGTTGCGCCAGACTGCGAGCGGTAGTAAGCCATGACTTCCCATGCCACGATCAACTCGCTCAGGTCACGCCCGCCTAAGTGACGAAAGCAACTCCAACCGTAGACCGGCGTATCCCTGTAAATGCACGGCCACCTCGACCTAGCTCGGCGTTGCCACCGCTACAGGCATCGGAATCTAGTTGCTAAAGCCATGCGGCGCGTTCAGGGTCATCACCGTGACGCCGCCTTCGGTAGTCGAGCCGATTAGCAGCCGGCTGTCGTCGCGTGAAAACGCCAATTCAAGGAAAGGCGCTACGCCCTCCAA
>JANSWS010000593.1 GCA_024743355.1 bacterium
GCAACGAAGCGGCGATGCGAACAGCTCCAAACGCGTGCTTGCTGCAGGAAGCCATCCATTCACACTGGTCGTTCGCGCCCAGGAAAAGGACACTAAGACTATCTGGTCCATCGAATGATGCGTGGCACGCAGCTAATACTCAATTGCCTAAATGTTGACTTGGATGGCGATTAAGTTTGGCGGCGCCGGAGAATGGTCGGCAGGCTATGCAGTAGACGTCAACTTAGTTAATACCAAACGCAACGAAGCGATGATGCTAAACTTAGTGGTCGTTGGGGCTCGCATAGCGTCGGGCCGAGTTACGCTGATTGCCGAAGACCCGACCACGGAAGTGTCATCGTTAAACTGCCAGGAGATCATGCAGCGCCAAACCGTGCAGCTCGAACCTGGCAAGCCCATCAACTTGCCAGCTGCGGATGTTCTATCATTGGCGGTTGAGCTTGCATGATTCGACGCTGAATCTGGCGCTGGGAACTCTCCTCGGATTGGGAGGACCCTCGCGTCCCGTTCGGCTACTCGGACTTGACACGTTCAAAAGTGACCAGGATCTGCTGATTCTCGGGCGTCGAGGAAAACTCCGTGGGCCGATCTTTTCCCGCTAGGGAAAAACACAGCCTTCGAGCGTTTTTTCCGAGTTGATAGATCCCAAGGAACTGGTCGCCCTTCCCGCCGCCTTCGGTTGGCGTGAAGTCGATGGTCTTGGGCTTCTTGGTGGGGTCGAAGGTACTGGTCCCCTTGCTGATCTCTTTGCCTTCGGAACGAATACTCCAAGTTCCGTCGTCACCGTTGACCACCGTGAATTTCTTGGCGTCCCCGTCCTTTGCCTTGTTGCCATTGATGCTTAGAGTCGTCACTTGCCAAGTGCCTTGGATTCGCTTGCGTTCCTTACTGATCGCTTCGTCTTTGGTGTCGTCGGCCGAAACAGTGGATGTGAGTAATAGCCCGACGAGCAACAGACTGAATCGCGAACATCGCATCGATATGGCCTCCACAAGTGTTTGTACGAGCTCGAGAGCGTTAGTCGATTATACTACCGGTCGCGCTAACCATCATTCCCTGCGAAATTTCAGCATAAGCGGCATGCCGATACCTTTCGATACAGGTAATATCAAAACGAAACTCAGACCAAAATCATGTGGGTCCAAGCATCTTGCTCGCTCGAATTCAATCCCTCGGTCGCCACTCCCTTTCTGCTCATGTTGCGGCCTCGTAGCGGCATGCAGCAATGGGTTGCTAGCGAGCAGTACACCTTACTTCCCAGTGTTCCAGCTGTGGAATTCACTGACCCGTTCGGCAATCTTTGTCAGCGACTGGTCGCACCTTCCGGTCCGTTTTCGATTCGTACTTCTGCAGTTATCCAAGCTGCCGATGTGGCAGACGTAGCACCAGGAGCACCCTTCATTGAGGTGCAACAACTGCCCGTAGAAACGCTTCCTTTTTTGCTCCCAAGTCGATTCTGCGAGTCGGATCGCTTTGGAGAAATGGCTGCATCGCTTACCCGCGGCTGCACGCCCGGATACGATCAGTGCTCCGCTATTGTGGACTATATTCGTCATACGTTGCAGTATCGACCGGGCACCGGTCAGCAGATCTTCAGTGCCACGGAGGTCAACCAGAATTCACATGCGGTTTGTCGCGACATGGCACACCTTGGCATCGCTCTGTGCCGTGCGATTTCAATTCCAGCTAGGATGGTTGTGGGATATCTGCATACGTTGCAGCCCATGGACATGCACGCCTGGTTCGAGGCCTATGTGGGTTATCGCTGGTACACCTTCGACCCCACGCAACTCAATCTGCATGGCGCTCGCGTAGCAATAGCCTATGGTCGCGACGCCGCAGATGTAGCGGTCTACACACAGTTCGGGGATCCAGTCGATCTTGAGCGGATGGATGTTAGTGTTAAGCAGCTTACCTCACCCCCGGCTTGAGCAGATTTTTGAAGCGACATAAAGGCCTTATGCGAATTTGCTTCGCCCGAAGTGTTTCAATCACCTCATCAAGCCGAGCGACAATTCCGTCTGCCTGACGATAAGACCGACTGCAAGAGCAGCGAAGGCAGGTGAACTCGCCGAAGGCTCATGAGGCCCGCGAATCCATTTGCCTCACTACCCTGAGAGAAAGAATGCCTGAGAGAAAGAACTGCGTCGCGCTGGAGTGGCCAGAGCGACGCGTTGGAATGATCAGTGCTAGAAACGATTATTCCTCGGGTTTGTGTTGACTATGGCAAGCTTTACAGTTGGTCGCTGCCTTCAGCTCGTCGGCAGCACCGTCGCGACCGACAACCATCTTTGCCGCGGCCAGAGCTGAGGCACCCGCCAAGTTGTGCCAGGACTCCATCTCGCCTCTTGGTGGCTTGTTCTCGACCAAGCTGATAAACATGTCGAGAAGCTCTTTCTTTTCTTCCTCCGTTGCCTCGCCACCAGCGACCTTTTTCAAGAGGCCGCCCTTCATTGCCTTTTCCATGACTTCTTTGGTTGTATGCTTAGGCTTCTTCTCCTCATCCTCCGCCGCCAAAGCGAAGGGAGCCACAGCAGCGATTGCCAAAAACAAAAGACTGAGAGTCGCAGCGAGCGACGCTCTCCGACCAGACTTACTCATTGAATCCACCCCCAAGTTACCACATCCTCAGTTGCCAGGACGGAATGCCCTGAACACATCTCGAGCCGCCAATATAGTCTTCCGTGGTCGCTATTCAACATTGACGCCTGCGTCCTTAGTGCAACTTCATCAAGATTTGACGCACGCGGAAATTAACTTTGGTGCAAGTGTGCCCATATGCTCACCTATGGCGATGGTATCCTCGGCCGGCCAGGCTGTCGATTGAAGTAATGGGTTCGGCGACTAGCATTGGAAAGAACAATCGCTGAACTGGGTTACCGCTGGCGGCGAAAACGGCAAGTTCTCATTGGAAATGGAGATCAACAAGAACCAACTCCGAATCCAGGGCAAGTTCGTAGCCGGCGCGCTTGAGGTGCCAATTCAACTGGAAGGGCAGATGAGCTGAGCCACCGATGGTTGGATCGTGGCTAGCCACCACAACGATATCGTCACGCATGTGGGCCGCAGCGAAGTCGCCGACTCTACCGCATCGGTTTTATCTTTCGGCCTGATCGGTCGCGCCAAACGGGATCGGGATGCTCGAGACTGTGAAGTTGTCTACGTCCAGCAACGACGAGACGCATGACCGGTTCCTTAGTGATGGTGATCTCTGTTGGAAACCGCGCCGAAATCCAATCCGCTTGCGCCAGCCTGTCCGTTCACTGGCGTCATAGCTTGGGAGAGTCTTGGATACTTCGATTGCGTTCAGCCAGTAGTGAAAGGCAGCAAGCTGGTAACTGGAAGACAACACACGGGCAAGCCCGTGCCACACTACGCCGTGAACCCTATTTTGGCTTTGATTTTCAGAGCAAGCTGTTGTTGTGCGGATGTGGCGAGACATATCTTGGGTTTTCCGGGCGGTTTCTCCTTTTTCTTCTGCGGATACTCAC
>JANSWS010000359.1 GCA_024743355.1 bacterium
CCAAACCAGCAACCAAGCCAATGGAAGTAGACGAAATTGTTGTGCAATGATCGGCGCAGCCAGCGTCCTGTCATAGAGAATGGCCAGTAGCTCAGGTTGCGAGCGATTCATCGCAAGGATGACCAGCATGCCGACCAGCGGTCCGGGAAAGGCCAGCATGAGCAGCATGAAGCCGCTGATCAGCCGCCGAAAGCTTTCGCTCAGGCTCGCGAAAAGGCCGGCCGCTGTAGCTAAAGCGATGGAACTGGAGAGTACGGCCAAAATGCCGCTCCAATAGAATTCCGTCTGAAACAGAAACAGCGATTCGTAGCAGGTCGTGAGGAACCGTTGGGATGTCCAGCCATAGGTCGTGAGGCCATCTTCGGTCACAAAAGGTTGCCAGCCCGCCTTGGCAACGAGACTGGCAATCGGCAGACCCACGATGAGCAAAACCAAAGCCCACAAACCAATGCTGGTGAGCCATCTCCACCAGCCCAAATCATCGGTATTCGGCAGCATGCTCGCATCGCGATCGTTGATTGCTTGCCATGCCGGCAGGCTTTTGACTACCAGGTACAGGATAACAAAAGCTGGAGTCAGACAGATCAAGAAGGCAGCCAGGTAAGTTACAGGCCGGACCGAACCGCGACTGGCGTCCAGATATATCTGCTCCGGCACCGTGGGAACCTGATACAGATTCGTAATGACCATCTCCGTCATGATGGGAACCATTACCCAGACGGCAGCAGCAGCCAGCCACACACGCAGTCTGGGCAGAATAGCTCGTCGCCAAACGTTAATAATTCCTCCATCCAGCCGAGCCTGGTCCTCCAAGCGGCGATCGGTTCTCAGCAGGCCAATTGCCAGGATCAAAACCACCCAGGGCAGACTGGCCAGGGCATGCAGAAGGCTGGCTGCAACCAATGCTCCCAGAGCATTTAGCTGCCCTGAGTCCCAAAATATCCAGGGTCGCAGCCCCATCGAGGTGAACCAGCCTTGATAACCGAAAGCGGCACTCCAGCCTCCAGCGAACACATACAACGGTATTGCCAATTGGCTGCCAATGGCGATCCATGCACCTCGCCGCGCAACAGCATTGCTGCGAACCAACAGCATGGCGAGCAGCACCCCCATCCCCAGTGACACCGGAACGGCGATTGCCACAACGGCCAAGGTATGGACAATCGCATTTGCCAGCTCGCCGAAAGTCACGCTTTTATTCCAAGTGGCTTATTCATGGGTAAAAAGTAGACGCCTCCGTATGAATTCTTACCCGTAGCCACGCCCGCTAGAGTGTGGTCGACGATGTCCGCCGTCTGGCGACGGTAGCTACGATCGGTAAGTGTGAATTCTTACCCGTAGCCACGCTCGCCAGAGTGTGGTCGACGACGTCCACCGTCTGGCGACGGTAGCTACGATTGATCGTCCACCGTCTGGCGACGGTGGCTACGATTGGTAAGTTTTCGGATAGGCTTTAGACCTGACCTCCAGCGAAACGTTACCTACGGAATTGAACACTTTACCTCGGGGGACATGATGAAAGAAGACAAGCTAGGCCAGTGGGTCGAAATCAGCTTTGATTGTCTGCCTTTGCGAACGGTGAATCGATTGGACGCACCGATGGACGCCTCACCGAAGCTGGCGGAAAAGTTGCTCCGCATCAAAGCGGCGATTGACAAACATGGTGTGCTCAACAGCTACTACTTGCACAATGCGGCTTGTATCTTCCACCTGACCAACGATGCCTCCATGGGCATGATGCATTTCAGCTTTGAGGGCACCTTGCTGACAGACAGCAACGATCTGGAAGCCCTGAGTTGCGATTTGCAAGTGGAATTGAAAAAAGAGACTTGTAGTTGGCTGAACCAAGCCATTGTGGACTGGTTGAGTGAAACGGTCCGCCGCGCCGTATTGGTGGAGTTCAATCGCTTCATCAAGGCCGGAGACTTAACAAAGACCATGCAGCGCATTGCCGAACTGCAGAAGGCTTCCGAGGAAGCGGGCGGATTTGTGGGCATGTACTTGTAGATGCGGCCGGGAGACTTGCCGGCCTTGATCTAAATGCGTTCGTGACCGCAAAAGCAAGTGAAGGAACCTTGGTTGTTCACTGGCCGTTGAGATAGTCGGCGATCACTCCGTCATCGTAGCGCCTCGGAATGAAGACGCATTGATCGCCAATGGTGACTTTCCATCCTGCGTCATTTCTATGCGTCATTTCTAAAGGTGCCTTAGCGGGGAACCAGCAAGGCAATGACCAGGGCCACGATCAGAATCACGGCGATCACTGACAACAAAGTCAGCGTGATCATGTAGTTGCGTTTTCGACGTTGACGTCGATCCAGTCGATTGCGCTCGCTGAGCGATGGTCTCAGAGAAGAGGCAGTTGCGGGGGCGAGTCCCGGAGAACCTGCCCGCGGCAGCTCCTCTTGTGTCGTCTCCATCGCCGCCAAGCCGCTGCTTGCGGAAGGCTCGGAAATCGGCGTCCGTTTGGAATCAGCGTCGGTGAGGCTTGAGATTTGCTGCGGTAGCGACAATGCCGACAGCACGCCGGCGGCAGGGATCCAATCGCTCCAGCCATCCCGCCAAACCAATGTGTCCGGGGTAACTCTCCGCTCGGCAATCCACTGTTGCAAAACCGAGGTCGTCGCGGGGCCATATTGGCCTCCGGATGGCGGCCGAACATACCAGTACACGTCGACTCCCGGTTCAACCAGCAATTCACCCGCCGCTGGTTCAACCGACGCAGCAGGTTTTTCCATTGCGTTATCCAACGTGTTCGGATCAGCTGCGGGAGTATCCGGGTTCATCGCAGAGGGACCGACAATAGAAGTTTGAGCCGTCTTGTTCTCGCCATCCTCACCAGTTTCTGGCATTGCACTTCGCTGCAACGATTCTTCCACTGCTGATTCGCTGGAACTTTCGGCGGAGGATGCGGCGACAGAAGCGTTTTCGTTCTCGCTCGGCTTTTGGCTAGATTTGTTAGGCTTGCCCTTGCCTTTCGCATGGCTGGCTGACTTAGCCGGAGCCTCCTTGCGCGGACCACTCTCCGCGGCTACGGACGAACTGTCCTGCCTGGCTCGCCCAGTGTCTGGGCTGTTTGCGGTCGCCAGCTCACTTTCCACTGCGTCAACTTGCAGCGAGTATTCGGAATCCTGAAGCGGAATCCGGAAACGCCCTTCGCATTGCGGGCAACGACCACGCTTCCCGGCTTGAAAATCCTTGACGTGAAGTTCGTGTTCGCAGTGATGGCAGCGAAAACGGATTCCCACAGATGAAACTCCTGGCTTGTGTTGAAAGTTGTTGGCAAGGAGATCGCTTCTGCGAGCTTCCAAGCCGGAGGGGGCAGGTTCCGCCAATCCGCAATGCACCCGGGGCTAACGCCAAAACGGCTAATCGAAAGCGGTGCTGTCCAGCTAAGCACGACCCATTTAGTTTCTGACTGTGCAGGCTGATCGTGCGCCCTGGGTTCTAGCGAAAGTTATCGTGACAGTTTTGGCAGCTCTGTCCCAATTGCGCTGCCGCCTTACGGGCCAATTCGGGGTCATTGGACTGTACCGCGGCAACCAGTGTTCTGGAATGATCGATCAACTGAGTCGCGAAGGCACGGTAGTCTTCGTCGGTTGCATCAGGCATCTCGGGTTCAATGGAAGCTTTGCCAAGCACGGCCAGGAGTTCCGCGTAGCGCCGCAGTTCGTCCTTACCTTCCGCAAACTTGCTCGAACTGGCCGACAGTGGGTTTACGTACTCCTGTTGTGACCACTCCATCAACTGCATCAGCGGCCCGCGATCGATCAATTGCGACCAATTCAGCTCCGCGTTCGCAGTTCCGCTCAAGGGTGAGCCATTGACTAAATCCGCCAAATCCAACAAGCCGGTCTTAGCGGCTCGAAAGGACTGAATTGAGCCGACCTGAGCGTTGGCCGCATTTCGGGCCATTTTCTCTTTAGCAACCGCAGCGCTGGCTTTCCAGCGGACGTCTTCGGACGGATAGACCTCCACGATTGCAAACAGTAGTGCCTGCAAGGAAAACTCCCTGCGTGCGTCGGCGAATCCTCCGCTGGCATAGGCCGAAGGCGAGGTAACGATTCGTTCCAAACGCAACTTGGATCCCTTTACCAGGTCTTCCACGGAAACTGCAGAAATCAGCTTGTGCCATGCACGCGGATCGCCTGCCTGATCGATCCTTGCTTCGGGTGAACTCGCTGGCGTTGAGGCTGCGGCGGAAGACTTCGGCTGGAGTTCTGGACCGGTAGAGGCGGAGAGTTTGCCTGTTATTTGGGCTGCCGGATTCTCGAAAAAGACGCCTTGGCCAAAGGACTCGGAAAACTCCGGTGGCGTGGCACGCTTTCGCTTGGGTTGCTGTGCCAGGCAGGCTGCCGGCCACAGCAGACACGCACTGAAAAACAACGCGTTAAAAACCCAGCCTGCATGAACTGGCGGCTCTCCCGAAACCACTCGGATTCTCACTTTCAAGATCGCCATCCCAGGGATTTTCCTATCTTCGACAACTTCACAATTTGAGAACCGCACACTTTCAGAACTTCGCACTTCGAGTACTTCTACACACGGCTCGCACTCGCCAATTGGCCTGGCATGTCTTGGATTATGCAGCCTCCTGCGTTGCTCACCAATCGTTAGCCTTGGAATTTCGGCGGTTGCGGTCATGTTTCATTATACTCCCCCATTCGCAGCGTGATTCAGACGACTATGCGTGATCGGTAAAACCTGCTCAACAGGACACTGGTAGGGATTTGGTAAACTTTGCTTGCGAATTGCCGCAGGTTTCAAGATCTCGATTTCCGATAGCCCCATTACGGTAGCCACACGGAAGACTGTTCAGAATCCTCTCGGCTGCCGCTCATCTTATCGAGCAAGATGCCGTTCGCTCTCGGAGTGAACATCGTGAACAGTCTGCGGCCAGGGATGGGGTTCGAACACGCCTGCATTGTGACGTGGAGAAGAAGAAACCCGGAGATCCCTTGCCGAGCAAAAGAGCCCGTGTTGTTTTATGCTTGGGCGCGGCCCAACACGCACTGTGATTTTCAGGGCCGAGAGCCTTGCACCTGCGGCGTCAGCCGAAGCATGAAGACTTTTTTCAAGCGGCAAATGTCCCAGTTCCTCACCAACTCCGCCAACTGATGCATTGCATTGTTCAGGTGTCAATTGCAGAGCCGTGGCTATGCGTTCGTGGCCACTGCCGACGTAAGTGACCGATGATTCCCAGGGAGTCAAGCATGGTTATGGCCCAACCCCACTTTCTACTTTTTTGCGATGCAACTGCTACTGGCCCCGGCACTCCGGCAATGACCGGACGGGGGCACAGTGGAAGCTGGCACTTCACGCTGGAGCAGTTGGACGGAAATCGTCGATTGGAAGTTGCCGATATCGAAGAGGCTGCGAATCACGAGCGACTGGCGTTGATGTCGGTTGTACGTGGCTTAGAGGCCCTTGAGCAACCCAGTAAGGTAACTTTAGTAACCACAAGCCGATATGTTTCCCGAGGCCTGCGCTATGGTCTGAATGCATGGCGAGAAAGAGACTACACCTGGGAGCGTTTTGGAGTGCAGATGCCGATCCGAAACGCCGATTTATGGCAACGTGTTGACGGAGCCATGCGCTTTCACGGTGTTACCTGCAGGCTGATTCAGGCGGCGGCCTCAGTTCCGGGACGCATCAACTCCATTTCAGCAAATCGGGAACTTTGCTCCCCGTTGCCAGCGGCCCTCACTACGGAAGATTCGAAGTGTCTCGAGCTGCCTGTTGGTCTCATCACCAAGAGCTCCGAGTCTGCAATGGAATCCGCTCCGCGGGGTGCCCTGCATCAACCCTGGCAAATCGGTCGGCTGTTTTCCTTCATAGACACCTGGTGGCAGCTGGCCACGCATCGGATTCGTTGGTGGCGTGGCAGATTCCGCGCAAGACCGGCGTTACTGGGCACTTAGTGTCCCTAAAACACAGGCTGATGGATGCTTGTGCTTCAGCTGCAGTGCGGGATTGGACCAGGCTCATGGACAGCCTATCAGATGCCCTGCGAGTCGGCCTTCCACTGCAAGAAAAGACATTTCGCGGTTATAACATTTACAGAGATGGGAGAATTTCGTGCGAACTCAGTTGTCATTGCAAGGCATCAGTCGCTTAGTCGAGGGAACCTTGGCCAATCCAGCCCATCTCTTAGGGCCGCATCGGCTGGAAATCGACAATCGAAGTGCGGTTTCTGTTCGGGCATTTTTGCCTGAAAGCCAGCAAGTCTGGCTCGTCGACAAGCCCGGCGATTGCCTAAGACCCATGAGAAAAATTCATCCGGCGGGTTTTTATGAGACCATTTGCCCGGAAGCGTCTGCCGCGGATTATCGTCTGAGAATCGCAACCAAGAACGGTGACATCATAGAAATGCACGATCCATACAACGTTGAGCCCATGCTGACCGAGTTCGATTTATTTCTCTTCGGACAGGGCCGCAATTGGCAGATTTACGACAAATTGGGAGCTCACGAGCGGGTGGTTGATGGTGTGCACGGAGTCAACTTCGCGGTATGGGCTCCGAATGCCGAAAGCATCCAAGTGGTGGGGGACTTTAACCACTGGGATGGCCAGCAACATCAGATGTGGAAGCATATTCCAGCCGGAGTGTGGGAGCTGTTCGTTCCCGAGGTCGCGGCAGGCGAAAAGTACAAATTCCGTGTGCGGATGCAAGGTGGCAGATGCGTTGATAAAGCGGATCCCTATGGGTTCTACGCCGAATTGCCGCCCAGAACCGCGTCAATCGTGACCAACGTCGACCAATATTCCTGGCAGGATGACGCCTGGATTGAACAGCGGGCCAACCGCGATCCACTGAGCGGCCCGATCAATATCTACGAGTTGCACCTGGGTAGCTGGCGGCGGGATAGCAAGGGGCATCATGGATGGATGAACTACCGTCGCATCGCACACGAGTTGGTTGCATATTGCAAAGAGCTCGGATTCAACTACGTGGAATTGATGCCGATCAGCGAGCACCCCTTCACGGGCTCGTGGGGTTATCAGACTGTGGGTTATTTCGGCGTCACCAGCCGCTATGGAACCGCCGAAGATTTCATGTACTTCGTTGACCACTGCCACCAAAACGGAATCGGCGTCATCCTGGACTGGGTCCCTGCCCACTTCCCCAAGGACGAGTATGGACTGAGACAGTTCGACGGATCAGCCCTGTATGAACATTCCGATCCGCGCCAGGGCGAGCATCCGGACTGGGGCACGATGATTTTCAACTACGGACGCAACGAAGTCCGCAACTTCCTGGTTTCCAATGCCCTTTTCTGGTTGGACAAGTATCACATCGACGGCTTACGCGTGGACGCGGTTGCCAGCATGCTGTACCTGGATTACAGCCGAGAAGATGGAGACTGGATCCCCAATGCATATGGTGGAAGAGAGAATCTGGACGCCATTCACATGCTGCGGGAATTCAACGAACAGGCGCATGGCCAATACCCTGGTATTTTGACATTGGCGGAAGAGTCCACTGCCTGGCCTGGCGTCAGTCGTCCGACCAGCACCGGTGGGCTGGGATTCTCGTTGAAGTGGAACATGGGCTGGATGAACGACACGCTACGCTACATGCGTCACGAGCCCATTCATCGGCAGTACCATCACGACGAACTGACCTTCAGTTTAATCTATGCCTTTACTGAGAACTTTGCATTGCCCCTATCACACGACGAAGTCGTGCACGGCAAGGGAGCATTGATAAGCCAGATGTCGGGCGATCTGTGGCAGAAGTTCGCGAACCTGCGACTGCTCTATTCCTACATGTGGACACATCCTGGCAAGAAACTGCTGTTCATGGGCAGCGAATTCGCCCAGTGGCACGAGTGGGACTACGACTCGGAAATCCAATGGGATTTGCTGCAGTGGGATACGCATTCGGGTATTCAGAAGTTGATCGGGGATCTGAATCGACTCGTTCTCAACGAACCTGCCCTGCATGAAGTGGACTTCGCCTCCAAGGGTTTCGAATGGATCGACTGCATGAATCGCCACGACAGTGTCATCAGCTACATTCGGCGTGGATCCGAGCCCAGTGATTTCCTGGTTATTGCCAGTAATTTTACGCCCGTGCCCAGAATGGGATACGATTTGGGCATGCCCGCGGAAGGCTTTTACCGCGAGATCTTCAATAGCGATTCGAGCTATTACGGCGGCAGCAACGTAGGCAACTTCCCTGGTTGCCAAGCGATTGCCAAACCACACCACGGACGGCCCGCATCAACCAAAGTGAATCTGCCCCCTCTGGCCACGGTTGTATTGAAGCCGGAATAGTCACGGATTCGCTCGGACCTTGCCGCACA
>JANSWS010000082.1 GCA_024743355.1 bacterium
AGACGCCGTGATTTCCGATGAACTTAATCACGCAAGCATCATCGACGGCATTCGTCTGTGTAAAGCTCGACGCATGCGCTACGCAAATAACAACATGAGCGATCTGGAAGACAAGCTTAAGGAAAGTTCCGATGCACGCTTTCGCATGATTGCCACAGACGGCGTTTTCTCCATGGACGGCACGATCGCCAACCTTCCCGAGATTTGTGATCTGGCCGACAAGTACGATGCGTTGCTGATGGTGGACGACTCCCACGCTGTCGGATTCTTGGGGCCACAGGGCCGTGGGACTCACGAACATCACGACGTCATGCAACGGATCGACCTTCTAACAGGGACCCTGGGCAAGGCCCTGGGAGGTGCTAGTGGTGGCTACACCTCTGGTAAGAAGGAGATCATCGAACTGCTTCGACAGCGCTCACGCCCCTACTTGTTCTCCAATTCGCTCGCACCTCCGGTGGCTGCCGGAGCACTGGCAGCTCTCAACTTGCTGGAAGAATCGACGGAGCTGCGTGACAAATTGGAAATCAACACGCGTTATTTCCGAACCGCCATGACTCAGCTCGGATATCAAATCATCCCCGGTGAACATCCCATCGTGCCCGTGATGCTCGGGGATGCGCGTTTGGCCAAAGAAATGGCGGATTGGCTATTGGCCAAGGGCATTTACGTGATTGGCTTTTCCTATCCGGTCGTTCCACACGGCAAAGCACGGATTCGAACTCAAGTTTCAGCCGCCCACTCGATGGAACAACTCGAATTTGCAGTCGAGATGTTTCGCCAGGCGAAACAGGAACTCAAAATCGAAAGCATGTCACTCGTCTAACGCTGGCTGCGAGCCCTAAGTGCTGGCTACAAACCGCGGAGGCTGGGCAGCAGCAAGACGGGCCACCGCCAGTGCACGGAATGCAATCAACTGAGTTCTGCAATCAACTTGGGTCAAGCTGCCTGAAGCATGTCCAAAACCATTTCAAACCCGTCGTCACCACCGAAGTAAGGATCCGGCACATCGGTTGGCCAGACGTCATCGAGAAAATCGCTGAGCAGGCGAAGATGATCGACTTGCCCGCCAATGCGAACGAGCTGATCGTAGTTACTGCGGTCCATGGCAACGATTAAGTCAAATCGCTGAAAGTCCTTGTCAGTCACCATCCTAGCCCGACTGGTCAACTCGATCCCACGCTGCCGGGCAGCCTTTCTCATCCGACGATCTGCCGGTTCTCCGATGTGGTAGCTACTGGTTCCCGCCGAGTCGATTTCGAACCCACGCTGCAACTCCATTTGCTTTAGCAGGTGTAGCATCACGCCCTCGGCTGCGGGACTTCGGCAGATGTTTCCCAGACATACGAATAGCACGCGCTTCAAATTCTGCGATCTTTCGTTAGCCGTCGCTTGCGGGGACTCGTCACCTACGCTCATTCCATTTCCTATTGCTAGCATTGCCCGCAAAACAATTTTCATGCCGTCTTAACCAGGCGTGAAGGCATCCAGGGCCGGCGGTTGATTATCTTCAAGTCTTTGGCTGCGGCTCAGACTCAAAACCGTGCTCCGCGAACAAAAATCTCGCCTGCCATTCTTTCCATATGCTTAGGAACGGACGTCCCTTGCAAATACACTACCGTGCTGGAGATAAAGTCGTCTACGTTCAAGATCAATACTCTAGCCATCCGGGGCCTCTTGCCAAGAACGTGCTGGCGACCATCAAGGGCGAACTCTACCAATACCAGACGGAACAGTACTGGATCGTTCAACGCGTTTTACCGAACGGCCTGCTGGAAGTCCGCACCGATGAGCAGCAATTGAGGTTAGTAGCCGCCAGCGACGCACATCTACGTCCCGCGACGCTTCGCGAAAAACTATTTGGCTGGCCACCTTTCGGACACTCGCAGCGGCGGGCAGCCAGCGACGATGCCTGAGGCCCGATGCGGGCCGTTTACACCCGGCGTTTACGCGGGAACTCCGGCACTCAAGCAACGTGAAACAGAAGCTGGAAAGACGCGTGCCCCGGGCCGCTGCTCGCGAATCTTGACTCGGAAATCTTGCAGCAGGCCATTCGCCGCCATCCGGTCGCAAGCAAGTCGTTGCATCACCTTGAATCGCTGCGACTCGCATAATCGTTAAACTCGTGCGAAAGCTATCCATCGCTACAGTTCTTACCAGTCGAACTGAGATTTCCCGGAATCCGGTGGAACCGGGCAGATCGGAATCTTCCGCAGATCACAAGTGCCGATGACAACCGTCGTAACTGACACTTTGAAAATCGGGAACCAACGATGCACAAAGCCACCAGCCGAAAGATCCTATCGAGCCTTTGCGCGGGAATTTCCGCAGTCATTCTGTGCGGTTGTCAAAGCCAGCCCCAGCGTTCGACAGCAACCCCGTCACCAGATCAACTGTGGCAGCTACCGACGGTGCAGACCGGATTGCCTTTCAAAGGACGCGAGATCACCCCGGCTGACCAGAATCCACGCTTGAGTTCGGTTCGACAGGCAGGCGGCTCAGCGGCAGCAAGCTTCGCATCGGCCAGGTCCGGCCCATCCATGGGAGCTACTGCCATACCGGTAAGTGCGATTGAACATCTGCAGCCGTACACGTCGCGCACCAATGCCATTCAAGTTGCATCTGACATTACTTTGGAAGAGGACACCACCCAAGTACCTGACATCACCCTTCCACCGGAAGTGGACCAAGGCCTCATCCAGGCCGCCAGGCCCGTGCTGATGGACAACCAGGAATCCAGCAACAGCGCAACGGCCACCCCGCGTGCCGAATAGGCTGAGCTAAATCAACCAAGTTCCTCCTCGAGCCCCAGAAAGCGAGCCGGGTTGTGAAACAATAGCTCTCGTCGTGCTGCTTGGCTCAACCCAAGACATGCCTGAAGCCAACTGTCGGCTTGCCGCAAAGTGCTGGCGGAACCAACGAAGTGTTCCCCGGAGGAATCTCGAGCCGCACCATCGGATCCGATGGTCACACTGCGACCACCTAGCTGATAGGTCCCCACGCCCAGTCCGGCCGCACTGATGGCATCCGACACGACTATCAAGTGCACTCGTGGAATGACTCGCAAAAAGTGAGCAAACAGCGTCTCGGGGATGTGAAAACCGTCGGCGATAACCGAAATGTGGATCTGATCGGCGAATGCCAGGCCGCGAAAAATGATATTGTCGTGCCGGTCCATCAATCGCGGACAACCGTTTCCCAGGTGTGTGAACAGGCTTAGCCCGGCTTCGATACTGCAAGCGAGTTGTTCCACCGAAGCATCCGTATGACCAGCAGCCACACAAATACCGCGTTCTACGCAGTGGCGGGTTAGAGAAGCTTCCTGATCCACTTCCGGCGCTAATGTCAGCAGACGCAGATGCCCGCATCCGGCCTCGATAAACCTATCCAACAATGCCAGGTTAGGAGCGCAAGCATGCTCCACGGGGTGAGCACCGATATAGCCTGATACGGGCGAGATAAAGGGACCCTCGACGTGAATGCCCTTGAAAATCTGCGCGACCAATTCGCTATCGCGAATCGCATGGACGAGATTGTGAATGCAGCGCAACATCGCATCGGGTGATGCCGTAATGACCGTCGGCAGTGCTGCAACAACTCCGTCCTCTCGCATTGCCGCGGCGGCCCGTTCCAAGTCACAGGTGGTGGCCGCGGGATCGTTAAAGTCGATCCCCAAGTATCCATTGATCTGCAGATCCACATAACTCGATTCGCGGTCGATTGACGAAGCATTCATCTTTTCATTCCGCAGCAAATCGTGTGACGCAGTTTTCCGCTCAGCTGGATGCACTGTTCAGGTAATGGCTGGAACTCAATGTAGCTTCGGACAGTTCACTGCTGCTGGAACTATCCAGCACCAGAGTTACCTGTGCATGCTCACGCAGAATGGAGGCTGGAATTTCCGGACAGACCTCTTCTTCGATGGAACGCCGCACGGCAGCAGCTTTGCGTCGGTCGGGAACAGCGCAAATGATCTGCTCGGCCCTCAGGATTTGCCGAATGGACATGCTGATGGCTTGCGTGGGCACTTGCTCTAGCGAATCGAACCAGCCCTCACCGACTTGTTGCCGTCGGCACGCTTCATCCAACTCGACAATCAAGTAGGGATCCTGCGCATCGAAATCCGCCGGAGGGTCATTAAACGCCAAATGGGCGTTCTCACCAATCCCGCATAGCAAGAGATCGATTTGCTTACCGCGAATGGCGTTATCAGCCTGCGTCTTTAGCTCGTTCGCCGGCAAGGTGCCATCCATGTAAAAGAAGGACTTCAGGGGTACGCGTTCCACGAATCGGGAGGCGAGATAACCGCAAAAAGAAGCTGAATGGCTCCGCTCCAACCCCAAATATTCGTCCAGATGAAACCCGTTGACCCGGGACCAATCGACCCCCTCTTGCTGGACGAGAGCCTCCAACACCTCAAACTGGCTCGAGCCAGTAGCTACAACGATGTTGCACTCCGCTTGGGCTTGGAGTTTCCCTCGCAGCAGCTCCGCAGCTTGCTGCGCAACGAAGCTTCCGAATTCGGCACGATCCTGAGCTATCACAATTTTCATCGATTCCGCCTTTTGTTTTCGCGACTTCTTTCGTTTTCAGTCTGCCAACCAATGCCTGACTTGGCTAGTCCCCAGCAGGCCGCTATGCTAACGGAACACCAGCTTCGGCCCACCCAAAGGAGCGTATCCCGCTCCCTCAAGTTCGTCGATTTCGGCAGATTTCAATGCCCTGTGGCCGTCGGAAAATCACGCGGCCAAAATCGCCGCAAGGGGCATTTTGTCCCATTAAAGCTTGACAGAGGAAAATCAAGCACCAATAATCGAGTTCCCGGACGGCGAATGTTGCATTGCTGGTTGCGGTAGGATTTGCCAAGACGACTCGCTAACAGGCGTCTCTGGCGTGTGCTTTTTATGGAGAGTAATTGCATGGCCTCTGGAACATTCTTTGTACGCGCGTGCCCAACTTGCGGCCGCAAGTTGGAAGTTCGCGTGGAATTGCTCGGCAGAAAAGTCGAATGTGTGCACTGCGGGGCAAACTTCACCGCCAATGAGCAGCCAGCTGAAATGGTAGATGATCGTCGGATCGATCTCGCGCTTGCCCGTGCTCAGCAATACATCGACTCAGTCGCCCCAGTCGATCCGAGTGCGGCAAAATAGGGCCATGTCCTGCCAATAGTTCGGATAGGTCTTTGCGGTGCACTGAGGGTTTTCAATTTGAATGCCGTGCGCCCGCAACCCAACCAGCGACAAGCTCATGGCCATGCGATGGTCGTGATAGGTTGATATGCGGGTAGCCCGCAACTCCGTCGGTGGGTGAATCTGGAGTCCGTCATGGCTTTCCTCGACCACCGCCCCTAACTTTCGCAGTTCGGTGGCCAGGTCGGTGATGCGATCGGTTTCTTTCACCCGATTGTGAGCCACTCCGCGAATACGCGTTGGCCCTTCCGCAAACAGAGCCACGGCCGCTAGTGTCTGCACCGTGTCGCTGATATCCGCCATGTTTACATCGATGCCCTTCAAGGGACCACCTATCACGGAAATTGAATCGGCTCCGTAGTCAACGCGACAACCCATCTGTTCCAGAACGCGACAGAATCCCACATCGCCCTGCAAGCTATTTTCCGTGAGCCCCTCCACGGTGGCTTGGCCCCCGGCTATCGCCGCGGCCGCCCAAAAGTAGCTGGCGGCAGAAGCGTCAGGTTCAATGGCGTAATTGCATGCTTGGTAGGGAGATGCAGCGGAAATTTTAAGTTCGCTTTGCGGATTTCCAGTGACCACCGCCCCAAAGCTCTGCATGACCGATGCGGTCATATGGACGTAGGGTACGGACACTAACTCTCCGTCAACCGCAAGGATGACATCCGCACGCGCCAGCGGGGCTGCCATCATTAGCCCCGACAGAAACTGGCTTGATATGTTGCCTCGCACGCGAGCGATTCCGCCGTCCAATCCGCTAGCTTGAATCCGAATTGGGGGACAGCCAGGAGCCGCATCGTTGAGCGATTCGACATGCGCTCCCAACTGCTCCAGGGCGGCAATTAAATCGCCCAGTGGTCGCTCGCGCATGCGCGGCACGCCATCCAGCACAAACTGCCCCCGGCAAGCACACAGCGCGGCCGACAAAAAGCGGATCGTTGTGCCGCTGTTGGCAACAAATAAACTTGCAGATTCAACGGGAAGATTACCCGAACAGCCCTGAATAGTAAGCGCATTTGCACCGGCGTCATGCTGCAGACTCAGCCCAAGTTTTTGCCAGGCTTCGATCATGACCAGCGTGTCTTCGCTCTCAAGCACCCCTTGCAGCGAGCTCGTTCCAGATGCCAATGCGGCGCAGACAATGGCCCGATTGGTGATACTCTTACTGCCTGGCGGGCGAATGCGGGCGTTTACCGGCCCACAAGGTTCTATGGTCGCAGTTGCGGGGGATTCCATGTGACTCCCAGGAAATTTGGGTCAGTGATTGAGTTGGCTGATTGAAGCGAACATTCTAAGACGAAACATCCCGGTTTTCGATGATCCCGTCCGACCGATGTCCCGGACAGTCGGAGACGAACCAAGGCAGCCTTGTGACCGAGGCATTGCCGGTCAGCAGCGAAAAGAAACCGGTGTCGGTTAGCTTCGCTGCGGCAAGCGGAGCAAGACACGGCGAACGGCATCCAGCCCCGACTTGGCGATACGCGGCCCAAGGACATCCGGGTGACCTCCCAACTCTTCCCTCAAGAATTGCAGCGAAGAACCAAAGGCTACCGCGTGAAACGTTGGAACGGCCTGATCCTGGGATAACATGCGTTCGATGGAAGGGTAGATACCAGAAACCAGAGCCAACTCGACGCCAAAACGGCGCTGGACTTCTTGGGCCAGGGCTGCGCACGTCGCTTCGTCCATGTCAGACACGACTGGCTGCCCGGTCAGCCAGTGACAAGCGGAATCCAGCGTGGGGAAAGCCAAGCTACCGGCAAAATGCTGACCGTCACCATTTGCCGCCAACATCCAATCGCCGATCCAACTGGCCGCTCCCATTTCCAAAGTCGCCATCCGCACATTCTCTGCCCGCAATGCATCGAGCACCACATGTTGAAGCTCCTGTTCACCGACGCCGAATACGAGATCACCCAGGGCAGCGTGAATCTCGTCAACGGTGGGTGCAATCAATTGCTGGAAGTCGGACTCGGTTGGTGCTCTGCCGGCAATTCGCAAGGTGATCGTAGCTCGGCTCACGGTGATTCCCACACTGGGCTGTCTCGCCCTTTCGATCAGAGTCGGTAGCCGCACCTCGACGTCGCTCTCGCCTATCCCAAATATCTTCAGGCTATGGAAACGCAGCGGGCCACGAGAATCGCCCAACATCTCTTCGATCCGCGGCACGACGGATTCATGCCACATTTGCTTCATTTCCGCAGGAACACCCGGCAAGGCAAAAAAACGCGCGGTGTTCTCGTTTGCTTCAACCGTCAGATCGATGCCTGGCGCCGAGCCATAAGGATTATCGATGACCAGGCTGCTCTGCGGGAAATGCGCCTGAATCTGATTTCGCTCCGGCATATCGCGATTACGTTTGCGAAACATCTGCCGAATTTTTTCGAGCGATTCCGCGTTCAATTCCAGCGGACGGTCGAAAGCCACGGCCATAGCCTGACGCGTCAGATCATCCAGCGTCGGGCCCAACCCGCCGGATAGCACCACCACCTGGGCCCTGCGGGCTGCGAGCCGCAGGGCTTCAATATTCCCCTCCAGATCGTCACCCACCGTCGTGTGACGAATCGTTTGGATGCCCAAGCTCGCCAATTGGCCGCTGAGCCATTGGCTGTTGGTATCCAACCGCTGTCCGCTGATAAGCTCGTCGCCAATGGCGATAATTTCTGCCTGCAATACAAGTCCTTCTTCGCTAGTGATTTGCAACGGCCAGTTTACTGAGGCGTGTAGAACACGCCCAGACTGGTAGCTAGCGATCTAGCGATAACGAAGCCGTCAGGGGGCAGGGGTTTCGCTGGAGACCTGTTGAGGTTTGAGCCACAGGACTGAGAATTCCTGAAAGGGGCTCTTGAGCGTTGTCTTGATGGCGTGCCGCCGCGTGCCGACACGAACCGTGGCGGTGTTGATCTGGTCCTTGATCCGCTCCATCAGCACCGCGTTGACGAAGTATAGATTCGAGGAGGAATCCAACATCGCCTGAGGCAGCTCGAGTTCGAAGTACAGCCAAACCCAGGTTGTTTCCAACTCACTGCCAACAAAATGCGCTTTTGAAGTCAGCCCCTCGGTTGCGTCCACAGCCTCCGTTTTCGACAACGCATCTTCTAGTTTCTGTGTGGTCAAAACAAACCGGCGGTTGAGGTAGCCCTCTACCAAGTCATTCAAGGGATCCTTTTCCACATCGATGCGTTTACCGGCCATAGCCGAGAGCACATTTTCCAGGTCACTGGCATGAAGCTTGAGCGATACCTCGAGACGTTGCGTTTCAGAGTTGAACTCCATCTCAGCCATACTGATATGGAACGGATGGGCCCAACCGACGCGGGCCCCGCTTGCCAGGGCAAAAACGGCCAGCAACAGCGTTCCCAGTTGCCATCTAAACTTCAACATAAGTTTATCTCTAGTGCTTTGCTTCAATTGAAAGTTAGGGTTGGCTGTAGTGGACGAGACGACGCGTCCCGGCGATTTGCAAGGCTCTTGGATTCGTCGCCTCGTTCACTACCCTAAAATCAAACTGCAACAATCGACCAACTGGAAAATTTCCACTCCATTTATGGGAGCTTTGCTAGACTCCGGCAGCTTCCGCAGGCTTTTCCTCCGCAGGCTTATCTTTGGCCTTGGGCGCCTGCTCGGCTTTTTCCGCCTCTTCCTTTTTCTTGCTAGCCTCTTCCTCGCGTTTCTTGGCGGCTTTCATCGGATTCTCGCCGCGAGAACGCTCCCGCCCTTCGCTCTGGTAAATCTCGAACCGGCTAGGCTCCAAACGCGGCGGAAAGTAATTATTGTCGCGGTTGGTATCGGCCGTTTCTCGGTACGGATCCAACTCAACACTGCGCAGTTTCTTATCCGACAGGACCGTCGTCCGCGTAGATTCCGAGTTACGAGCAAAGGCCTCCGCGGGCAATCGCACAATCTGCTCGCTGTCATCTTCGAATTCCAGTCGCAAGATGACCGGCATGACCAAGCCACCGATGTTTTTGATGCTAATCGTGTAAAAGTTTTCCTGACTAGCAATCAGTTTCTTGTCCTCGTCGCTCAACTTTTCGATCGCCTTCTCGAATGCCTCGCGCTGTTCCGGCGTGACATCCAATTCGTCGTAAGAGTTGTAGAAATCCTTGAGTTCAGGAAACTGGTCCACCCGTTTGGGCAGCGGCTTGTTGCGTGTTTCGGAGAGTGTCGGGGTTTGAGCGTCTCGCTCTGCCCGTTTCCGATCGGCCTCTTTGTCGGGATCGCCATCGCTGGGCATCGCCCAATTCACATCCTCGATCGCCAAATCGCAATGCTCGGTAGAGTAGAACCAGCCTCGCCAGAACCAATCCAAATCGACACCGGAAGCATCTTCCATCGTGCGGAAAAAGTCTGCCGGCATAGGCCGTTTAAATTTCCAGCGTCGAGCATATTCCTTGAAGGCAAAATCGAACAGTTCGCGGCCGAGAACGGTTTCTCGCAGAACATTGAGGGCCGTTGCGGGCTTGGCGTAGGCATTGTTTCCTAATTGCAGGACGGACTCGCTGTTCGTCATGATCGGGACTTGTTGCGAACTTAGCATGTACCCCACAATGGCCGCGGGTTCACCTCGCGACGACGGATAATTCTCCTCCCATTCCTGCTCGGACAAATATTGCAAGAAGGTATTGATGCCTTCGTCCATCCAAGTCCACTGCCGCTCATCACTGTTGACAATCATGGGGAAGTAGTTGTGTCCCACTTCGTGAATGATGACGGAAATAAGTCCATATTTCGTGCGTTTGGAATACGTACCATCCTTCTCAGGCCGTGGACCATTGAAGCAAATCATGGGGTATTCCATTCCGCCCACAGGTCCATTAACGCTGATGGCGGTGGGGTAGGGGTACGCAAATGTATAGCGACTGTAAACATTCAGCGTGTGGATAATGGCATGCGTTGAGTATTTGCTCCACAGTGGTTCTCCCTCGTTAGGATAGAAGGACATGGCCATTACGGGATTGCCTTCGACCTGGTGCCCTTGGGCATCCCAGATGAACTTTCGACTGCTAGCCCAGGCGAAGTCTCGCACATTTTCAGCGAAGAATACCCAAGTTTTTTCGCCCTCTGACTTCTCCTTTTGATTTTCCAACGCTTCTTCGGGAGTCACCACAAACACTGGGCGACTTGCCGTCTTGGCCCGCTCCCAACGTTTTTGCTGTGCTTCAGACAAAACCTCTCCCGCATTTTGCAGAACCCCGGTCGCGGCCACGATGTGGTCATCGGGGACGGTGATTCGCACCAGGTAGTCTCCCAACTCCAGCGTAAACTCGCCGCTGCCCAAAAACTGCTTATGCTGCCAACCCGTGGCATCCGTGAAGGCAACCATCCTGGGGAACCACTGCGCCACCTCGTAGATGTAGTTATCGTCCTCCTCGAAATGCTCACATCCGGTTCGTCCACCGGCAATCGCCGAGTCGTTGATCTGGTAATTCCATTCCACGGTGAACTTGAAATCTGCTCCTGGGGCCAAGGGTTCCGGCAGATCAACCCGCATCATGGTCTTGACGATCGTATGCTCCAGATCATTTCCCGCATGGTCGGCGACCTTTGTGATTTTGGCTCCACCATCGAAAGCCTTGCGAGCCTGCATCCGCTTCATCATTCCTGTGGAAATGCGGTCCTGTGGCGCAAAACTTCGCAGAATATTTGCGTCCGAATCCGGACTGAAAATATTGGCGTCGATTTGTAGCCACAAGTATCTCAACGTGTGCGGAGACAGGTTGTGGTAGGTGATATCCTCTTTTCCGGTCAGATGCTGCTTGGCGTCGTCCAAGTGAATATCGATCACATAGTCGGCCCGCTGCTGCCAATACGCCGGACCGGGCTCCCCCGCCGCGTTTCGGTAGCCATTTGGGGTAGGGAGAATTTCTTCCAGTTGGCGAAACTTGTCTCGCTGGCCGTATTTCAAATTCTCAATGGGCTGCCCCAGTGCCAAACGACTGAACCCGCCTATCAAGCCGACAACGAGGAAAAATGAAGTTGTACATCGAAACAGGAAGCGTTCGCGAAATCGCATGTGGGTACCTGAGCTGAGCTAGCCGATGATTCGCCGATATGGAGAGGATAGGGAACCGGCGAGGAGAGATAGTGAATGACAGAAGCTGACTCCTGTGAGCCAGCCCCGCATTTATTAGAGTTGGTCCCTGGTTAATGTTCAATGTTACAGTGATACAAACGTTTGATTTTCGTTATCATTGGCGGACTTCCCTCCTGGATTCTCGCACCAATTTCCCACAGCATCGGTGAATCGGCACCTCTCGCAGAACGAGGTGAGACCTACGATTCATTTCTCGCGACTAATTTAGCATGACACAACTTCCGTTCGGTTACTGCACTAATGTTCATGCAGGTACCACCCTCTCACAGGCAAAGACCAACCTGCTGGAATACGCTTCGGTTGTCCGCCAGAAAACGGTGGTCGACGGAGTTCTTCCGCTCGGACTTTGGTTGCCCGAACGCGCGGCAACGCACTTGTCGGAGACTCAGCAGAGCGATGAGTTTTCGAATTGGCTCGCCGAGCATCATTTCTTGCCTTACACGCTGAACGGCTTCCCTCAGCACGACTTTCACCAGCCGGTTGTCAAACATGAGGTCTATGCCCCGGACTGGCGGCAGCCCAGCAGACGACACTATACAGAATCCCTGGGACGCAGCTTGGCCGCGCTGCTTCCCGCAGGGCACTGCGGCTCCATCTCGACACTGCCGCTTGGATGGCCCCATCAGCCTTGGGAATCGACCGACTTCCAGGCTGCAGCCCGACAGCTGTTGCTGGTAGCGGAGGAATTCGCTCGAATCGCCGATGAAACCCAGAAGCACATCGTGTTGGCTCTGGAACCGGAGCCAGGCTGTGTCCTGGACACGGCGGACGACATGTTACGATTCTTTCAGGAGTTTCTGTTCACTTCGCCAGCCAGTGATTGGGCCCGAAGGCACCTGACTATCTGCCATGACATGTGCCACTCGGCTGTCATGTTCGAATCCCAATGTGAAGCTCTGCAGAAGTACTTGGAGGCCGGCATCCGAGTGGGGAAAGCCCAAGTATCGTCGGCCGTCCATGTGCCTTGGGATCGTTATCAGCAGAATCCCAAGGGAGCCGGCGAACTGAGGGAACAACTGGCTGCGTTTAATGAGCCCAAATTTCTGCACCAGACCACTCGCAGCGGTAGTGACGGCCAACTGCTAGCTTTTGCAGACGACTTAACCGCGGCACTGGCGGATTGGGGGCCCGATAGCTCCACGACCCAAGATCCTTGGCGGGTCCATTTTCACGTACCGATTTTTGTGGAAGCCATTGGGGATTTGCTGACCACTCGAGCGGACATCCAGACGGCGACTGCATTCTTGGAGAAAAACGCAAGCATCAGCCTGGACGGTTTTCCCTGGTTTACGGGTCATTACGAGGTAGAGACTTACGCTTGGACGGTACTCCCCCCTGCGTTGGCTGTGAGTGATCTGGCTACGGGCATTTCCCAAGAGTTGCTGTATTTCAACGAAGTCCTGGGGAAAATTCGGCGTGACAACAGCCGATAAGCTCGCTCCCGGGACCGCTTTGCGGCCACCCTAGCACGACTGAGCAGCCTGCCACTTATGCCGATTGCCTCCGGCCATCTACCATCTAATGTGGCAACTAGTCTGGACGCGTCGGGCAAAGAGTGCCACGATGGAGCCCAGAATCCTCTCGATAGCCATACTGACCCACAAATGGCAGCAAATTTTTTCAAAAGATATGCGTTTGTTTCCTTACTAGCAGGTCTAGCAATGGTAGCCGCGTGCGCCTCGACGCTGACAGGAAATCAAACGACGCGTCCGTCAGCCCCTGTTCTGCAGGTCCGCGTCGTCAACCAATTTCCACATGACTCCCAGGCATTCATCCAGGGCTTGGCAGTGGATGGGGACACCGTCTACGAAGGTACCGGGCAATACGGGCGTTCCGAGCTGCGAACGGTGGATCTAACCACGGGTAAGATCGCCTCCAAACAAAATCTGCACCCGAACTACTTTGGCGAAGGCATCACTGTCTTCGGCGATCGCATCTTTCAGCTCACTTGGAAAGAGCGAGTTTGCATCGTCTACGACAAGAACACCCTGAAGCCGTTGGGAGTCTACAACTATCCCGACCAGGGATGGGGCCTGGCGAATGATGACCGCCATCTCTACATGAGTGATGGCAGCAATCGCATTCGAGTACTGGACCCATCCAACTTCAAGCTTGTGAGAAAGATCCGTGTCCGCGATGGCCGCAGGAACATCGACAACCTCAACGAACTGGAGTTCGTCGATGGTCACTTGTGGGCCAACATCTGGTACGAAGATCGTATTGCCAAGATTGATCCGGCCAGTGGCGATGTGGTTGCTTGGATCGATTGCAGCCAGGTCTATCCGGCGCACACCCGACCCGATCGGGAGCATGTGTTGAATGGCATTGCCTACGACGCTACCACCGGCCGAATTTTCATTACCGGCAAGAACTGGCCGAAGCTGTACGAGATTGAAATCATCGAAGGCCCCTAGTGCCTCGTTGCAGTTCAATTTTAGGGTAGTGGACCATTTGACGCGTCCAAGATCCTTGCAAATGGCTAGGACTCGTCGCCTCGTCCACTACAGCCGACCCTACATTTCCAATTGAAACTAAGCACTAGCTCAACCCAGCGTTTCTTCGGATGCTGCCTGCCGGCAAGCCGCGGGTCGCCCAGGCTGTGAGTGCTCTGCAAGCTTCCTACGGGTAGAGATCTTGCGTACCAGCAGCACTACCCCCTCGACGAATAACGAACCTTTCGTAATAGTTTTCGTCTCTTCAAGAATGCTGCTCAACGTTGAGGACACACGCGTGGGGCCAGGGCCCAGTGGTTCGAACTCACACGGGTTCAAATACACGCTGGTTCAAACAGACATCGGTTCAAATACACGCTGGTTCAATTAGACATCGGGCGGCTTCAGAGAGTTATCGGACCAAGGGTTTTGCACATGGCTTATCTAGGCGTAAACGTCGATCACGTCGCGACACTCAGACAAGCCCGGCAAACCTACGAGCCGGATCCGGTCGCCGCCGCCGCTTTGGCTGTACTGGGTGGCGCCGAGGTAATCACCGTGCATCTGCGCGAGGACCGGCGTCACATTCAGGATCGTGATGTTCGCATTTTGCGAGAGACAGTACCCCACGGCCTCAACCTGGAACTCTCGACGGAAGCGGAGATCATCGATATCGCCTGTCAGATTCGCCCGGATCAGGCGACGCTAGTACCGGAACGACGCGAGGAGGTGACCACCGAGGGCGGTCTGAACGTCGTTGGAGAATTCGCCAGAGTCGCGACAGCCGTAGAGCAGCTGCACGCGGCGGACATCCCCGTCAGCCTCTTTATTGATCCGGACTTTGCTCAGCTCGAAGCCTCCGCCAAACTTGGCGTGGCAGCCGTGGAATTACATACGGGTGCATACGCGCTTGCCAGCGGCCAGGCTCAAAGCAGCGAACTCGAACGCTTGGTTCAAGCTGGAAGTTACTGCAATGAGCTGGGACTACGCCTGCACGCAGGTCACGGTTTGAATTACCATAACGTCCGCGGTGTAGCAGCCATTGAGCAGATGCAGGAATTGAACATTGGCCACAGCATCATGGCGCGAGCCATTTTTGTCGGTCTCAAAGAGGCTGTCAGCGAAATGAAACGCTTGATCGATGCCGCCAGCCGCTAGGACATATCTGACGGATGGGTAGCCCCCAGTCGGCCGCCTTACCAATTCGCCCCAACTCGATTGCGCGAGAATCATCATGACAGGACGCAAGGGATCCGACTACGCAGGTCTCTCAGTTGCGATCATCACCCCGTTGAAAGACAACGTCTTGGACGTTGCCCGATTGCGAGAGCAGGTCGAGTTTCAGATTGCGGCCGGGACCAGCTGTATTGTACCCGTGGGCACCACTGGCGAATCGCCGACACTCTCCCACGAAGAACACGAACGTGTCATCAGCGAAGTCGTGCAAATTGCGGCTGGTCGTGTCAAAGTAATGGCCGGAACCGGAAGCAATTCCACCGCGGAAGCCCTGCGTTTGACGCGCTGGGCGGCCAAAGAAGGCGCGGACGCGTCGCTGCAGGTTGCTCCCTATTACAACAAGCCGACACAAGAGGGTTTCTACCAACACTTCAAGGCCATTGCGGAAGATGTCGCTTTGCCAATCTGCGTCTACAACATCCCTGGCCGAACTGGCAAGAACATCGAACCGGAAACCATTGCAAGACTTGCTGAAATCGAAAACATCACCATGGTCAAAGAGGCCACGGGTTCGCTGGATCAATGCTCACAAATTCTCAACACAACAAACCTAACCGTATTGAGCGGCGACGACAGTCTGACTCTGCCAATGATGAGCGTGGGCGCCGAAGGAGTCATTTCCGTAGCTGGGAATATTGTCCCGCACGATGTAGTTGCCATGGTGCAAGCCGCCTTGGCGAACGATTGGAAAGCCGCCATGCATTGGCATCACAAGCTTTTTCCACTGTGCCGCGACATGCTGGGACTCAGCACCAACCCGATTCCAGTCAAGATCGCCATGCGTTTACTGGGTCGTGACGCTGGCGAACTCCGCTTGCCGATGACCCCACTCGAACCGGAATTGGAAGCGAGGCTGCGACAAACACTCGGCAACTACGGTCTTCCGCTGGCGTGACCAATGCCCGGTTGTGGTCACCAGCCCCATAAGCTGGCGGGCGGCGGAGCCTTTCACCAGCGTTCTCATGAGCCACTGTCCTGCTGAGCCAGAGTCCTTCTTAGCCAGCGCGGCCATGGACGGCTAGCGACGACACCGTCGAGGGCCCCGCTGGCCTTGCCATCGTGGCGATTCCCATACAGCCGTCATCTTCGTCAAATTTGGCACTTCTCAAGCGAGGCATCGCGGGCTTCGCCGCCTGGTTCGCCCCCTGCACGACAGGCTTGTCGTAGCCTTCGATGATTTTCCCGATCCAGGCTGTGTCCCCGAACAGAGTGGCAAGCTGCTTCGAACCGTACGTTTTATGCGAGTCGACAGCTCGGACAGCTGTCCACAACGCGGTGTTCGGACAAAGTCTGGTACGTGCTTCCGCGAGAGTCGATGGAGATGCTTAGGGGGCCGGAACGAACGCTTGCGGTTCCCCCGGCGATCCTTCAGTACGAAATCCCATGCAACCCATGCAAGCAGAAACAATGACTGTGCCCAGCGCTGCCGAACTGGCCACCGCGGTCGCCCGGCTGCGACCGCAGGATGCTCCCAGTGAACACTTGCGGCTCGCACTCTTGCTATCCGGACTCTGCCCGACCATTGAACAAGCCAAAGATGCAGACTGGATTGGCAAGCAAGTCTCCGACATTTCGCATCGGCTAGCCGCAGCCACCGACCAGCATGCGGCTATGACCAGCGAGATTGAGTCGCTGGCCACCACGGGTCCCTGCGAATTTCAGCCCCAGCACATCTGGACTCTAGTGCGTGCTTTGAAGGTTCAGGGCCAGATTTTGAATCTGTACATCGCCTGAATCCAGCAATAGCCCGGAGGATTCACGTAGGCCGCCAACAGGGTCGCACGCGGGCTGCGGCCCCGGACTTTCGAAGGTAGTGGGCTACACGCAGTTTGCAATTGCAACTGTAGTAACGCCTGCGACCGAAGTTAGGGCGCCATAAGACTCTTAAGCTCTCAACCTCGAACACCGGTGAATAATCCGGGCATGCTGCCAGCACCCGACAGTGCCGTACGGACATCCCCGCATGAGCACACGATCTCAGCCCAGGATCAGCCGAGCGATCGCGACGTAGATTACGATCCCCAAGATGTCATTGATCCCTGCAACGAAGGGGTTGCTCATCAGGGCTGGATCCCAACCCAGGCGCGAGAAGACTAAGGGCAGAGCCGATCCGGAGAAAGTTCCACATAGGACCACCAGCAGAATCGTTGCCGGCACCACCAAGGCTGCCCATTGATCCGGAGCCAACAGGACCGCTGGCACGAAGGAAAGAGCGGCTAAGAACAGCCCTAGTAACCACCCGGTGGCCAACTCACGCGTGACAATTTTAAACCAATCGGTGACCTTGACGTCTCCCGTGGCCATGGCGGCAATGATCAGAGTCGATGATTGGGCTCCCGAGTTTCCTCCAGAGCCGATGACCAACGGTATAAACAACACCAGCCAACCATAAGCCTCGAAATCGCCTTCGTAGTAGCGGAGGGCGAAAGCGGTAAGCAAAGCGCCAACGAACAAGATACCGAGCCACATGCCACGCTTCCAAGCCAACGTCAGGATGGCCGTTCGGATGTAGCTGTCTTCCAAGGGATCTACGGCGGCGATCCGCTGTACATCTTCCGTGGCTTCCTCCAAGACGACGTCGATAACATCGTCGTGAGTGATAATCCCCAGCATGTGCCGCTGCTCATCGACGACAGGTATCGCCAACAAATCGTACTTGGCAACGATTTGTGCTACTTGCTGCTGGTCGTCGTCGGGATGCACCGTAACGATGTCCGTATCCATCAACTCGCCAACGGTTGTATCCGGCTTTCCAATAGCCGAAACCAGCATCCGCGTACTTAGAACACCACGCAGATGTTTGGTTTCATCCAGCACGTAGATGTAATAGATTGTTTCAAGCTTTTCCGCTTGCCGGCTAAGCTGATCTAGTGCTTCGCGGACAGTCAGCTTTTCGTCGATGCAAGCTGCCTCCGTCGTCATGATGGAACCGGCGGTTCCTTCTTCGAACGACTGCAAACGCATGATATCCCGGCGATCCGCGGTGGGGACCAGCGAAAGCAGACGCTTTACCCGCTCTTCGCCGATGCCACTTAGAAGATCGACCGCATCGTCAGCCGGTATGGCGTTCAGCAGCTGTGCAACTTGCGTTTCATCCTCTTGCTCCAGCATCTCCAGCTGGCGATCATGCCCGAAGTAACTGAAGATCTCCGCTCGCAGACCCTGTTCTGCATGCTGGATAACACGCCACGCTTCGCTGCGCTCCAGCCCTTCCATGAACTCCGCAGTGCGGGCCGGATGCAATGCCGTGCAGAACTCGCTAAGTTCCTCAGCGTTTCCTTCGGCGAGCATTTCTCGCAATTCTGGCAAAAATAGTGTGTTAATCATGCTGGGCGCAAATTGCTACAAAACGGTCGCGGGATTTGACAGAGAGATCTTTTCTGGCCAGCAGTTCTCAACCCAACATGCTCCGATCCTCTTCGGAACAAATCGGGCGAGCCCCATGCCGGTCGGTAGCAGCTGCATAATTCTCAGAAGCCGATAGAATGCTTTTGTAGATTAAAACAGCTCAAGCCGGATTGGTCATCGGCAGACCGCCGGTTTCAACATTGTCTTCGACCAATAATTTTGAAGAAAAGGAATTGAATTCCATGCCAATCGACGCCAAGACACAAGAAATCGTCCAGGAACTGACCGTCGCCTACTTCATGGAGTTGGAGACTGTCATGAACTACATTGCCAACAGCGTCTACTTGGACGGAGTGCGGGCGGAAGAGATCAAGAAGAGCCTGGCGGCTGATGTCACCGCTGAAATTGGACATGCCCAGCAGCTCGCCGATCGGATCAAGACTATCGGCGGCACCATCCCTGGTAGCCAAGCCTTCCAACCCGTGCAGACTTCTTTGCAACCTCCGGCCGATTCAACTGACGTAGTCGCGGTTATCAAGGGAGTCATTGACGCGGAAAACGCCGCCTGCAGTCAATACACCAAGATTATCAAGCTGTGCGACGGCGTGGATTTTGTCACCCAAGACATGTGCATTGCCTTGCTCGCCGATGAAGAGCATCACCGGCGTGAATTCCGCGGATTTCTGCTGGAATATGAGCAAGCCTAGCTGGCACGATTTGAAGTTGCGATTTGGGAACTTGCCCTCTCGCTCGCGGGAGGGTTAATGCGGCCGGAGAGGGTATTTGCACCCCTCTCCGCTCGCCCACACCTGACGGGGCCGTCGGTCGGACTTGGGGCATCGACAGGCTGGCATTAGAATCTCACAACAATTCATGTTCAGGGTCCCCAAGCCGGTTGGTGCACATGCAACGAATATTAATTCTGATGGCAGTTCTTTGCTGGGGACAGTCGCCAGCGATCGCACAAGGACCGGAAGCCAATGCCACGCCATCGGCGGTCGGCAACGCCCCTGCGTCGGACAGCCAACCATCCGTAATCGATTTGACAATTCCAGAGGATGCTTCTCCCGCACAATTGCAAGCATTGCTGGTAAAGGCCAAGGCCATCAAACCGCGCAGCACCGCCCAGTATCAGCAGATGCAGACGGCCATTCGCGATGCATCCAAAGGTCTTTTGGCGGCTTGGCAAGACCGGCAGAATTCCGCCGAATATCGGCAGGCCGAACTGGACATGATTTCGTCCTCGGTTCTGTTGATGACCTTTGCTGGGCCCGACGCACAGCAGAAGACCATGGAACAAGTGCACCGGTTTCTCAAAAGCCGGAAGACGCTGAGCCTGTCGGATATTCAATCGGGAATGATGGCTGCAGCCATGCTCGAGTTGCAGCCGAACAAAACTCCCGCCACGGAAACGTACCAATTACTAGACGAGCTCCTGAAGAACGATAAGCGTGCTGACATGCAGGCCCTGCGCTTGAATCTGCAGGCCAA
This sequence comes from bacterium, assembly GCA_024743355.1. GTDB lineage: Bacteria > Planctomycetota > Planctomycetia > Pirellulales > Pirellulaceae > Aureliella. Next base: position 19,794 of record JANSWS010000082.1, read on the forward strand.
CGTCCGTCGCCTATCCCTGCTGGGCCAAAAAATGGAGCTGAGTGCTACCACGCTCAACGGAGACGTCATTGACATTAATGATTACGCCGACAGATTCCTGATTGTCAGCTTCTTTGCGGTGCAACTGGCCCCCAACGAAGAGTGCCAAGCTTGTCTCACCGAATTGGAAAAACACCGTCAGTACTACACCAAATACCATGACAGGGGCTTGGAGATTATTAGCATCAGTGTGGACGCGGATGAGGCAGTACTGCGAGATTTCCTGGCCGAATCACCAGTAGCTTGGCCTGTAATCCATGATGCGGAGGCCGATCCCCTGAAGACTCTGCAAATGCAATTCGGGATATCACAACTACCCACCGTCATGTTGCTCAACAAGGAAGGCACGGTGGTTTCCTTGGAAGCCAGATCGAACGAGTTGGACCGACTGATGCAGATGTTGTTCGAGGCGCCTACACCGGCACCTGCTCCGGCACCTGCTCCGGTCAGCCCGGATTCGAACCGCCAAACTCAAGCGGAATCGACCAAGGACTCGAAGCCACCTTCGGAATCCTAGGCAATCGACTGGCTCATGTTCATGGAGTTTGCCACCCCCGTTTTGACACGCGCTGGTTGCCGGCTTGAGACCCAAGCTGGCAGACCATTCAGGAGGCTCATCGGATGAAATTCACCTCACATTGCCTATTGCTCGGTCTCTTCGTCCTGTTTGGACTTTGCCTGTGCGCCGGTTGCGATAGCGTAAAACCAGTTGCAAGCGGTGCCAATTCCCAGCCAGCTGCGGATTCGCCGCCGGATCCGCCAACTTCCGTGGCAACGGAAGCTAGTCTACCCAATGCAGCTTTAGCGGAATCGAATGGCCAGCCAGCCGAAGTTCAGCCGCAAGACAACCTTGCTCAAAAACCTGTGACACCACCCAGTGCATCGTCGGCCATGCTGACCTCACCGCCAGGCATCTCATCTCCCTCGCTGGACAGCCCAGGCGAAGCGCAGGTGCGAAATCGAACCGATTTGCTGAATCGCCCTTTCGCCACACTACGTCCCGTCGTGTCGGAAGTCCCCGAGGAATTGCTGGAGCACCTGCGAATGATCGATGCCGCCATGCAGGATCTGAGAATTGCCGGTACCAACAACATTCTCGAAAAGGATGCCTTCATTGAATTTGGTATGCGGTTGGGCAGGATGAAACTCGAAGCCGGTCAGCAACTATCGAATCTGGCCGCTGCCTCGAGTGAACAGCGGAAAGCCGGTGTGCTGGCCAGTTTGATCGCGCTCTCACATATGAGCGGTCTGGGAGATGTCGAATCCGCCAAGAAGCTCGAGGTACTCGCTCGCGGAATGGCCGACTCAGCCGATCCGGAATTAGCGCATGAATGCCGCGTGGTACTGTTGGGCTTCGAGTTGCAGTCGCTGCAAAACGGGTTGAGCACCGACACGGAGTCTCTGGTGAAACAGGTCGAAGGGTTATTTACCCGTCCCGAGGACCGGGATTCGCCTGAGTTCATGATGGTCCAACAGGCCATCTATGTGCTCAATCAAATGGGCTTTGAACAGGATGCAGAACGCATCCAAGAGATTCTCATACGCGAATACCTGGACTCAGAGGATGCTCAGCTACGCACGCAGGCATGGTCTTACCTAACTCGTGGCAGTCAAGCTCTCGACAATTTCAATCAGGCTTCACGCGCCATCGCCAGCCCCAATTTCAACCCGGAAGACCTGCTATCGGCCGCCCGAGGATTGTTCGATGCATTTCCTCGGGCACAAACCTTGGAACAGATGGCAGGCTCGGTAGCCAACATCGAGTACGCCGGGTTCGTCAGTTTGAGCCAGCAATTGTCCGAGTGGATTCAAAATGAGATGGCCGCCTTTGAAACCACTTCTTCCAGCCTGGCCACTGCCCGCTTTCTCACCGAGCATCAGGCGCGTTTGGCTTTGATCGGAAAGCCCTTGGAACTCGAATCCTTGGTCGATTTCCAAGGCAAGCCTATCAACTGGGAACGCTATCAAGGCAAAGTGATCTTGGTTGACTTTTGGGCTACTTGGTGTGTGCCTTGCCTGCGTGAGATCCCTAATATCCGCAAGGTCCACGACCAGTACTCCAGTCAGGGTTTCGACGTCATCGGAGTCAACATGGATGAGTCGCTACAAGCCGCGGAGAATTTCATTTCCAAGCAAGCTTACCCGTGGACCAACTACCATTTCCAGGACGCTACTGGCTTTGGCTCTGAGTTCGCGATGCGAAACGGACTGCAGATGATCCCCTTTGTTGTTCTCGTCAATCGCAGCGGAGCCATTTCTCAAATCCACGTCCGCGGCGATAACCTGGAGCCAGCGGTCAGGGCGGCTTTGGGATTGGACACCAGCTTAATTCCCGACGAACAGGATGCACCATGATGAACCGACCACGATGGCTGTTGGCCTTTGTCAGCTTGATCGCCATTAATACTCTGGCCGTGATCGTATCTTCGGCCTGGCATCTGGCAAAAGCGCAGGAAGCCGCCACGGCCCAAGCTTCGCTGCCGTCCAACACTGCGGATGATACCGTCCCAGAAAATCGGCAAGCCCCGGACCCACCAGTTGGGAACGGCTTGGCCTTCGACTTCCAAGCACCCGATGAAAGCAGTCCTCGCAAGCCCGTCTCAGGCGGAGCGACAGATAAGCGCGAAAGTCAAACGGCCATTCGTTCACCCGAGTTGGATTTCGGGATTCCGA
>JANSWS010000277.1 GCA_024743355.1 bacterium
AAATAGCAACACTATCGGAGCCCTCGACCTTGGCTTCATGAATGCGGCGGATCAACGCCGGTAGCACGTGGGAGTTTTCGGGGTGATAGTTATCGCCGGGACCATAAAGATTCGTAGGCATAGCGGAGTGGAACAAAACTCCGTATTGTCTTCGATAGAATTCGCACAGTTTTACACCGGCGATTTTGGCCAAAGCATAGGCCTCGTTGGTCGACTCCAGAGGGCCTGTCAGCAGTGACTCTTCCGCAAGCGGTTGCGGGGCCAGCCGAGGATAAATGCAGGTGCTTCCGAGAAAGATGAATCGCTCCGTACCGAATGAGTAAGCGGAATGGATCGCGTTCGTCGCCATGGCGAGGTTGTCGTACATGAATTGGGCTGGATTTGTATCATTTGCATGAATGCCACCCACACGAGCGGCGGCAAACAGCACGATCTCGGGCTTCTCCGCGCGAAAGAAACCGTGCGTTGCCAGCTGATATCTCAAATCCAGGAGCTCGGAACTTCGAAAGACTACCCGCCTCGCGCCCAGGGCACGCAACTTTCGCACCAGAGCGGATCCCACCATGCCGCTGTGCCCCGCGACATAGATTTTCTTGTTGATCCAAGACTTTTGCCTCATGTCAGAACATCCCAAAGAACTTGCCATCAATGAATCCGAGGATGAGCTCGGCTTGCAAGGCTGCCCACTGAACGCTTTCGAATCAGCCTGGGAAAAAGGGAGTCAATGAGCGGAAGGTCATGCGCGTAACTCATTGCAACTGCCAAACTTCTCGGAACGCTGCCTCAAGAACCTGGCTCAAGATCCTGCCTCAACGACGTTGGGCAGAGCGAGCATTTCACGACTCATCACTCTGCCTACGTGAGCGCCGACCCGTTGACACTGGCTGGACCTCGCTAAGCCCTGTTAGGCGAATAACTGTCGCCATGAAAGCCACAGAAAGCGGTATTTTCGCGGAAGCGAAAGGCAGCTATCGAAAATTGATCGCACCACGCCCATCGGTCGAATCGCAAATTCCTCTTGCGATTTTCGATTCACACTAATTGGACAGCGTTACTTTCGATAAAGCTCCTGGCAAATCCCTGGTTCGCCGTGGTAACACGATTTCCGGCGAGTGGTGCCTAGGCCCCTCCGAAAACCGGGGTTGACGCCCTTACGTCTAATCGAAAGTTGCGCTGTCCAACCATGAACCCAATAAAATGTTGCCCTGGGAAGACAAAATGCAGACCGTCAAAAAGCTCGATGGGGGGGGGGGTGAATTGCGGCCTCAAAAGTGCGAGAGCGGAGCTCACGAAGCCGCAAGTCAGAGCTTTGATCAGGCTGCATTCGTCATTCCCAGGACAACTGGCCATGCTGCAATTAGATACACAAGGTCAATCATCGGAGCGAGAGAATCGCCGAGTTCTTTGCAGGCCCAACCCAGACTCGTCCCTGGCATAGCGTTCTGGAAAATCAGATGAGGACGTGTCCTCATCTTTAACGCGTCACTCGCGATCTTTAACACGTCACGAGCCTCACCACCGCCCAGAGCGAGCGCGGATGGCAGAGTTGGGTATTGATTCGACTGCTTTGGCAAATGGACATTGATGTTCGATTAACACTGGTCCGAAAAATCGTCGTTCTCCTTGACAAACTCCATTTTCCCTTTGATGCCCGGTGTCCAATCGATGCTTCATTCCTTTTCGATCCTCACCATGAAGATCATCATTCCGCGTGCATAGCGGGTACCGATAGTGTAATCGTATAGATGCGGAATCGGCCTCAACCACTTTGGAAAATACGTATCCCACTGCATGCAGGGATAGAAATGGAAATCGATTTTGCGAACACCGGCTGGCGGACAATTCTTGAGGATTTGCCGAACGCTATTGCAGCGATAGAAGGCCGGGTAATCATTTACTTTGGCGGAAGTGTTAGCGGCGTAAGTACGTTTCAGTTGGAACGATTCGATAAGCCGGACAATCCGGGCGAAGGGATGCAAGGTGTGATTGCTCAGCGCCCAATAGACTCCTCCGGGCTTTAGCACGCTCAACACTTTGGCCAAGAACTCGGCTGGATTGCTGACATGTTCCGCTACGTTGAAACTATATGCCAGGTCGTAGGCATTGTTTGGAATGGGTGCCTCCTCGAGTGTCGCAGCCCAACGTTGCCGCAGGTCGGGATGCATTTCAACCTCTTCTTCGTTCGGATCCAGCCCGTCGAGGCTTTGCCAAAGATTCTTGAGAGGTTGCAATCGCGGATGTAAGCTCGGGCCGCAACCGACATCTAAAACATTTCCCCGTATACCGTTCTCCTGGGACAAGCGTTCCGCAAAGTAGTGTTGGAAGCCGGACCGATTCTGGTCGTGATAGGCAAGATTGGATCCCTCAAATTTGGGTACGATATAGCTTACCTGCATGGATTATTGACTAACCAAGGCGATAGGCTCCAGAACTTAGCCGCGACGCGTCGGCATCAACACGCCTGGATTCCCAGCTGCAAACCAGCGACGGCGCAACCACCTGCGATCCCCCTCAAACGACGCCCATCCTTCTCGCCTCTCGCATCTCTGCGTTTACCACCCGCTACCCGATACACGACACCGGTTACGAATTTACCCGTTCCAACTCTTCCGCCCCATCCTGGCTTAATGATCGTAACTCCAATCCCGTCAACTCCGCCAGTTTGGCCACGATCTCCTGCTTATCCTCGATGCCTTCGATGGCCTTTTCCAGCTCCATGACTTTGGCCCCGACCAGGAAGCGGTACCAGTAGCCTTGCAGGAAGTGGTACACCAGGCCTGATCGGCCGTCTAAGAAGCCCAATTGAAAGATGTAGCGGTATAGGAAATAGGCCGTCGAACTGAGGGTAAACGGAATGCGGTTATAGATCCTTTCTTTGATGAATCGCTTGGCGGAGGCTTGGAAGGAGCTGTTATTTGACGTTACGCCTTCATCGCGTGGAAAGAGGTTCAGTCGCTGGTTGAGCACATCCACGGCTTCACGGGTAGCATACCAATCATGTTTATGGATGAAGAAACTGAGATCCTTCAAGTTGTGGTCGGCGAACCCGCCGTCGAAAGTGACGGTCCGCCCACCCCAGACGACCATATGCTCATCCATCCACCGCTGTTCGATCCGCCCATGGCCTCGTCTCCAGATTCGCAATAGCACGAGTGGATAACGTCCACCGTGTTTGACCCAGCGATCCATGAAGATGTGCTTGCGCTTCAGATTAACACCTACCACGTCATCGGGCAGCAACGGCAAACGCTCAAAAATCTCCCGCTGGAGGTCCGGTTCGATGATCTCATCGGCGTCGAGACGCATGATCCAATCGGACTCAATAGGAGCGTTATCCAAACCCCACTGGAATTGTGCGGCATAATTAACAAATCGATTTTCGAGGACTTCCGCGCCAGCGGCCTCTGCGATAGCAACCGTATTATCGCTTGAGTAGGAATCGACGACGAATACCTGACTCGCTATCCCAGCAACACATTCTAGTGCGCGGCTTAAGTGAAGCTCTTCATTTCGCACAAGAACAATTATGGATAAATTCGCCATTAACTTTTCGCGAAAGGATGAATTCAACAGATACTTAACAAGACAGCCGAGGCAAACGGCAAGCGGCGATACATTTGACAGTCAAGAAGCCACAGCCGACTGAGTTTTTATTGAGCGCGACGGGGACAAAGTCAGTTCCCCGACCCGATAGGGACACGAGTAGTGCTTTTCCATGCGGTGATCAGCGTCGCGGGATTCCCTGCAACGACGGAGTTGTGCGAGACATTCTTTGTTACAACGCTACACGCACCAACTACGGCCCCATCCCCAATAGTGACGCCCGGCAAAACAAATGCCCTAGCGCCAACAAAAGCGCCCTCGCCAACGATTATAGGAGAGGTCATGAGATTCATTTGTGGCCTCATAAAAGCATGTGTCCCGGTGCAAAGATATGCCTCTTGCGCCACAACTGCGTTCATGCGAATTTCAATCACCCCTAGAGAATAGGCATTGGCACGGTCACCCAAGCAGGCACGATCATGAAGAACCAGATTCCATGGCAAGGCAATTCTAGCTCGCTGGTGTACAAAAGGACGTCCGGAAATCTTGCACCCGAACAACTTCAGGATGAATAAACGCCAAAAGTTAAACGGCTTAGGAGTCCACGAGCAAAGCAACGCCCAAACGTATTCCCACAGAAGAATGCGGACCTTCGTTTTGAAATCCCAAGGGCTATCTTGGGGCGAAGTTTGCTCAAAAATCTTCATGGGATCTGCGATGAACAAGTGAACGGAAGTCTGACAGGAACATCTCGCCAATCGCTTCGAGCGAGTGAGTTTCATTCACACGATACGCTTCCTCCGACAATCGGCGGCGAAGGTCATCATCTACGAGCAAAGTACTCAAGGATTCAGCCAGGTTCTGTGTACAGTTTGACTTACGATGATCGAAGATCAGACCATTTACTTTTTGGGTGATGAAATCCTTGAAACAATCGAGGTCCGAAACAACTGGGACACATTTCCACGCCATTGCTTCAAGCGGTGCGAGTCCAAAAGTTTCTCCCTTCTCAGCGACCGAAGGATAGATAAAGATGGTCGACTCGTTGTAGTAACGCGAAAGTTGATCCGAGTCAAAAACGGGCCCAATGAAATCAATCCTGGAATTTCGATCCAAAGATCGCAGTTGATGCAAGTATGCTTGGCCACCCCCTCCTTGTGCAACCTCCCAAGGGCCAACGAGTTTCACGGTCACATCGCTGGGCAGTTCCTGAACTGAATTGACTAACAGGTTTAGGCCTTTTTCTGGATGCACTCTCCCACAGTAGAGAATTTGCCGTTTCATTTTCGAGCCCGATGGCGAAGGCGAGGAAAACGGAAGCGGATTCGGGATGAGTTTTACTATCGAGTGATATCGCGACGGGAGTTCAGCGCGTATTGCCTTTTCGACAGGAGTCGAATTTGCTCGCAATCTAGCCGATTTGCGATAGAGAAGCATTTGGCCCTTCGGCATGCGTTGAACATCCACGTAACACCGGTTTTTCAGTTTTGTTCTACACAGCACGGGAGCCCAGAATGTGTTGGTTACCAGGATCTCAGCGTCTGAGGGAACCATGCTTAGAGCACGCCGTGAATAAAGAAAATCTTGCAGCTTTAGGGCGAGAATGTTACTTGGAGCAACCGCCCCCCGCACGCGTATATGTTTGACACCATCCAAGCGTTCTTCCCTCGGTAGGCCACCATATAAACGCGAGACATGGGTAACATTGTGGCCCTTCGAAGCGAAGAATTTCGACAACTCAAACCACATTTTCTCTACAGCACCACCTAGTAGAGGAGGCACGGGTAAAAATGCTCCTTGTAGAATTGTTATTTTCAGCTGATCGCTTCGATAAGTCGCACCGCAGCACTTCGCGGCAGGTAACGCCTACGATAGGACTCGACCGCAGATTCGCCCATTGACATGCGTTTGTCTAGCGAAAAATCAAACCAGTCGCGAAGTATTCCCGTGAGGCCACTGTCATGGTCCGCGTATACCAGCGCAGCTCCGTCGGATTCGAGATCGCTGGAAATATTCACTTGATTCGATATGAGTGCCGGTCTTCCACAAGCTAGAGCTTCGACAACTGCTATGCCAAAGTTTTCTTGATGACTTGGAAGAATGAACGCATCGCAGCCGTAAATTGCGCCCCATTTGTTGTCGCCGGAAAGCAAGCCTGGGAAATGGACCTGTTCAGAACGTCCATCTGGCGTGACCAGTCCAAGTCTTTTCGCTTGATTCTGCATCTCGCGGGCGAAGGCTGAGTCAAGCGGACCCGCGATGACCAACGAGGGTAGCTGTCGGCCTGAATCTTCTTTGCTAATGGCTGCATAGGCTTTCAGAAGCAAATCGACACCCTTCTTGGGATGAATCCGGCTCAAGAACAACAGGTAAGGTTTATCAGCAATACCTGGACAGCTCGTGCGAAAGGCCCGATGCATTTCTTGCTTCTCTGGCGGCGGAGCTGCAACGCCGTAACCCACGTTGTGCTCTTTCCGCGGGCGGTAAGGACGAAAGGGAACACGGGCAAGTTCCAGTTCCCGCTGACAGGTGAAGAGAACTGCCTCCGCTTCTTCAATGACGCGATGTTCCATCCATTTCCAAAATACCCAATTGCGATAAGCCTTCATGCGACGCGTTTTGGTTCGCTGAAACCAAGGGTCTAGCATGCCGTGGGGCATCACAAAAACAGTGGGGAGTTTTTGAGCCCCCGCTCGCCTCAGTTCCGCCATAACTTTAGTCACGGCATAGCTGTTATAAAGCCAAAGTCCGTGGATAATGACCGAGTCGAAATCCACAAGATGACGTTTCAGCCAGAGACTCAAACGAGAGTTATACATCCATGGTCCTTTTCCCGGCCCCTTTCGATGAATCGGAAAAGGATCCTCCACACCGTATTCCGCTTCGGCCGCGTCCAAACAAACCACTTCGTTCTCCCAGCCCAGCAAAGTCAAGGCCGGAACGGAATTTCGGATCCCCTGGCAAGGCCCTCCGGTGACCGGATCCATGGAAGCAATGACTCGCAAAACTCGATGCATAACCAGTTCAGTTAGTCGCGAGGTGCCTGTAGATATCCAAGTATTGCTTAGCAATACGTTCACCATTAAATCGTTCTCGATTCTTTTTGCCCTCAGTGATGAGGCGTTCGCGATACTGAGCATCATCGATCACTCGCCGAATGCCTTCTCTAATTGAAGAAACATCAAACGGATCCACCAGGCACGCTGCCTCGCCGGCAACCTCAGGCATGGATGACGTATTCGAGGTTACGACAACCCGTTCCGTTGCGTTTCCCTCAACGATCGGCATACCAAAACCTTCGAACGTAGACACGAAGCTCACGATATCGCAACGACGATACTGATCGACTATCTCCTTTTTGCTAAGGTTGAATAAGTTTTCGTAATTCACACTATTGCGACTCAATGCTTGATGCTGTTCGTTAGACAACTTCCCCACGATTACAAGTTTACATTTGACGCCGTTGAGTGCCTCCGCTAACCGGGGAATGTTCTTGTTGTATGCTGTTCCGATTTGCAAGACCACTGGTTCGAACGCATTGAATTCCTTTGCAAACGGTTGAAAACACTCATCGATTGCAACCGGAATGACCGTAATCTTGCTGGGATCGCAGCGCGTGAAGCAAACAATGTCTTCTTTGGTCTTACTGGAGATTGCTGTAACAGCTCGCGCGCGGGAGATCGGTGCGTCAAGGTAGATCCATTTCACCAGCAATCTGCTGATCCCCTTCTTTCGTTTCATGAAATTGCAGTCTAACACTGTCAGCACGACCGTGCGCTTGCGCATCAAGAAATCAAGAAAATGCACCTCACCGGTAATATGATTTACGGTGGAGCACTGGCGAAAGGCTGCTTCCACAATGTTGTAGATCTTCGATATCCAGCCATCGTTGTACCTACTGCATATTTTGACATCGGCATGGATGAAGTCGCGTAGTCGACAACGCACATCCTTGAAGATCGCCTCCATGCTGAAATTAGCACCTGGCCGCGGACGCCGTTGAAAATAGCGAACGTTGATCAGACCGACTGGTGAAGGGGACCGAGAAGACATAGCCAGATCAGGAAATCTCCAAGTACGAACAGATCTAAATGCTGCCGACAAGTGACGCTATCCGATCGTTTGAATCCTCACCGTGACCGAAATTGCACCGTGCGTTAATTAGAATATCCATCACTTCGCATGGTCCCAAGGCGTAATTCCAATCAAGCTGTTCACGTGCAAATTGATTCGATCCAAACATGTCTGGAATCTCGTTGGGACGAAAGAGCTCCGGATCTATGTGAATGCACTCAATAGGGAGTCCGAAACGGCTGAGAACATGTTCGACAAGTTCACGCAATGGTACAGATTGCCCAGAGCAAATCAGAAAATCATAAGGTACTTCATGCTGCAACATACGCCACATCGCGTCGACATAGTCCGGTGCGTAGCCAAAGTCTCTTCTCACTTCGATGTTTCCGAGTCTGATCCGACGACGAGTGCCAGCGGCAACCTCGCGAGCTTGGCGCACTAGCCGCTGCGTAAAGAAATGTGGTCTGCGGAGCGGAGATTCGTGGTTGAAAAGTACACCAGATACGGCAAAAAGCCCGTAAGAGTCTCGGTAGCAACTCACGCAGTTGTGCGCCGCGACCTTGGACACTGCATAGGGGCTAACCGGACGAAAGTGAGTTTGTTCGGTTACGGGTAGAGTATCTGCCTTGCCGAACATCTCGCTGCTAGACGCGTGGTAGAACCGGGTTTCTCGCGAGATAGTTCGGATAGCATCAAGAAAATTGATGACTGGACGGGTGTTTAACTCCATGGTGTGTACCGGTTGCCTAAACGACTCAGAAACGCTGCTTTGACCGGCAAGATGGTAGATTTCATTAGGTTCATTCTCGAGTATTAATCGCTGAACATCGCTGAATGAAAACAGGTTGCAATCGCGTAAGTCGACATTCGAGAGTGCATCAACCAGTTTGAGACCGTGCAAGGAAGATTGTCGATTCGGGTCGAGCGTTCCAATTACCCGATACTGTTTTTCCAGCAATAGCTTCGCCAAATAGCAGCCGTCCTGGCCTGTGATACCCGTAATTATGGCAGTCTTATTTTTCATGGGAAATGACCTTCGAATTGTGACTTGCTGTTCCCTGCACTGGCGGCGTTGACGTTTAAATGTCAAACCGGCAGTTGCTAAAGTGTCATGATCTAGCCGACTCCTACAGACTTTCGATTTCAGCGGCGATCGCCCCTGCTGCGGCTTTGATGCTGTACTGGCTCATCCTGGGTCTAGCCCAAAAGAAATCGCGTGGAAGTTGCATCAGTTCAACGAAATGTAGGCTCAATGCCGAACTATCCTCAACCGGGAAAACACGGAATCTCTCAAGATCTTTGAAGTCGTATCGACAACCAACTGCATCCGAAGTGACTACGCTACAACCGCACTGCAGCGCCTCGTTCACAACTAATCCCCACGTTTCCCCCATCCGTCGCGAAGGTAACACGATTGTATCGGTTGCCAGATAGTAGTCTGCCAACTCCGATTGGTTGACAAAACCTGCGAATGTAGCTGGAATCTGCTCCTCGTTGCATCTTTCTTTGAGCGATGACTCTAGTTCACCCGATCCGACGAACAGCAAATGAATTCGTGATCGTAGCGTTTCAGATAACTGCAGATAAGCGTCGAGTAGTATCTGCGGGTGCTTTTTGGTTATCAGTTTCCCAAAGAAACCAACCACAAAAGCGTTCTGGCCAATTCCAAGTTCTCGTCGCTTCTCCATCCGACGAGTCGTCATCTCGTCTTTGCTCACAGAATCAAAATGATCCAGTGTGCAATAATGCGCGGTACGCAACTTGTACTCTGGTACGCCGTGTTGCAAATAGTGATTTCTGTTCGCCCTTCCGATGCAAAAGAAAAGTTCGATGTTGCGGTACAGGGATCTATATAAAAACGATCTTAGGCGAGATTTGAGCATACTTCTTTCAACCGCATCATCTTGCGTTTCCATTCGAACCCAAATGGGGACGCGATTTCTTCGAGCATTCCAATACACCGCCGCGGAAAACTGGTATCCAAAGGAACTCATGACGACAGCTTTCGGCTTTAGTCCCTTCAGCAGGGGCTTGATTCCTTTGCCGGAGATTCCCGACCACGTTGCGATCCCATCCTCATTGGCGTTATCCAAGATCCGATATGGGTATCCCTGCAGCAATTCGCTGTCCCAAGAAAAAACAATCCCAAAATCTCGATCGCGATAGCCGCTCACCGAGAAGTCGCTTGCGAAGACGACTTCGAATGCACCTGGGAGAATTCTATTCAGCTCTTGGTATACAGGTGTGCGATACTGAATTGGGTGAGTCTCGAATACAAGAACAGATCTCATGCCACTAGCCTCTTAACTCGCTTGTCGGCAGTCGCTCAGTAAGAACCGCAGATTTAATCATCCTCCAAGACAACGTCACGATCTTAGCCAGAACTCGAGAGCTTGCGTCTCCGCATCCTATTGGTTTGCTTTCTAGAATCGACGTTCAACGTGGATTTCAATGATCTGATCAGCATATGAAGAAGCGCAAAGATCAGCATTGTTTGCCAGATGCCGCGAAACAAAACACCTACGTAAGTGTGGAAGCCTTCAGTATTCATGGACGCGAATAGTGGAAAGAAGTAGAGCAAACCAAGCGTCGATGATGAGAAGCTGGAACGAGGCGTTGGCTGCGCAATTGACTGCACCAAAACAAATATGGCCAGGTTGATTATTGTAATAGCAACCAGGTAGAAAGGTCCAAGGATCAAGTAGGACTGCACGGTCGCCGATCCAACTTTGAACCCACCTAGAAATCCGTCTTTCGCTCCTAGCATGTAAATGACATCTCCCAAAGAGTGGGAGTTTGTGTATGTTTTGTCTACCGAGACGCCAAACAACTTAAGAAACGGGCCCGGAATCTGGCAGAGAATTTTGTCGTATGCTGAACTTCGAACAAATTCTATGTCTTCTTTCGAGAGCGACGGGACAACTTTGAAGTAGTTATCATCGAATTTTATCGAGGTCAACCTCGCTAAGAATGGGTTGTCAACGTAAGTCTCATCCCATCCTCTCCCAACGCGCGATTCGCCTTCTCTTCCCTTTGCGGAAAGTGCTTCCTTGTCCAAGTAGGTGAGCATGGTCGCATGGAGATTTTGGGACATTGAACGTTGATCTCGAAACGCACGTTCGATGAGGATTGCATCTGAGAGCTTTCCAAGCTGGCTTGAGATTGGGACTAGAAGCAGGCCGAGAGCAGCTATCTGAAGAATAC
>JANSWS010000634.1 GCA_024743355.1 bacterium
AAAATTTACCCGTAGCCACCGTCGCCAGACGGTGGACGACCAATCGTAGCTACCGTCACCAGACGGTGGACGACCAATCGTACCTACCGTCGCCAGACGGTGGACGACCAATCGTAGCTACCGTCGCCAGACGGTGGACGACCAATCGTAGCTACCGTCGCCAGACGGTGGACGACCAATCGTAGTCCGACGTCGACCACGCTCTGGCGAGCGTGGCTACGGGTAAGATTTCATCTGCCTCTCTCCTTAGTAGAGCATGATGGCTAAATCGCTGGCCAACACCGTTGCTGTAACTTGGGTCCAGGCGGCGAGTTCAATGGTGTCCAAACGAGTATCGCGCGGCGCAACACCTGTCTCTAATCACCGGCTCGCGTCATCAGGATTCTGGCGAAAACGTTCACGCTCGCTGGCTAACAGCCGAAGGCAGGCTTGCTGTTCGTCTTGAGTGGGATTTCGGCACGCCAGCAACTGGAACATCCCCGACATCCTTTGGGCATCTTGTTGATGTTCGGCAATTAGCGATTCGGCGAACTTGCGTGCCATTTCAATCCGTTGTGTCTCGTTGAACAATGCCAAGGACTGCAACGACGTGCTGGTTCGCGAGCGGCGCACGCAGCTGTATTCCCGATCGGGAGCGTCAAACAGCGTCATCATGGGATGCGGGCTGGTGCGCTTCCAATAAATGTAGAGGCTCTTGCGGTAAAGTCTCTGTCCTTCGTCCTGAACGTAAAGTTTCGTGTTGCTGGCGGGGTGTGCCAGCGCCTGCCACATCCCGGCGGGCTGGTAGGGCTTGATGCCTTCGCCGCCCATATGCGGATCTAGTAAACTGCTGGCCCACAGGGCGGTGTCCCGAATGACTTCGGCATCCAAGCGATAACTTGGGCCGCGAGCAAATAATCGATTGTCGGGGTCGTCCACATCTTGGCGCCAGGAAGACGACTGTTGGAAAGTCTGGCTGAGTAACATGGATCTAAGCATATGTTGCAAGTCCCAGCCGCTATCCTGCAATTCCACCGCCAACCAGTCCAGAAGTTCTGGGTGCGTCGGTTGCTGCCCTTGGAGACCAAAATCCTCGGGGGTGCGGGTCAATCCATAACCGAAGACCTGTTGCCACAGGCGATTCACCAAGACGCGAGCCGTTAATGGATTGTCGGGTGAAACCAGCCAGGTTGCTAATCCCAGTCGGTTTCTGGGTAGCTCGTCGGAGAAGCTTCCCAGAATTGCTGGAATATCTGGCCGCAACGGCTCTCCAACCGGCTTGTCGTATTCGCCGCGTGACAGGAGCCGCGTTTCTCTTGGCTCGGACAGCTCTTTGGCAACCAGTGTGGTGACGAAAGACTCTTCCAGTGACTGCAAGTGGGGAAGCAGATCGCCCGACTTGCGACGGAATTTGTCATTCGACAATTCGACTTGGTAGCTTGCGATCGCAGCGAGCTGCTCACGCGGCGAAAGCATGTCCCAGTCGGCCGGAAGAACAACGTCGCCCTTGTCAGCCAATTGCCCAATCGCTGAGAGCAGGTTCTGCTGTTTGGAAGTCAGCCGTTCCCATCGCTCCCATCCCTCCTGGTCCTGGGGAGCCAAAACGGTGGGCCCGAAGGCATACTTATTTCCGTCTAGCGCGGGCTCCTCGGTGTTGTTGAAAAAGGCGAATAGCTGATAGTACTCTTGCTGGGTGATCGGATCGTACTTGTGTGTGTGGCAACGCGCGCAGGTCAGCGTCATTCCGAGCAGAACCGTCCCAAAAGTTTCCGTGCGATCAAAGCTGTTTTTGGCCTGGAACTCCTCGGCGATTGCTCCGCCTTCCGAGGTGGTTGGGTTAAGGCGAATGAATCCAGATGCAACCTGTTGTTCCAGAGTTGGCTGTGGCAGGAGATCGCCCGCGATTTGCCAGATCAAGAATTGGTCCAAGGGCAGGTTTTGATTGAACGCGCGAACAACCCAATCGCGGTAGGGGTATATGCCACGCCGGTTGTCCAGATGCAAACCGTGCGTGTCACCATAGCGGACTGCGTCCAACCAGTAGCGGGCTTGATGCTCACCAAAACCGGGAGAATCCAACAGCTGTTGGATCAAGTCCTGAAAGGCCTCGGAAGACTTGCTCTCCATAAAGTCCCGTAGCAGTTGGGGACGCGGGGGTAGTCCCGTCAGTGTCAACGCTGCCCGCCGAGCCAGGGTGGCCCGATCTGCGACAGACGCAAAAGAAATGCCCGCTCGCTGCATTTTCTGGGAAATAAAGCGGTCAATCATGGCCGCAACCCGTTGAGCCTCCGCGGTTGGCTGCCGGTGAGGCAAAGGCTGCTCCCGATCGGCAGCTAATGAAGCGTCGTTGGCGTCCGCAACCGACTCCGCCGACTTTTGGGGCGGGATAAAGGACCAATGTGTCGCGTACTGCCCGCCTTGAAGCACCCAGCGGCGAATGAGATTCTTCTCGTTTTCCGACAGTTGCTTTTCGGCATCGCGGGGAGGCATGGGGTCATCTTGGGATACAATCCGCAGCAGCACGGCACCGGAGCTCGGATCACCGGGATTGATCGCCTGATAGCCCCCCAAATCCTGTAGGGCGCTCTCATAAGAATCCAAGCGTATAGCACCTATCTGCTCGGCATCGGGTCCATGACACACATAGCACTTGTCGGACAAAATCGGCAGGATCTCGCGGGCAAAATCCACCGCTTCGGTAGCCGCGGGATCTTCTGCCATAACATCTCCGCAAAGTCCATGCAGACTGGAGGCCGCGACGAGAAACACGTGGAGAAAAAGTTGTGTCCTATTGCGAAGTTCAGACAAATTCCGATCTCTTGTTCGATGGTCTTAGGTTCTTAAACGAAAACAGCACTGCTTTTATTGTAAGCAGTGCTGTTGATC
>JANSWS010000810.1 GCA_024743355.1 bacterium
ATCTGCCCCCGGTTTTCACTCAGGACAACATGGATGAGATCTGGAGGGTCTGGCCCGAGCCACTCCGCAAGCAAGCGGAAGCGGCGGATTCCGAGACACGTAGAAGACTGATCTTTGAACGCTACGGATTCACCGATCGCATTGAATTTGAGACTAGCCTTCCGGACGGCTCTGGCAAGCCATTGCAATACGTGGTCGACGCACAGGGACGCTGGTCCATGAACTGCCTGGCCTGTCACGGAGGGTCGGTGCAAGGACAGAGCTATCCCGGTGCGCCCAACAATCGTTTTGCTTTCGAACTCCTGGCAAAAGACATGCGCAACAGCAAGCTGCTGCGCGGTATTCCTCCGAATCAATTCGATATCGGCGCGATGTTGATGCCTCTCGGCACGACTCGTGGTACCACCAATGCGATTATGTTCGGCGTTGGGCTGATGCACTATCGCGATCAAGATTTGAATCTAAAGCGAGGATTGCTGCCGCCAACCTTTGCTCATCATGATGTCGATGCGCCGCCCTGGTGGCATTTCAAGAAGAAGTCGCGTCTCTACATTGACGGCTTTGCCGAAAAAGGCCACCGCGGTTTAATGCAGTTCGTAATGGTCGAGGAGAACAGCGGGGAAACGCTTCGGTCCTGGGAGCAGGACTTCAAGCACATTTACGCCTATCTGTCTTCGATCAAGGCACCCGAGTATCCCTACCCGATCGATATGCAGGTGGCGCGACGGGGTGCCAAGGTCTTTGAGAAGCATTGTGCGGACTGCCACGGAACCTATCGCAGTGCGGCTTCTCCCGAACAAATCGAAAACTACTCGGAATATCGCGTAGCCATCGAAGAGATCGGAACGGACCCGACCCGTCTTAGCTCGCTTAGACCTGAGGGACGGGCTAAATATGCTCGAGGCTGGCTAAGCCACTATGGCAAAGAAGACACAGTTCTGGAACCTGACGGCTATGTCGCGCCGCCTTTGGAAGGGATATGGGCCAGTCCGCCTTACTTCCATAACGGCAGTGTGCCGACGCTGTGGGGAGTACTGAATCCTGCTCTGCGACCTCTGCTTTGGAAGCATCAAATGGCGTTTGACGGCTATCAGGATGAAAACTTTGAC
>JANSWS010000790.1 GCA_024743355.1 bacterium
AGGGCGTCGGCATTCCTTCGGGCCGCTGCAAGTCTTCCCAGACTCCGGGCTCCAGCTCGTAGCGTTTTCGCTTGCCGTCTGGGATCGTGTAGATCCACTTCTGGCAGTCGCTACAGGAGACGCTGACCATGCCGGGAAACGCCATCATGAACTCGATGGCGCTTAGGAGTTTTTTTGCTCTGCCTCGACCAGCTCCAGATCCTCGGTCAGCCAGCCTTCGTCCTCGTCTCCAGCCTGGGCTAGGTCCGGGTCGGGATCTCCCGCGTCCTCGCCCCAAATGACGATGTCCCACAGTCGCGCGAGTTGCAGCGGGTGGAGCTTGCGGAGATTGGCCGGCGAGAGTGCCAGGCCGTTTTGCTTGTGGTCGATAGCATCCCACTCGGTGATGCGGCTCGCGGTGATTTCGCACAGCAGTTCCGTGCATTTGGCCTGGGCATTCTGAAGGTACTTCAGTTGCGTGGCCTGCCGCTTATCAAGAAACTTGGCCCGGAGCATTGCGCCCACGGGCCGATATGTAAAACGCAGGGGTCCGTAGAGTCCGGCACGTCCCTCGATGTAACGGGTGAGGGTGTAGCCGTCGTCATCCACCAGCGTGTTAGGTTCCCTTGTCATCACTCGCCTCAGCCTTTGGTTTCTTGGCTGAAGGAATGGCTTTCTCCAGTTCGACCACAACTTCCTTCAGCTTTTGAGCGAAGGTAGCAGTCGCTTTGCCCTTTGCAAGTTTTCGGCCAGGGATGGCGATGACGAAGATGTCGACTTCTTCGTCCTTTTCGAAGGCCACGACCACGTCGGGATCGTTCAGCGGCTTGGAGAGCAAGCCTTGGATGTGATCGCGAACTTCGACCTGCTCTTGGTAGGTATCGGATTGAATCAGTTTCATGGATCAAGTCTCTACTACGGTGAAGCGAACGGGAGCCGCGATGGCATCGGCTGGATCGTACTTGGCCTTCCAACTGTACTGCTTTCGCACACGCTGCTGCGTGGCGACTTCCGGCTCGTCCATCTCGCCTTCGTACATGCTGGGGAACTCGAACAGGATTTGCTTGGTGCCGCTGACGAAGTTGAGCGAGATGGCCACGTCGCTCAGCTCGGTGCCGACCTTGGCCGCTTCGAGCGGGTCATCCCACGGCGTCGTGTGCGTCAGCTCGAACGTCTGGGTAATGAGCGGCATTTCGGCCCGCGTCAGCGAGTTGTGGAAGTCGTCGAGGATCATGTTGTTGGTGATCGTCAACGAAAAGTCCTTCATCTTGAAGGCCG
>JANSWS010000171.1 GCA_024743355.1 bacterium
AACCAAGCAGAACTACGCCTACATGAGCCAGCACATTGGCGACGTCAGCAACTGGGAAACGCTGGACGCCCTGGAGCGAAATGTCGAGCATTTCCTCAAGCTGTTTCGTGTCGAATTGGAAGCGGTTGTTGGCGACTTACACCCCGAGTACCTGTCCAGTCGCTGGGCCCAGCAGTTTGCGACTCGACTTGGTATTCCCTACCTTGCGGTTCAGCATCACGCCGCACACGCTGCTTCGCTGATGGGCGAACAGCCGTCGGTAAATGTCGATCCGATCCTGGCATGCTGTTTCGATGGTACCGGCTATGGTTCGGACGGAGCCATTTGGGGCGGCGAGTTCATGTTGTCCTCTCCGTTGGAACTGGAGCGCATTGCGCACTTGAAGTACTTTCCTTTGCCTGGGGGGGATTCTAGTATCAAGCGTCCTTACCGGATTGCATTGGCACTGTTGAAAAGCCTGGGCCTAGATTGGGACCCGCGATTGCCCAGTGTGGCAGCTTGTCCCGCAGACGAACGTGGGATTCTCTCGCGGCAGATAGAACGCAATTTAAACTGCGCCGCCACCAGCAGCATGGGCCGACTATTCGACGCAGTGGCTTCGCTGCTGGGAATCCGGCAATGCGTATCCTATGAAGCGCAAGCTGCCATGGAGTTGGAGGCGGCGTCTTCCCCGTTCATAGCGGACGTCGATCCCAAGGCCTATTCTTTTGACGTGGAAACTTCCGAATCCGCAACGACACAAATTGGCTGTGCAGGCCTGTTGCAATCGATTTGCAGCGATGTCATCAGCGGTCTGGACCACCGCGTCATCGGCGCCCAATTTCACCATGCCGTTGGGTACATGATCTTGGAGGTCAGCGAACGGGCTCGCCGTAAGATGGGGCTGAACCAGATTGGCCTCACGGGAGGCGTCTTCCAGAATGCGCTACTGATGCAACTTGCCGAACAATACCTGCGTGAGGCAGGCTTTGAGGTTCTGACGCATTCGGTCGTTCCCCCCAACGATGGCGGTTTGGCACTTGGCCAGGCGCTGATAGCTCGCCATCGAATTGCCCGCGGTCGGGATTGACTTTGATGCTCAACGACTGCGGTTGTTTGCAGCGACCGTATTCCCTGTAGCTTTCAGCTGCTCTCGCATGTTCTTCAGGTAGTTGATCCAGTCGTCCATCCCGTCACCAGTTTTCGCCGACGTC
This sequence comes from bacterium, assembly GCA_024743355.1. Taxonomy (GTDB): domain Bacteria; phylum Planctomycetota; class Planctomycetia; order Pirellulales; family Pirellulaceae; genus Aureliella. The sequence continues at coordinate 1,194 of JANSWS010000171.1, forward strand.
TCCAGCACGCTCATTCCAGGACGTACTGCTTGTATATTTTTCAGGGCCAGTTCGCGGTTGAATTCGCAGGGCTCGGCCAAATCAGTTTTGGTAATGAGTGCCACGTCAGCCGTATTGAACAGACCTGGGTATTTGAGTGGCTTATCCTCGCCTTCCGTAACTGACAGCAAGGCGATGCGTACTGACTCACCCAGATCCCAACTGGTCGGACAAACAAGATTCCCCACATTCTCGATAAACAGGTAGTCGAAGTCGGCCAAGTCCCAGCCTGTCAAATGCTGCTGAACCATGTCCGCTTCTAAGTGGCAACAGCCATGAGTCATGATTTGCCGCACCGGGGCCCCGCTTTCGGCCAATCGCCTGGCATCATTGTCGGTCTCTAGATCGCCGACGATGGCAGCTACCTTTTCTCCAGCGTCCAGCAAGCGTTTGAGAGTCTCACGGAGAAGCGATGTTTTGCCTGTGCCAGGACTGGACACCAGGTTGGTCACCAGCACGTCGGCCTCAACAAAGTGCGCGCGCATAGTGCGGGCCAGTTCATCGTTTTTCTTCAGAATCTTCGTTCGTACTTCTAGAATCCTTGGTTCGATCATAGCTAAGCATCCGCAGTTGCTTGTTGACAAATCTCAATTGTCTCGAGATCCAATTCCCTGCCGCTGCGAATATCTCCGCTGGGCGTATCGCATTCTGGACAGCGGAAACGCTGGATTCCCGGCAACTCTACTTCGCGTTCACAGGTTGGACAAAAGACGGTAACGGGAACATCCAGCCACTTTAGCTGAGCCCCTTCCAGCATGGTACCTTGCTTAAGGAGATCAAAACTAAACTCGAGCGCGCTCTTGTGAACGCAAGATAGCGGACCCACACGTACTGTAATGGCTAGAATCCGCTGGCCACCGTTGGCCCGAGCGTGCTCGCTGGCGATTTCCACCAGACTGTTGGCAATCGACAGCTCGTGCATGAATCTCTCTATGGAAGGTGCTTGGCGAAGGCGAAGAATCAGCCGTACGATTACTGAACGTCAAGGGCCTTGGTTGCTTTCAAGGTAGCAAATTGTCCAGCATGCCGCGATCTCGTCCATAAAGAATGCATCTCAAGCAGTTAACATCGCGTCGATTCCGGTAATAATCGTATGGTGTTTGGCGACTGTCAGCCCATCATCAACTCCTTAAATGGCGATTAGAACTATGTGTTTGGCCGTACCGGGAAAAGTGGAAAAAATCTACGATGCGCAGGGCACGCGGATGGGTAAGGTCAACTTTGGCGGTGTGATCAAAGAAGTTTGTCTGGCTTACCTGCCGGACTTGGAGGAAGGTGACTACACCATTGTGCATGTGGGTTTTGCCATCAGCAAAATCGACGAAGAGTCCGCCCAACAGTCACTCCGCACCTTTGAAGAACTCGGTCTGCTAGAAGAAGAGCTGGAGGAACTGCGGGAAACGGATTTTGAAACGGGGGTATCGGCAGTGAGCTCTTCTCCCAAGGGGTCGTCGCCGAGCGGGACAGAATCATGAAGTATCTCACCGAGTATCGTGACGGTGCAAAGGCTCAGCGGTTGGCCGCGGAGATCCGTCGGATCGTGACCCAACCTTGGGCCATCATGGAAGTCTGCGGCGGGCAGACCCACTCCATCATTCGCAATGGCATCGATCAGATTCTCCCCGAGCAAGTGGAGATGATTCATGGTCCGGGTTGCCCCGTTTGTGTAACTCCATTGGCAGCCATCGACAAAGCCCTGGCCATTGCCAGTCGCCCGGAAGTCATTTTTTGCTCATTTGGAGACATGCTTAGAGTTCCCGGATCGAACGATGATTTGTTTAAGATCAAGGGTGCAGGGGGCGACGTTCGCGTGATTTATTCACCTCTGGATGCCGTGCGCATTGCCCGGGAAAACCCAGAGCGTGAAGTGGTTTTTCTGGCGATTGGCTTTGAAACCACCGCGCCAGCCAATGCCATGGCGGTGAAACTTGCCAAACAGCAGGGCATAACAAATTTTTCAGCTTTGGTTTCCCACGTACTCGTGCCGCCTGCGATCGAAACCATCATGAACTCGCCTGGCAACCGAGTGAATGCTTTTCTGGCTGCGGGGCATGTGTGCTGTGTAACGGGCTTTGCGGAATATCCGGCCCTGGCTGCCAAGTACAACGTGCCCATCGTAGTCACCGGTTTCGAACCACTCGATCTGCTGGAAGGCATTCGGCGGACGGTGCTGCAACTAGAGAAGGGACAGGCAAAGGTCGAAAATGCCTACCCGCGGGTTGTCTCCGAACAAGGCAATCGCGCCGCTCAGGCTGTCATCGAAGAAGTTTTTGAGGTGACTGACCGAGGCTGGCGAGGCATTGGTACCATTCCCGGCAGCGGCTGGCGGCTCAACTCGGACTATCGAGAATTCGACGCCGAGTACAAATTCACGGTGTCCGACATTTCTACTTGCGAGTCTCCGCTGTGCCGGGCTGGAGAGGTGCTCAAGGGCGCCATCAAACCCAATCAATGCCAGGCCTTTGGCAAGGAGTGTACACCCCGCACGCCGCTGGGAGCTACCATGGTGTCCAGCGAAGGCGCCTGTGCCGCCTACTATAACTATGGCCGCTTCGTGCACTTGGAAAGACCCGCGATAGCCGAGCAAGTGTCATGAGCGAGAGGGATCTGAAACGTCCGCACAACCCCCAAGCTTCATCAGACCCGCTGGACTACAACGGCTTGAACTGTCCCGTACCTCTGCAATCCTATCCCAACATCATCTTGGGCCACGGTGGCGGCGGCAAGTTGTCCGCCGAGTTGGTCGAGCACATCTTTCTGCCTGCGTTTCAAAACGACCATCTGGCACTCCTCGGCGATGCCACGGTGTTCAGCATCGACGGTGGCCGGTTGGCCATGTCCACCGACTCCTATGTTGTTCGACCTCTCTTTTTCCCAGGCGGATCCATCGCGGACCTGGCGATCAACGGTACTGTCAACGACCTGTCGATGAGCGGCGCCAAGCCTCTGTATTTGAGCGCCGCCTTTATCATTGAAGAGGGCTTCCCCGTCGCAGAATTGAAACGCATCGCCGATCTGATGGGAGCAGCCGCACTCCGGGCTGGCGTGACGGTCATTACCGGCGACACCAAAGTCGTTGAAAAAGGCCGCGGTGATGGACTGTACATCAACACCTGTGGCCTGGGCATCGTACCAAGTGGAGTGAACATCGCGCCCAATCGGGCTGCGGTGGACGACGTTATTATTCTCAGTGGAACGATCGCTGACCATGGAATGGCCATCATGAGCGTCCGCGAAGGGCTTGAATTCGAGGCTGATATCGAAAGCGATTCCGCACCTTTGAATGCGATGGTCGCAGCCATGCTGGAAAAATGTCCCGACATTCATGTTTTGCGCGACCCTACGCGTGGTGGTCTGGCCGCGACTCTGAACGAAATCGCCCAGGCTTCGCAGTGCGGGATTGAGATCGAAGATTGCCTGGTACCGATGGATCCGACCGTCCAATCCGCCTGCGAGATTCTCGGGCTCGATCCACTGCTGGTCGCCAACGAAGGTAAACTCGTATGCATCGTCCCTAAGGCACATGCCGCCGAAGTGCTGCAAACCATGCGATCTCAGGCTGTCGGGAAGGAAGCGGCGGTCATCGGCAGAGTTGTGACCGATCATCCGGGGATGGTGGTGGCGAAGACGTCCATCGGTGCTTCGCGCGTGATTACCGTGCCCATCGGTGAACAGTTACCCCGCATCTGCTAGGCTGCGAAGAATCAACTACTTCGCTGCTACCGCTCCATTTTCCTCCACCTGTCTGCGGTGGCGAACGCCGACGCCGTTCTGCATAGCGAAGCCAGCCGCACGCTAGCAGCACGATCCACGGCTGAGCAAAGACGTTGCAAGCGGTCAAAAAGCGTCCTCGTCGCGGCCGCGTGAAAAACGGCAGATGTCCTACCAAGACGAATCGGCCAATCTAATCGGCCAATCTAATCGGCCAACAGCTGAGAGGCTGGCTGGCCATTGATCGTCTCGAGTGTGGAAATCGCACTCAAAGCCTCATGGTCTCTGGCGGCTTCGTAGTCAAGGCTCAATTGAACCAGTGGCAAATTGCGGAGTGGCTCAAAATTCGTGACGCTAGTCCCCACAAAGTCAGCATCCGTCAACATCTTCCAACCGGAGAGTATCGACAGATCCGCAACGCCGGAGCAACCACGCAGGTTCAACGAAGTGAGTTGCGCGAGCGACTTCAAGCCGCTGCCATTGATGCCAGTCTGGCTGAGTCCCAAAATCCTCAGGGCCTGTAACTTGGCCAATTCAGGCAGATACTGGTCTTCAACATTTGAATCGGTCAAGTCCAAGCTTTCGAGCCGCTGAAGATTCTCAAACGCTTTGAAGCAAGCACCGTTGATAGGCGTCCACATCAGACCCAGATAGCGAAGATTCTTTAACTGTCCAACAAACTCAAGATCGCTGTCTTGCATCTTCGCATACCGCAACTCGAGCTCCTGCAGGTTGGTCATGGATTCGATGTGGGGCCCAGCTTCGGCTGGCAGCGAATCCCCGAATACCATCAGCTCAGGGAAGTATTTTTGACTCAACAACTCCCAACTCTTGGCCGTAAGCTGATCGGTAGCCAGAATCAATCTACCGCCTGACTTGACCACCTCCAGCAACAGCGCCAGATCCTCGTCTCCAAGATTGGGGTACTCCGCCGTATCAATGCACCAGATCTTGGCCACTTTGTTGCGCACAGGTCGTGGCAATTGATTGCTCTGGTCGATTCTGAGGCATACGCCTTGATTGAGCAAGCGATCGAGATGGCCTGCCTGCTGCTCGGTCAATGCCTCATCCGTAAACCATGGCTCGCCCGAAGGCGCAGTATTCACCGGCTCTGACGCTAGGCTTTCGTCAGCTGTCAGAGACTGCATATTGGGATCGTTGGCCGCTGACGCAGCTTGGACGGAATTTTCCCCACTGAGCTCGTCATCCACCTGCCGCACCTGCCAGGCCTTTCCGTCACGCGTGGCGACGAGCTCTCCGTTGAGGAAGTCAATCTTGATGCGAGTTTCCTCACCCTTCTTCAAACTGAAGGACTCTGTTTCGAAAGCGAAATCGCCTCGGACGATCTTGAGGTTTTGCTCGACGCCCGCTTGGACGGAAATGGGCTGTGATTCCTCTTCGCCGCGGATCGTAACTCCTTGCTTCGAAACAACCACTTCGACGGACGGATCTAAGATCTCAACTCGAATCCATCCGTTCTTTGCGGGCACCCAGAATACAGTGCCCAGCCAGAGCAAAAACGCTGAGAATCCAACCAGCGACAACCAAGCTCCATAACGCCAGAAACTCCCGTTCCAAGTGTTGCCGAACGTAGCCACCGTTTCCGGTCGTGAAGTTTCGTCAGCACCGGTGTGTGCGACCGACGTGGAACGAGCATAGGCATTCAGGGCTTCCGCGAAGTCTCGCATGGAGGCAAATCTAGAGGCTGGATCCTTTTCGATGGCCTTCAGGCAGATCGCTTCGAGTTGCGGTGGGATACTCGCCCGCACGCTTGAGGGCCTGGCCGGCAGTTCCTTGGCGATTTTGCTGATGACCGCAAGAATGTCACCGCGAAAGGGCAATTCTCCCGTTAACAACTGGTACATCATGATACCCAGTGAATACACGTCACTCGCAGGCCCAACTTCCCCAGGCGCCTCAATTTGCTCTGGAGACATGTAAGCGGGACTGCCGAGCAGCATTCCAGATTGCGTTAATTGAGATGCATGCGAGGCACTGACATGCCTGGCCAGCCCGAAATCGGTGACGATCGGCTCGCCTCTGAGGCTCATCATCACATTGGCGGGCTTCAAATCTCGGTGCAAGACACCTTGCTGGTGTGACTCATCCAGAGCCAACGCCAACTTTCGTATGATGTTGACAACTTCTTCCATATCGAGCAGCCCGTTTTGTTGCAGGTACTCGGAAAGACTGCTGCCGGGTATGTAAGCCATGGAGATGAAGTATTGACCATTTTCAACGCCCACATCAAAGACGGGGCAAACATTGGGGTGCTGAATGGCAGCCGCGGACTTGGCTTCACGAAAAAAGCGTTCCTTGGCAACGGGAGAATCCCCGGTAAATCTAGGAATCTTCAAAGCTACTTTGCGATTTAAGGTGGAGTCCTGAGCCAAATAAACCGAGCCCATGGCTCCCTGACCGAGAATGCTCAGAATCTCGTAACGTCCAAAGCTCTGTCCGGGTCGTAAGCCTGCACCTTCTACGGGGATCTGATCGGCAAATCCGTCCGCATCCGACATGGACAGTGTGCCAATATCCAGGTCTAGTCCGGTATTGGTCTCGCTGACCGTGGATTGTTCAGCTTCACTTTTGACAACTGTCGCGATCAATTCGGCGTGCTCCTGGAACTCGGATACCACGCGGTCTATGTCGAATGGAAGCGATTTCAGCTTGCAGTAATGATACTCCAATTCCACGAGCGCCCGAATCAATTCAGCTTGGGATGGAGCGTCGAGTTCCTTGTCAAAGAACTCGACCATTTCAGGCCGTTGCCCAGCCAACCAGATGTCCTCAAAGGCATCTGCAAGCTCGTTGATCCGTTGCCGATTCACCATTTTCGTGCCTATTGACATGAGCATTGCTAGTTATCTCTGGAGAGGTTCGGATTATATATTCAGATCCTCGATGTGGATCGACTTGTCAGCGATTTCGCCATCTCAGCGTTGGACTACCACCAGCCGACTTTGCTCAGAGACTGCGGCGATCTGCCACTTCAGACTCATGCACGTGATTGAATTTTTGCGGTAATCCTAGAACCAACTATGACTACTCTTGCTGGGGACAGCCGTTTTCCCTCACACTTTTGGGAGATAATCTGTCTTTTTAAAATTTCTCGGCGGCTGGGAGTACATTTTGAAAGCTTCAGAAAACTCGGTAACCATGATGTTGGCTCAACTCAAAGGCGGCGATGAGGCTGCTGCGCGAGAGATATGGCACCGTTTTTTTGATCGTGTGACCTCACTGGCTCACAAGAAATTGGGAGCCCTACCCAAACGCGTTCTGGATGAGGAAGACATTGCCCTGAGCGCCATGAACGCGCTCTACTGCGGAGTTCGCGACGGACGGTTTTCCAAGCTGCATGATCGCGACGATTTATGGCAGATTCTGTGCATGTTGACCGCGCGTAAGGCCGCCAGTGCGTGGAGGAAGCAGAAATCGGCGCGGCTAGTCGGCGAGTCGGTAATGGCTGGCCTATCTGAGCAAGAGCTCGATGCTCTCGGGTTGCAGCAAATCGCGGACTGCAACCCTGACTCCGACTACCTCGACGGTCTCAATCATCAGTGCCGCGAACTCCTGGAAGGCATGGACGAGCGTCTCACGCGGGTCGCCACACTTCGTCTCCAGGGGTACTCCAACCAGGAGATTGCCGACGACATCGGCCGTTCCGTCAAAAGTGTTGAACGCTATCTTCAGACCATTCGCGAGCAGTGGCTAAACTCCGAAGGCTGATTGGCATCGTCCCACCCGGCCAGAGTCAACACCGGCGAAGCCCGGACGAGAAAAGCTGTTCTGGCGTTGCAGACCAAGGTAAGCCCTCAACCTCGAACACCGTTGAAACAACCCGGCTAGTTGGGCTTTCATAGGGGAATTGAATTGCCCGCGGTGGATAACCCAACGCTTCGCGAATTGGCGGATAAGGTGCGGTGTGGCTGGCAATCAGGGGGGTGCAGATACGCGTCGTGTAGGGATTTCACCGGCTTCCGGTCGAAATGTTTTTGAACTCTTTCTGCTCCCCCCTTTACGCGCCCCGAGGAATGCGTAACATGTTCGGTGCGGGATGGAGCAGCCCGGTAGCTCGCGAGGCTCATAACCTCGAGGTCGTCGGTTCGAATCCGGCTCCCGCAACTTTTTCTAAATACCGCCGAAATCAGCACTTAAGTTACCTGCCGGCGGTCGGCAGTGCGGCCTGACGTTTCCACGAAATCCGGTAGACTACCGGATTCGGTGAAATGGAGGTTGCACCCCATGCCGAAACCATCTGCTCCACGCGTTCCGTCTTACCGTCGCCACAAGCCCACCGGGCAAGCTGTGGTGACCATCAATGGCCGAGACATCTACCTCGGCAAATGGAACTCTGCGGCAAGCAAGGCAGAATATGATCGCCTAATCGCTGAGTTCCTCGCCAATGGGCGACAACTCCGCGACGAGGTCGATACCACCGTCGTCGAGGTCATCAACGCCTACCGAAAGTTCGCGGAAAAGTACTACCGCAAGAACGGCGAAGTCACCCGTGAATACGGTTGCTTCAAAGAAGCTTTGAAGATCGTCCGAGAACTGTATGGACGGAAGCTCGCCAACGACTTCGGTCCCCTGGCACTTAAAGCCGTTCGGCAAAGGATGGTCGACATCGGTTGGAGCCGTGGCTACATCAACAAATCAATCGGCAGGATACGCCGGTGCTTCAAATGGGCGGTTGAAAACGAACTGGTGCGCCCCGACATGTACCACGGGCTGATGGCCGTCTCTGGCTTGCGGAAAGGCCGCTCCGAGGCTCGCGAACCAGATCCCGTGTTGCCCGTGGACGATGTGACCGTTCAAGCCACCCTGCCTCATCTGTCGCCTGTAGTGGCTGATATGATCCGATTCCAACGGATCACGGGCTGTCGTCCTCAGGATGTCTGCAATCTGCGTCCCTGTGATGTGGACACGTCTGCCGAGGTTTGGCTCTACCGGCCAGAAACCCACAAGACCGAGCATCATGGTCGTGAGCGCGTGATCCCCATTGGTCCCAAAGGGCAGGACATGCTGCGACCGTACCTGTTGCGGGAAAAGGAAACGCATTGCTTCAGTCCTGTGGATTCGGAGAAGAAACGCCGTGAGGAGATGCACGCAAGTCGAACGACTCCCCTTTCATGCGGCAACCGACCAGGAACAAATCGCAAGCGAAAACCGAAGCGAACTGCGGGAAAACAGTACACCACCGAAAGCTACCGCCGAGCGATCCACCGGGCATGTGACCTTGCCTTCCCAGCCCCCGAACCGCTTTGCCGTCGCGAGGATGAAAGCGTGAGGAAATGGCAAGAGCGGCTGACGGACAAGCAGCGAGCCGAACTCGACCAGTGGCAATCAGACCATCGTTGGAGTCCCAACCAGCTACGTCACTCGGCTGGAACCGAGATTCGTAAACGTTTCGGGTTGGAAGCCGCCCAGGTCATATTGGGGCACGCATCGGCCAACGTTACGCAAGTCTACGCAGAACGGGATCTACAAAAGGCCGTTGAGATCATGCGCGAAGTGGGGTGACAAGCAGAAGTGACTTTAGCTTGTGCGGATATCAGCCTAAAATCGATGGCTAGCACTTTGGAACATGAACGCAAGGGAGCAGTCATGGACGAATCAGGTACGGTTGATCGAGTTGACGGAGCATCGCAGTCCCAGGGTGTTTCCACGGCGACAGCCACTGACACACGCGAGGTTGATCCGCTGACCGTGACAAAGCGATTGCAGCGTGATGGCCGCTGGGCGGAGGTCGAGCCGGTTCGAAATCGCATGATCAAGGAATGCAGGAAAAAGGGCATGAGCAAGCCCGATGCCCAAGCGTGGACCTATTCGGAGCTGGACCGCCTCTACCCACCGCTGGAAACCGAAGGAATACAGGCAAGCGATTCCGAGATAGCGCCCGCGCATCCTGCCCGCGTAACCGGCCTTGGCGAAATTCCAGACCACTGGCCACCGCTACCGTCTAACGCGACCCTGGCCAGCGAGATTCAATGGGTTCAAGCTTCGAGAATTGACGTTGTCGAAGAACTGCCGTCCGGTGCCGTCCGCGTCCACCTGGACCGCGCCGACCGGCCAGCTCCTTCGAAGGCGGCCCTCGGCTGGCTGGAAACCTCGAGCCGGGCCTACGCCAAGTATTGCGACATCGCGGCCAAGGCGACCAACCAGCCCGACAACGAGCGAGAACACGTTCGGCGAGAGAAAATGGCCATCGAGGAGGTCCGTTCGCTCCTGGCCGAGATGCTGGAGTCGGAGCCCGACGCCAATCGCTGACGTGATGTCAGCAGCTGCCAACTTGCCACAGTGTCGTGGGTATGGCGTAGATGATGGGCTATTCTTGGCTGATTTTCCTGCGCTTTTCCTGGGTTTTTTGACGCTCCATTCTCAATGACTCTATTTGACAGGATGTTTCGCGTCATTACTGGGACTCAGGAATTTTGTCTACCGTGGAAGACAAATCTGAGATTCCATGATGGCTTCGGCCAACTGATATCATGTCAGCAACCGGAAAACGATCCGGACCCTGGGGAGGGGACGCGGGACTCCAGCGTAATGTACGGTTGGGTCGAAAGCACCAACGGCTTGCGTTGCGGGGGCCATTGTCACCTGCACCGATCGGAATGTTGAGGCAGAATGCGGAACGCCGCTACGAGCGTGGGTCGTGACCAACCGGCGGACGGTGTGGGCCATTGCGTACCGTCGATTGGCACGCTCGCGAAGCGATACGGCTCGCAAGCAGACGGCAGACGGTGACGCGTCGCGCGCCGATGGGCTACGGAGCCGAGACGATTCCGACGTGAGGCACGAACGTTGCATCGCATAGAATTGCCGCACAGTAGGAATAGCGAACCGCTATTAAACGCTATCCGGCTCCGCTACAAATAATCGGTGCAATGACTCAACTACTCTGCTACGCGCTACCAGCGACCGTTCTCGCAATGTTTGCAACGCTGTTTGCCACTACCAGAACACGTGGGACATGGATCGTATACCGTTTTCGACCCGTAAATCGGAGTATTGTTGACCCGGTTGAAACCAACCTGAACGCGAATAACGCGCCGAATACCGCCGTTCGTGCAGCCACGTACGCATGTGCTAAATCCCTTTCCCGAACAGAATAAACACCATGGGTCGAAGAACATCCCGAGTTGTGCTGCGTTGAGATCGCGCGGAGATGCGTTTGTTTGCTGTGTTCGTTTATCAATAACGAAGTCACGATCGACGTATCTCTCGATCAGCACGACTGAAGGAGAAGTTTCGGCATAGACCGCCTCCCAGTCTTGAAACGTTGGCTCAGAGGCCTGGATCAGTGGAAGCGAGGGATGCTTTTCGCGTATCCACTGCACTGCGTCTTCGGGATTAACAAGTAACCCACGCCCCCTGCCATATTCTTCTTTTACAACAGATTCCGCGAATGCGATTCCGACCACTGAACCAAACAGATCAACCGCGGGCCCTCCACTGTTGCCCGCATCAATTTGTCCATCGGTGATTAGCGACGGCAAAGACGAACCCACCGCCGCAGTCGCGTTTATTGTGCCGTTAGTCATAAACTTTGCAAATCCATAAGTACCACCGATCGGGAACCCGAGGATTCTTATTGCAGCACCTTGCTTTGGAGCTTTGTCAGCGAAACGCAACGGTGGGAGATTCAGTCCTTCCACATGCAACAGAGCGAGATCAAGATCCCTGTTCTGTGGCAGAACAACCTCTGAAACCGGGAAGCTCTGGAATGGCGGCTTTTCACCAGTCATTACACGAAGCTGAAGTTTGCTGCCATCCTCACCTTTGGCAACATGGCGATTCGTGAGGATAAGTCCCGGTCCGATGCAAAAACCTGAGCCGTGTCCGTAGTAGACGTGATTGCTAGGGATTGACGGGTCGTGATTTAGCTCAACTGGCTTCTCTTTTTTTCCCGGTGAGTGAATCGGCACCGTGAAGTCGAACCAATAAGCAAATTTGTCTTCCAATCCGCGGGCGTCTTTATGTCCTTGCGAAGATCCAACAGCCCTTAATAATGATCCGATATTTGCTGCGGGCAACGTGAATGGCAACTTCCTGCCAGCTTCGCACAGATAAGTCGCATTATGATACGTGGCCAAGGGTGTTTCCCCTCCTTCGTTGCACACGTCCGTCAGTAGTGCAGCAGCGGAGGCGGAGTTGCCTAATTTAATTTGGAGCACGGCCAAATTGTTCCTTGCGGCGTTCAACGTTTCTCCGTGAGCATCTACATCAAAATTACGCTGGCTTTCAATTCTCTTTATAACCTGCTCAAGAATTATCTTGCCTTTCAACGATTCGTTACTTGCCCAAGAAAATATGGTTCCAGCGAAGAGGCCAGCGTATGGTGCGGTCGAATACTCCCGATGGAGAACCAAAAGCAACTCGGCAACGGCCTCTGGAGTTTCGCTTATCCTTGCAATGTGCGGCAGCGAAAGTTCTAGCTGTTTGATGTCTTGAGATCGCAACCATGCGAGATGAACCTTTTTTGCCTTCGCGACGTCAAGCTTCGCTTTCGCAACCTGGACGACCTCTTTTGTCGGGCTCTCCAAAGTGACAGTATCTTTGTCCTGCTTCAGCAGTCGTGCCTGGACAGTAAACTGTCCGCTACGGTCCTTCCATTCCGTAAATTGCTCACTCCATTCTTGAAGCACAGACTCTTGGCCAAGCGTTGTGCCCGCGAAAGCAAGAATTACAATTGCCAAAATTCGGTGTCTGATAGAACATGGATTCATGTTGAGTGTAATCCTCTGCTGTCACGGACAGCATCCGCCACCGGTCGGGACGGATCCTTGATCGCGAAATAGGCGAGTGACTGAATCATTATGCGCCTTGGTGCATCGCTAACGACAACGCTACCCCGCCAATATAGATTGCCAAGCCGATCAGATAGTAATTCAGCTTGCTGGCTTTGAGTATTTGACCATCGGCTTGGCGGGGATCCAACTTTACGAGTTCGCTTTCATGATCGGTGGCAAACGCGAATCCGAGTACGAGTTCGCGACCTTCCTCTTTGCGATTGAGAGCTATTCTCTTGTTCGTTCGGTCGATCACGAGTCTCTCTCCGCTCAGAACGTACTCGTATTTCTGAGTTGAGAACAGCGTCAGCAGGCTGTACACAACGACGCAGATGAGGAAGCCGCCAGCGCCGCCAATCGTGGCAATCGGAGCGACGAGCAGAGTAAGCGCGGCATAGACGCCGAGCGCAGTAGGCATGCACCAATAGGGAGTGTAAGCGACACGAATGTAGTCCTCAGTGAGGTTAATCTCACCAAACGATGTGTGTATTGGTGTTCTCGTCGAGTACTTGAAGTACCCTGGCATCAGGGGAATCAACCCAGGGGTGTCGTCTTTCATTAGCGAAGCTCGTTCGGTGTTGCTGCCATCCCGTCAAGAACCGGAATCCAATCCGGCCCGGGGGTGTCATCTAGGATTCCTACTAAATGAGTGGGTTGGCTTGAGTGTATCACACGGGTTGCGTCACGGGGGCCATGCTGGCCTTCTGTCGCGAAGAGGAAGAGATGGCACCTGCACGATTTTCTTAGTGGGCTTGCCACCGTAATCAAAGACCTGTCGTTCCATTTGGACCACCTGCGGCACCCCATTTTCGTGGAACCATTTAATGTGATCAAACTGCCCGGTTCTAAAAATCATTTCGACCGGAGCATCATCCGCGCTTGAAAGTGACCCGATCCGCTTTTTCTCTGTGTCGTTCAGCCGAGATTCCAGTAGCTTTCCGTACTCAGGTGTACTGCGATGACCTGGACAGAGAAACGTCTTTGCTTTGGCAAACCCGTTATTTGATGGCCGACTCAAGATCGTCTGCGCCCATTGCAGCCAGCCTAAACGCCTAGCCTCAGCAGAATTCTCACCCGCCGCGCCCCGCCAGCACCTGTCGCTGCTGTACGCTTACGCTTTGCTTTCAGAAATTCGTGCAAAACGGAAATGCTAAGGGGCAATCATTCACCATAAACAAGCGGC
>JANSWS010000162.1 GCA_024743355.1 bacterium
ACAGCGGCCTTCCGTGGTTTCGTTTGTGAAACTTATGCAACACGGAAGGTCGCTTCTTTTTTCCCTTGGTGTCAATGCCGATAAGTCCTGAAAACGTCAAGGCTTACATCAATTCATCGGCCTCAACCTGGCGCTGTCCAGCTAGGCTCTGCCTAGTAACCCGATATCTTGCAGGCCCTGACTGCGGTGTTTGTGATCCCCGCGAAGAGGTCGCTCGGCCTCGCCCGAGGCAAAGCCGGCAGAGCCTCGACGACAGCGAGAAGCGAGAAGGGAGTTGGGAGTTGGGAGTTGGGAGACACGGGCAGGAAGCCCATGCTACTTTTTTCGGGAGTCGAAGGGGGGGTTGGGCTCCATGATGAAGAACTCCGTTGTTGCCTGCGACTTGGAGGTTCAAAATCTCTCGACGGGCTTGGTAGCTTTTGCTTTCTCCCGCTGGGATTCCATAAACGCTTCCAGAACCCCGTCTTGATACCGGTCGCGGTAAGCCGTGTAGGCCGGATCGTCATACCTTTCCATCATTTCCAGCATCTTGCTTCGAAACTTCAGCAACTCGTCAGCGTAAGCTGGATCATCTGCCAGATTGTGCAGACCGTCCGGGTCTTCTTGCCAGTTGTAAAATTCTTCACGCACACGGTATTTGTAGAGTGCGACACGGCTGGCAATCGAGGGATCATTCTCGGCCGCCTCGATCATGGCTCTCCAGGTCATACCGCCTGTCGAATCACCGGTCATGGCCAATTGTTGGTCCGACCAGAAGTTGTAGATGTAACCAAACTTCTCATTCTGGACGCAACGCATGGGATAGCGTATGCGGGCGAAAATCTGATAATAGGTGCTGTAAGCAAATTGCCTATCTGCCTGCGGCTTACCGGCAAGTAACGGAAGAAAACTCCTCCCGTCCATATGCGGCACCTGGGAGACTCCTGCTATTTCCAAGATCGTGGGCATCAAATCGATCCCGGTAACAAAATGGGTGGAATCCGCCGAACCCTCTGCGATCTTGCCCGGCCACTTTACAATCAACGGTGTCTTAGTGCTATTCAAGTAGCATTGCGCCTTGGCAAACGGGAATGCCGCACCATGATCGCTCAGAAAAATCACCAGCGTGCTGTCTTCCAAACCGCTCTCTTGGAGCGCACGTAATACGGCTCCAATGTTTTCGTCGCAACGATGAACGTTGCCGTAATACTGCGCCACCTCTTGGCGGACCTTGGGAATATCCGGAAGGTAGCCCAAAACATCCACATCGTCTGGAGCGAATTGCCTCGTTACAGGCGGTCTTTGAT
The DNA here is from genome assembly GCA_024743355.1 of bacterium. Lineage (GTDB taxonomy): Bacteria > Planctomycetota > Planctomycetia > Pirellulales > Pirellulaceae > Aureliella. Next base: position 1,287 of record JANSWS010000162.1, read on the forward strand.
CGCCCCAAGCTCTTGCTTCATTTTCACTACCGATAAAGGGACGGTGTGGGTCATGCGAATTGGCAAGTAGAAAGAAGGGCTTACCCTCCGCCTTGGCCATTTGAAAGAACTTCGCGGAATAGCGATGAAACAGCTCGGGATTGCGGGATTGACCGTTTCGCCAAATGCGTTCCTTTTCCGTTTTGAAAGGGATAAAATCCCAACAGAACTTCTCTACCGGCTGGTGGTGGATCTCTTTGCCTAAGATGCCATTCACGTACCCTCGGGTTCTCAATAGCTCCGGCAAGGTGGCAACGTGGCTGTCGATCGGCTCGAAGCCTTCGGCGCCATTGTTGTGCGGAAAGCGTCCTGTCATCCACGACTGCCTGCATGGTTGACATACCGCGGTATTGACGTGCGCATGCAAAAACTTAATGCCTTGCTTGGCGAGTCGGTCGATGTTAGGAGTGATGCCGGGTATGTCACACCCGAAGGCACCTACCGAGTTGTAGTTAAGATCATCCGCTGTGACGATGAGGATGTTAGGACACGGATTCTCGTCTTGGCTGTCAACTGTTATTACGGACTGCAAGCTTGCGATCAATAAAGCGAGTAGGTACATGATGGCTGGGCGTTTGAGGAAGCAGATGGGCAAAATAGTATCTGCAGAGATTTTCAGTCAGACCTGGTTCGCGCGAGCCAGGCCGCACCCGTGATCGACGCCGCGAGAGAGGAAACGGCAGCCGGCTTTCGGTGGAGCCAACATCTTAGTCTATTCTTGTTTAGTTTTCCGAGGAGTTGAGATGCCGAGACCAAGTAGAATCAAACCCGTTCATATCCGCGCGGAAGAATGGCTCAAGCGTTCCAATCCACCACTGGGATCGCAAGAGGGACATCACTTCGGGGTCGATTGCGTTGTTATCCGCTACAGTACCGACGTAATCGGTGAAGGACCGAACCTGCACGTGCACCCCTACGATGAGATATTTCATATTTTGGAAGGGCAGGCTCTATTCACGGTTGGCGATCAGCAATTCACAGCAACGGCCGGTTCGCTAGTGATTGGTCCGGCGAATGTACCTCATGCCTACAAGAATCTCGGCCCCGGCCGCTTGGACTCTGTGGATTTTCACCTGAGCCCAGAATGGATCCAATACGACCTGCCACGCGATGGCGAGTCTTTGAGTTCACCGATGCTTTCGTAATCGAGGGGCATGCTCGAGGGTTCAGAACGGGACAGGTAGGACCTCAGTTCCCGCCTTTCAGCCTTGAAAAGGCCTGTCGTGTTATAGCCAATGCGTCTTAAAATCCATCGACCGAAGAATTCCTAGTTTGAATACTACCTAACGTTCACTGAGCGAAAATGGACTTATTCACAATTGCCTCCATCATCGTCACACTTTCCGCGTTGTTTGGATTCGTGAATGCACGACTATTGAGGTTGCCCAATACGATAGGCCTGATGGTTGTGGCCATCGCATTCACCATGCTGCTATATGCAAGTGCACTTGTTGATGATCGCATTCTGCAATTTGCAAAATACTTGATTGGACTCATTGATTTCCAAGAAGTTTTACTGGACGTAATGCTTGGATTCTTGCTGTTCGCCGGTGCCATGCACACGAACTTTGCTCAGCTTCGTGTCCAGCGTTGGCCAGTGCTGCTATTTTCGACATTGGGCGTGGTGGCCTCGACTTTCTTGGTTGGTATTTTTGTGTTCTACGCTTTCACCGCGCTCGATCTGGACGTGAAATTCATTCACTGCCTCTTGTTTGGCGCTCTTATCTCGCCTACCGATCCGATCGCCGTGTTGGGAATATTGAAGCAAGCCAAGGTGCCCAAAAAGTTGGAGACCAAAATCGTCGGCGAGTCGCTCTTCAACGATGGCGTGGGGGTGGTCGTATTCCTGACGATCTTTAGCCTTGCAAGTGGCGGACAACATGGGGCTGGACAACATGGAATTGGACAACATGGGGCTAAGCACGCCGCTGTCCAGCAGACGGCGTCAACGGCCGACGCATCCGCCACAACGGAACTGGAAGAGGAGCCCGCCACGGAGTCTGCTCAAACGGAAGACGGGGAGCATCCAGTGAACAATACTCAGGCTTCGCTGCAAAGCGTGGCGACGCTATTTGGGGTCGAAGTTTTCGGTGGGATTCTGCTCGGACTGGCACTCGGAACCCTCACCCTGCGTTTGATGCGATCCATCGACGACTACGAGATTGAAGTAATGCTAACGCTCGCCTGTGTAATGGGTGGATATTCCTTGGCTTCTTACTTACATCTATCCGCACCACTGGCGATCGTAGTCGCAGGATTAATCGTTGGAAACGAGAGGTTTCGCGGAACGTCGATGTCTCGGGAAACGGAACTCTATATCGACCGATTCTGGGAAATGTTGGACATACTTATGAACGCGGTACTTTTCGTATTGATCGGACTGGAAATATTGATCCTGAATGTCACTCCCACGTTTGTCTACGCCGCAGCAATCGCGATCGCGATTGTCTTAGCGTCACGTTACTTGTCGCTGCTTCTTCCTGTCTGGTTCTTTGCCAAGCGGCTTGACTTTGTTCCGCACACGCTATCGATCATGACCTGGGGTGGGCTACGCGGTGGAATCTCAATTGCACTCGCGCTGCAACTGACAAATGAAATGAGCCGGGATCTATTTTTGACCGTGACGTACGGTGTGGTGATCTTTTCGATTATCGTCCAGGGGCTGACGGTTGGACCACTCGCACGGAGATTGATTGGAGAGCAGGCGCTGGAAAGCTACGCACAGCAGCCTTGAACGGGCAGGCGAATATCGGGTTGAGCCCACCGAGCGCTAGCTTGTACCCGCGCGAAAACGGCATAGCCGGGCAGCCCTAGGAAGATCCAGGGCTGAGCTTTCGTGGGGTGCCCGACTGCCTACCATAGCGTGAGTCGCTCGCGATCTCTCCAGTTCCGAATTCTGCGAGCCCAGGCATTGAATTTCCGCACCGATGACGGGAGCTATCCAAAAGCTTTGGGATAGCCGATGCACCTCGCTCGGTTTGCGGCAAGGCAGCCCGGTCTCCTTGCACCAGTTTTTTAACGACAAAGGACGAACGATGAATCAACGAGCATTCAGCTGGCTCTTTCTGATCTGCCTAGCTGGAATCACACCAGATCTGCCGGCGATTGCCGCTGACGGTCAGACTTGGAATCAGTGGCGGGGTCCGCAACGGAACGGCCAATGGCCAGGCGAATTGCCGCAATCTTTGTCCAATCTAGAACTTGGATGGGAAAGACCGTTTCAGCCCTCCTACAGCGGCCCCATTTGCGACGGAGAATTAGTATTCACATCCGAGACGGTGGATGACAAGTTCGAACGCATCGTGGCTCTTGAACTAGATACGGGTAACGTGCGGTGGGAGACGCAATGGGAGGGTGCCATTCAGGTTCCCGGCTACGCGGCCGCAAATGGCTCATGGATCAAGTCCACGCCAGCCCTCTCAGAAGACGCGTTGGTGATTCTGGGCATGCGTGACCAAGTTGTCTGCCTCGATCCCGAAACCGGTGATATTCGTTGGCAAGTTGACCTGGCACAACGTTTTGGGGCAAGGCGTCCTCCCTTTGGTGGCGTTTGCTCACCGCTGATCCATGATCAAGCAGTCTACGTCATGGGAGGGGGTGCCACGCTCAAGCTATCTTTGGCCGATGGCAGCACAATCTGGCGCACTTTGGCTGACGAAGGAGATGAAGACGATGCGCTCAGCAGTCCAATCATCGCGACGATCGACGGTAAGCTGCAACTCGTCGTGCAAACACGCACGAGACTTTGTGGGGTAGATTTAGCTGACGGTAGCCTGCTTTGGGCCCAACGCATCGAAGCATATCGCAACATGAATATTTTGACGCCTCTTGTAATTGGCGATCGTGTCTTCACTGCCGCCCACAGCGGAGAGGCACATTGCTTCGAAATCAACTGCGAGGGCAACCGCTGGGTCGCCGAAGAAGTCTGGAGCCAGCGCGCCCAAGCTTATATGTCGTCACCCATTTCTGACGGCAATACGGTTTACATGCACATGAAGAATGAACGGATGACAGCCCTGGATCTCGATTCGGGAGAGATTCTGTGGACCAGTCAACCCTTGGGAAAATACCAGAGCCTTGTCTACAGCGACAGTAAGATTCTAGTACTTAATTCCAGGGGAGAATTGCTTGCAGTCGAGGCGAACAGGGATCGGTTTCAGCTCATCGATCAAGCGAAAGTGGCCAACGATTCCTGGGCCTATCTGGGCATCTTTGACGGAGGCTTGCTGGTCCGTGACCTGAACTCGCTCAAGGTTTACCGCTTTTAGTCATGTCCGGCGTACCGTTCTTATCAAACGGCTTGGAAGTAAACCGACGAACCGGCCCATCAAACAGGCGTGGACCGGAAAGGGATTGGAAGGGGCAACTTATCTGCAGACGCGCACTTGTGCTAAACTCACCGTGGATCTGATGAGGCAAACGTTCGTTTGGAGTAGTGCTACATGGCTAGTGGCTTGTTGATATTGCTGGATGACATTGCAACGATCCTGGACGATATTTCCGTCTTAACTAAAGCCGCTGTCCAGAAAACCGCAGGAGTTCTAGGGGATGATCTGGCGCTGAATGCACAACAAGTTGCGGGGGTCGACGCGCGGCGCGAACTACCAGTCGTGTGGGCAGTAGCCAAGGGATCGCTGGTCAACAAGGCCATTCTTGTACCCCTGGCTCTCGCGCTGAGCATCCTGACACCTGAGTGGGTCATCATGAGCCTACTGATGCTCGGCGGGTTGTATCTGTGCTATGAAGGCTGCGAAAAGCTCGCGCACAAGTATCTTCATCCAGCCCAAGCCTTAGCCCATCGCGAAGAACTCAAAGCAGCTTTGATCACTCCCGAGGCGGATCTGGTCGCGCTAGAAAAAAAGAAGATTCGGGGTGCAATTCGGACGGACTTCATTTTGTCCGCGGAGATCATCGTCATTACTCTGGGAACGGTGACGGGTTCACCCTTTATAACGCAACTGCTGGTATTGGTTGCCATCGCCCTGATTATGACCGTGGGGGTCTACGGTCTGGTGGCGGGAATCGTCAAGCTAGATGATCTAGGGAAATACTTGATTTCAACCAGCTCGCCGACTCCAGAAAAAACGCTCTGGCAGCGAATCGGTTACGGAATCTTGGCTTTGGCACCTTATCTGATGAAGTTTCTCTCGATTGCAGGCACGGCTGCGATGTTTCTGGTCGGTGGCGGAATCCTGGTCCACGGCGTTCCGGCGATTCACCATCTAGTCGAAGAGCTTGTCCATCCGATCGCCGCCTGGGAAGGCTTGGGACCACTCTTGGCAGGATTTTCCGAACTGTTGATTCATGCACTCATCGGAGTGCTGGCCGGAGCAATTATCCTCGCATTCATTACGGGAATCCAACGAGTCCTTTCGCCAGCCCCAGCAGCGGAGCACTAATACTGTATCGAAGCACTGATGCTGCATCGAAGCACTGATGCAGTATCGGGGCATTGATGCTGCGTTTCGACGCTTTCCGAAGCAGTCACCGCAGTCTGCCCACTGCGCCAGTCCTGACATGTGTTAAGCCGAGAGCAATTCCAGCCACGCTCCACCTCGCGTGCCTCGCTCAAACAGGCTTATTCAAAATCCGCGCGAAGTTCCGTTACACCTCGTTCGAGATGTCGGACGAATAGCGACTGGCCGTTGGCTGAAAAGGCGATGGAAGTGCAGCCTCCCATGTTCAAGGGGAACTCACCAACGAGTCGAACAGAATCGTCGGCGACATGTTCACGAGTGGACCAGAATCGGAGTGTGGCGTCAGCTCCGACGGTTGCGATTGTCGGAAGAGTTGGATGAAAAGTGACGGCAGTTGCTCGATTGCGGTGCGCCTCCCGAGACCAGAGTCGTGTTCCCGTGGCCACATCCCAGACAATCAGCTGACAGTCGCTGGAGACGCTGGCGAGTTGTCGGCCGTCGGGGCTGAAAGCTAGATCGTGGATAGAATCGCTGTGGCCTCTCAGCAAGCGGTGCTTTCCGCCTGTGAGAATATCCAGCAGCACGATGTCATTGTTCCAAACATAAGCCAACAGCTCCTGGCTTGGGGAAAACGCCAAATCGTTCGCTAAGTCACTGGTAATCGACCATAAAGGCTGTTTGCGCCCGGCCTGGTAAATCTCGATGCGATTGCGCCTCGGCTCTTCCTCCCGCACGCACAATGCAAAGTGCTTCGCATTGGCAGAAACGGCCAGCCGCACGGCATTCTCGCCGACGGGCGCTTCCCACAGGATTCGCGGCGCGGAAGTCCCTGCTTCGGCAAGCTCAAAGACTCGCGTTTCCCCGCAGAGCGCCAAGGTTGTTCTGGAACCCAACGCATAATCGATGCGAATTGGGTCGGAACGAACACTGGGATCGCGCATCAAATCTTGAACGTGGCTTTCAAGATATGGAAGCTGGAAGGCCAGTTTGCACCACAGCATGTGACTGTTGGTCCGGACGTTGGAAAAGGGATGCGATAGTTCTCCAAGTGGATGAAAAATAGCAGGCGAATCCTGAAATGGACTGGAAACGACCAACCGCTGATCGCGGCCCGCACTCAGCAACTGCAGTTCACCGCCTGGGCCGGATTCTACAAATTGCAAGTGCTCAATTTTCCCTTCATGAGCTTGCCAGCTTCTGCGACGGCGATCGAGAGACGTATCGCGAGTCAGGAATCCACTTAAGTCATCAATTTGCGTCGGCACGAGATGAATGTGCCCTGCGGAATCCCCGGCTGCGATCCAAGTTCCCGCCGGCGAAATCGCCACGCTGTGAATGTCGTGAGGCATCAGTTGCGAGTACTCGACGACCAAGTCCGACGCATTCCTGACCAGAGTAACCGGCCCCAGCAACTGAGCTACCGCGATCCATTGTCCGTCATTACTGACGGCGATGTCCCGGGCATCCTCCATCCTTGGGTTCAGTGCAATGCTCCTATCGGCAATTGTCATCGGCTCACTTCCATGATGTCCTGTCGACATGCTGTGCAATGCGTATCGATGGGCGACCAGCAATTTGTCTGCTTGGGCTAGCTCCAGGTCGTGAACCTGCCTCCCCTCGGGTAAATGCAGGAGAGGAGACACCGTACCGCGGGTCAGATCGAGCTGGTAGATCCATCCGCCATCCCCGCCTTCCCAAGCCGTCTCTCCATTCGAGCTGACCGCCAAGGACCTTACGGAACCATGATTCAGTTGGAAGCGGTGCAGTACTGTCGCCTTGCCACGTGATGCATCCAGTCTCCATAGATTGATTCGGCCATCATCTCCAGAGCAGAGGATACGCCCATCGCTGCATAGTTCCACGTCGTAGATCCAATCAAGTTCGCTATCGAACTCGGCTACGGGCAAACCTGTCGTTGGATCGATGCAATAGATCCGTCCTGAAGCATCTCCGACGATGATGATGTTGTCTTGTGTGGATATGGCGAAATCGTTGATGCGATCTCTGGCCTCGAACAAGACTTTGGTTTGGACAGGAAGCAGGCTACGGATGAAGTTCCACTCGTAACCTCGCAAATAGTCTTCTTCCGCGGACAGGTGGCGACTTAGAATCTGTTGTACCGTGTTGTGATTGCCGTCGAGATATTGCTGAGTAGCCGCTACCAGATCCTCGGCGTACAGAAACTCGGTCAACCGCTGGGTCTGCTCTTCGGCCAAATTCTGATTCTCAGCCGCCACCGCTGATGCACGGATCGCCTTGTCCGCTTGGATGATCGAAATGAGGGTCGCCAGACTCAGGCTCAGGAAAACGACGCTGGCGATGGCCAGACTCGTACGATATTTCTTTGCAAACTTACTGGTCCGATAGAGCCAACTCGGGGGACAGGCCTCGACGGTGTCACCGGCCAGATAACGTGCCAGATCTTCGGCCAATTCTCGTGGTGACTGATAACGGCGTGCGCGGTCCTTTTCAATTGCCCGCATCACAATCCAGTCCAGTTCGGAGGTGATGACTTTATGGAGGTGGCTCGCGGCGATGCCGCGCTGATTGGCGAGTGTCTCGCGTTCGGTCTTGAGGGTGCTGAGTCGCCGACTGGGACGCGGTGGTTCGGTTTCGCAAATGTATTGCCTCCTTTGTTCCAGGCTCATTGATTTCAGGCTGGCGCGATCGATTGGCAGCGTGCCGGCCACGAGTTCATACAGCAAAACCCCCAGCGAATAGACGTCGCTGCGTGTGTCGACATCCAGATTGGAAAGCGAGGCTTGCTCTGGACTCATGTACAGCGGCGTTCCCACCATCTGAAAGACACCGGTGTAAAGGGTGTTTTCGGTGAGATTTTGATGCAGGGCTTTGGCGACGCCAAAATCGATGACCTTGACCACCGGCGTTCCGTCATGTTCGGTCACCAGTACGTTCGAGGGTTTGATATCTCGGTGTATGATGCCCTTGTTGTGTGCGTGCTGGAGAGCGTTGCATGCGGATTGAAACAGTTCCAATCGATTGCGGATGGGCATCTTCGCTCGGTCGCAGTACTCGGTAATGGGAATTCCACGCACCAATTCCATGACGAAGTAGGGCAAACCGTTGTCGGTCGTGCCTGCGTCCAGCACTTTGGCGATATTGGGATGCTCCATCATCGCCAGGGCTTGCCGCTCCGCCTCAAAACGGGCGATGACCTGCCGACTGTCCATGCCTGGCTTGATGATCTTGAGTGCCACCTTGCGACGAACCGGCTTCGATTGCTGGGCCAGGTAGACTAATCCCATGCCGCCCTCACCGATTGGCTCGAGCAAATGATAGAAGCCGATATACTTCGGGATCCGCAAGTCCGAGGAGTCTCTGCCAGGATCATTTTGGCCCATCCCGCCTGGGAGTAGATCACGAGAAAGTTGAGTGCCGTTTGAAGACTCGGCTCCTAGGCTCCTCTCCGGCAGATGCATGAAGGAGTTACCCTCTTCGGTCTGGTCCAACATTTTCTTCAGAATGGATGCCTGATTCGCATCACTCTGATGAATCTCCTCAAGCAATGCCTGCCGCATCTGCGAATCCCCGCAGTCCTGCAGTTGCCAATACCATTGTTCAAGAGTTTTCATGAAAACCGAAACCTGAGGATCCTAAGACATCATTGTTCGATTCAGCAGTCTTGCAGCTCAGACAACTTGACGCAGCCTGGCAAAACCGGAGCTCGACTATAGAAGTCTAAGCGAAAAAATGGGGTAGCATGCCTCAAAAAGATTGGCAAGAAGTCCTCTCCACGCGGCGCCGCGAAATCGACGGTTATGTCTTCGTATTCAGGTTTTGCATGCACTGGATCCCCTGACTTCTGCGGGCTCTGCAGACATGAAATCACCAGAAATTTATGCTTTAATAGCCAATATGAGCCAATCGACGGATTCCCTTCTAGAAACCCTTTACTCGGAGCTGCGCCGCCTCGCCCGCCAAAAGCTGGCAGCAGAGCGCTGCGACCACACCCTCCAGGCAACTGCCTTGGTGCACGAAGTGGCATTGAAGCTCGGTGACCAGCAAAATTTCCCGGGCTGGGCAAGCCGCTCTCATTTCTTGCGGACCGCTGCCGAAGCCATGCGGAGGATTCTAGTTGATCATGCCCGCGCTCGTCTGGCCGCCAAACGCGGCGGCAAAAAACTGCGTGAACGGTTCCACGACATTCCCATCGAACTCCCCCTGCCGTCCGAGGAAATTTTGGCGATCCACGAGTGCCTGGACAAATTCGCCGAGGAAGATCCGGTGAAAGCGGAACTTGTCAAGCTTCGCGTCTTCGCGGGACTCAGCCATCAAGAGGCGGCGGCCGAACTCGGCATATCCCGCCAAACCGCCGATCGCTACTGGTCTTATGCGCGTGCCCGGCTGTACTCGATGATTCACTAGCGAAAATCGCTCCGGCTGCGGGAAGTATCTTGATACTCGGACAAAGGCCAAGGTACGACGCGATATTTGAGAACCAGGAGGAACATGGCAAAGACCGCTGGTTTCGCTCCAACGAGAGATGGTCACGCGAACGGGGCCCATGCAGTACGATATGGCAGGTCTTCGTTAGTCCGTGCTTCAAGCAATTTTAAAGTTTCTTCCACTCGACCCCGACGTCATGCGGCAAAAAGGCAGAATAGCGACTTGGAAAGATGACAGGGGATTCGGATTCGTTTCCCCAGATGCTGGTGGAGACCAAGTCTTTCTTCACATAACCGCTTTCTCCAAACGCGGCCGAAGGCCTGATGTAGATGACGTGGTTACCTTCGAAGTAGGGACCGACGCGGAAGGACGTCCGCAAGCCAAGAATGTAGCGTTCGTCGGAGGAAGCCTGAGATTGTCGGCGCCACTAGCGGCCAAGAATATTCCGCTGACGATTGGGACAGTATTTCTTGTCCTGCTCTTGGTCGGAGCGTTACTTGGAAAATTGCCCTGGTTGCTAGTCGCCATCTACTCCGGAGCTAGCCTTTTCACCTTTTGCATGTACGCGATCGACAAATCGGCTGCTCAGTCGGGCATGTGGCGAACCCCTGAGAGTACTCTACAACTCTGGGGACTTCTCGGAGGCTGGCCGGGTGCTGCAGCGGCACAAACCATACTGCGGCACAAATCGAAAAAGCTATCGTTCCGAATCGTGTTTTGGATCATGGTCATGATCAATTGCAGCGCCTTGGGATGGCTTCTTCTCTTCCCCGAAGGACAAGCTCTGCTGAGCTCGGCTGTGAGATTCTTCGATAGCATCGCCCCATAGCTTTTCTATGCTGAACTGAGACTCGCGTCTTTAAAAGAACAGCTGAGTCCTGAATTTATGCGGCCCGCTGCAAGTCGAGCGGAATGATACAATTGTTATCCAGGTTCTGCTTCCGCAATTCAATATTGTCTGTCCTATCGCTGCACCACACTGCCTATGTTCGAATCTAAAGAAGGTTCTATGCGTTCGATTGTCTGTAACGCACTGTTCATCTTGTTTGTGCTTTCAAGTTCCAACTGTAAAGCGCAAGTGCAGAATGGTGAGGAGCCCATCCGTGACCCCGTTGAATTGCATGAGTTCAAAGTCTCAGTTGTCGATGCTGCCGGAAATCCGATCGAAGGCGCTGAAGTTCTTGTCGGCGGAGTTCGTTGCCAAGAAGATCCTGGCAGTTGGTATGCCTGGCCAGCCAACAACGGCGGCCCAATGCCTATCGTGCCGACCGATGAACAAGGTGTCGCGCGTTTCAAATATCCGACTAAGGTGGGTTCGGCGGGTAAGTACTTTACCATTACTACGCTAACAATGACTTTCCGTCACGCAAGCTATATTTCGGAACGTGCGGAAGCCAATGTTGACGCAGAGGCATTCGAACAGGTGCTCAAGCCCGGATGCCGCGTAACCTACAGTGCGGTCGATGATTCCGGCGAAGCTATCGAAGAGTTTGGCGCATGCATTTCGGGTCCGGGCTTCAACGCGAAATGGACGAGGACCGACGGGACCATACAATCCATGGCGGTCCCAGACGGTGCCTGGCAGACAATGTTGGTGGCACCCCGGACTGACGGTATCACTCTGTTCAGCGGAATACTTCCGGCCCGCTACCGAAGTGGCAGGGAGGTGACAATTCGTAACGTCACGCTGCGTCCCGGATTGCGTGTACGGGGGAGGCTGGCTGAAGTAGTTCCTCGTCCCATTTCCGATGGCGTGGTAATAGCTTGGAGTCAGCCAAGACCGGCCAAGGAGGCGATCGAAAAACAAGAAGCCATTGGCTGGTCGGACTCCACCGTGATCCGAGCAGACGGCACCTTTGAATTTGCTTCCCTCCCGCCCGACGGACGCTTGCAGCTTATTGCGGTCTGTCGAGGATGGGTCATCGCAGATCAACCACGATTCGGGCAACCCGGTGGTCAGATCAAAGCGGGGATTCTAATTGATCTCGAGTCTGCCGATATCCCAGACAACTTACTCGAGGATGTGGAACTTCCCATGGAAGAGGCGGGGGCGATCGAAGTGACAGTCAAGCATCTGGACGGCAGACCGGCCGCCGGCATTCGCGTGGGAGCTTCGCCAAATCAGAAGCTGGAGGACCACGGGACGCAGCTTCTCGGAGAGGCCTACCCATCCATTGTTTGGATTCGGTCGCAGATCGACGGTACGGAACCGCCTAACTATTGGCAGCTCGAACGAAAGACGCGGTACTTGCAAGAGACTGACGCGGAAGGCAAAGCAGTGCTTTACGATTTACCTCTTGGAAGCTGGGGCGTGTTTGTGGGCAGCGACGGATTCAAATTACTCACGGAAAACGAGCAACAGAATCGCCTTTACACTGAGATCAGCGTGGATGTGTCCCAGGCGGAAACTGTTTCCGCAACGGCTATCGTCGAACCGATCGGCGACTAACTCAGCCGGCCCCCAACTAGCGTATGGAGTGTTCCGAGTTGTCGGAGCGATGGACTTGCCGTAGAGCCTAATTGGACAGCGCCCCTTTCGATAAAGCTCATGGCAATTCCTAGGTTGACCGTGATAACACGATTTCTGGCTAAGTGGTGCCTAAGCCCTTCGAAAACCGGGGCTAACGCCCATACGGCTAATCGAACTAGCGCTGTCCAACTAAGTTCCGTTGCGATCTGCGGCTACCTTAGCGGCTTCCCTTTATGGGTTGGAAATCGCGAAGAGAGCCTTGCTTGAGCGGATGAAAATGGTGCCGTCCGAGATTGCAGGCGTCGACCAGAATCGAGCCTGATCATCCTCGTTGAGGTCGTTGACGGACACGATATCGAGAGTTGGACCTGGCTTAATCGCAAACGTCTTGCCTGTGGCATCGAGACAATAGATCAGTCCGTTGTTGGCCCAAGGCGACGCCCAAAATTCGCCCGCTCTGGGTATTCTGGCTTGCTCGAGCAAAGTTCCTGTGGCGGCGTCCACAATGGAAAGCTTGCCACCTCGACCGCCCAAAAGGTAGACGAAACCATCCACGACAATCGGTGATGCACGATTGGGTCCAAACTCATCAGTGCTCCACATGATGGCGGATTCCGAGCCATCACTGCTTGCTTCATCAAGGTTGCCGCTGCCCCCACTTCGAATGGAAAAGAAGGAGGTCCCGCCGCGCCCATCGCGGCCCACGACTAACTGTTCGCTAGTGGCCGACGGGGTCGCATTGAGGCCACCGTGATGGATATCGACCTGCCAAAGCAATGCCCCGTTGTCGGGATCATAGGAACGAACCACGGAACCACCTGTAACGAGTTCGCGACGTTTGTCATTGACCCAAATGATGGGAGATCCCCAATTGGATCCTTCAGCCCGAGGTTGCTTCCATACCTCTTCGCCTGTCTCGATATCCAAGGCAATCACAAAGGATAAAGATTCGTTGTCGACTTGCAGGAAAATTTTGTCATCGAGCAGGGCAGGTGAGCTCGACGTACCCCAATCGTGATCCATCGGGTAATTTCCCAGGTCTTTTTTCCAGACCAATTGCCCATCCAAGTCGTAGCAGAACAAGCCCATCATTCCAAAGTAAGCTACCACGTACTTTCCATTCGTCACCGGCGTTTCGGTGGCATAGGTATTGTCGCGATGTGTTTCAAGCCTCGGCTTGCCTTCCAGTGCAATTTGTGTCCACAGTCGACGGCCCGTGTTTGCATCCAGACAAATCAACTCCCAGCGATAATTACTATCTTTACTTTGCGATCCCTCCGTAACGGCATTGGTAAGAAAGACCTTGCCAGCAGTCACAATTGGGCTCGACCAAGCGTCGCCTTCGATATTCACTTTCCACCGCAGGTTCTCCGACAGTCCCCAGGTCTTGGGGAGCTGCGGATCGTCAGTGATGCCGCTGGCATTGAATCCGCGAAATTGTCTCCAATCCTCCGCTTGCACCCATGACGTTGAGACGACAAATACGATGGCTACTGCCAAAACTGCTGTTTTCTTCATAGACCGTTGTCACACTGCATCAAGGATTAGCGGAAGCTGCATCAAGACCGATCCACTGGCCTTTGTCGACATCCCGCATAACGCCCAAGAAATCTGCAAGCGATTCTGAACTCTACGAGTTCCCAGCCAAGGCTTGGGGCTTCTTTCACTCGAAGTAGTTTAATCGCTTGGCAAGTACGGTCGGGGGCAGCGATTCGCAGTTGTGCGGCTATCAGCTGCCGATTTGCCATTGCCTGGTCAGACCGTGCACCGGTGACCAGCCGTCGACGCGAGCCAACGTGGCGGAAACCTGGTTGAATGGATTTTAGG
>JANSWS010000538.1 GCA_024743355.1 bacterium
GCCAACAACATTTTGGCATTTGACGTGACCGGATACGACGAGGGTGCCCCGATCATTGCCTTTGCTGGTCCCGATGGACAGCCGGGCCTGGCCGGAGTCGACGACGACGGAGACGCTGCAGTCGACAATGCAACCGAATTAGGTTTCGACGGAAGTGATGATTCGATTTTGGGTCCGTGGGATGCAGGGTATGGCGTGGCCATCACAAACTCAGCCAATCCGCCAGTGTTCCTAAGCACGGGTGCGTACGTAGACCTTGGCTGGGCACGCAAACTCCAATCACACCAGTTCAATGTCACCAGCGCTAACAATCTATGGAGTCCACTCAGCGGTTACAGCCAGGCCAACTTTACCGCATCCAGCGGCAACATCCCTTTCACCGAAGCCATGTACAAATCCGGCCAGGTCATCCAGATCGGCAGCAACTTCAGCATTTTGCAGCTGGCCTATGATTCCTGGTCATCGCTTTATGAACACGACGGGATCTTGCAGGCGGAGCCCAATGGGCGACGCGGCACGGTGGAAATACCCAACCCTGCCAATAGTCCTGCTCTCCGCGATTCATGGCGGACCATGGTGGATGCGGCCTCGGACGATCTTGATAACAACAACAACGGGCAAATTGACGAGATTGCCGAACGCGAGACGTTGCCACCCTTCGCGACCAATCTGAGTGGTATCAAGATCTCAATTCGAATGGAGGATCCGGCCTCGCGGATCATTCGACAGATGTCGGTCGGAAAAGAGTTCATCACCAAGCAGTAACGCGGCGAGCACGGTTGCATGCACGAGATTCGCTTGGCCAAGCCATGGACGCACACTTGGCAATCCAGAGCTCAATCTCTGTACGCTGTCTACCAGCGTCGATTCCACCGTCCGACCGGCCTGACCGAGGATCAACAAGTCATCTTGGTCGTTACACCCCGCAACCCTGCTTGCGGGGATTCCATGCGGGCCTTGCTGAACGAACAACCACTGTCCTGGCAGCCCAAAATTTTGGAGGGCGAACAAGCCGCCTTCCAGACTTCCGTGGGTGATCTGCTGGAACCCTTCAATCGACTTTCCTTAGAGGTCGAATGGAAGGCAGCCTTGCAGGCCATATTCCCGAGCCCACCCGAGCTGCCCCAATTGTCTGCTGACAACCCAGCTCCTCCGCTGTTCGAGCAGCTTTTCTCGGTCCGCCTCGTGATTGTCGACAGCTAATCTACGGCAAGGCAGCCGTACTCAGTGTGGTAAGGTTCTCCTCCGAACCGCAATCCCCGAGAAATAAAGCTCGCAGGCCCGAGACACTCTGAGAGGAACAACCATAGAGCACTGTCCACGACGCTCAAAGAGGCCCCATGCATGGAGCACTAGCCCGGACGTGTCAGCGGCCGGTGAGGGGGAGAACCGACCCTCTCCGGGCACCGACCCGCTTCGCGTGTGCCCGGGCCCGACTCTCCCGCAAGCGGGAGAGTAACTTGGATTTAGCGCAACTTCAAATGCAGAAGCCAGGAATCGTGTAACAATCCGCGACTGGCGATGGCTTACCACTCGGTGCGAAAGCTCAATTGGGTTACATTAATTCACAGAGAAACCTGTTTTGATCCGCACGTCCTAGCTCCTAGGGCCGGCTCCATCATCCGTTGCGAGGTTGCTGCTGACCAATGTCCAAATCCTTCCCATTCTGCTCTCTGTTGATCGGTTTTCTTTCAGGCGTTTTGTCGGGATGCGGTACAGGCAGCGAGTCTTCATCCCCCGATGCAAAAATCAACTCGGAATCAGCCGCGGCTGAGGTAGCTACCGAGGAACAGGACTCCGCCGGCGGCACTTCCTCCGATTTGGCGCTTCAGCCCAGCGGAGAGGCCAATCAGCAAGCCACGGATGCTGTTGACGCAACGACCGAAGACGAAGACGACGAGGCTGGAAATATGTTTTTGGCCTACGAGGTCGAAGCGGAGAGTCTGCTAGCCGCGGCGTTGCCCCCCGAGCAGTTGCAGGAGGGATGGGTCCGCCTGTTCGACGGGCAATCACCCTTTGGCTGGTTCTTGACGGGAGACGCAAACTGGAGCATCAAAGACGGATCCATCCGTGTCTCCAAGGGTGACATCAGTTTTCTGTGCACCAGTTTTCAATTGGCGGACTATGAACTCAAGGTCGATTTCCGCTGCGCAGCGGACACCAACTCCGGCATCTTTCTCCGCACTGGTCCCGAACCCGACAATGTCGCCGAGGGCTGCTTGGAACTGAATATTGCTCCGCCGGATAATCCCTTCCCCACCGGCAGCTTCGTACAACGACAAAAACTGGAACCGAAAGATCTGAACCAAGCCAGTCCGGGTGGTGAATTCGATAGCACCCAATGGCATACCTACCATGTGCGATTGGTCGGAAGTGAAGTCGAAGTCTGGCTGGACGGCAAATCGGTGATGAAGATGAGTGACTTTTCATCCAACCCCACAGGTCATATCAGCCTGCAGCACAATCAGGGTCGCGTGGAATTTCGCAACATCCTGCTCAAACCCGTTTCGTCCGAAGCCTTGCACTTGGACTCGGACTGGGAACAGGACTGGACCAAGTCGGTCAAGGAAGACGCCATGTTGGACGTTGAAGTAGTCGACAATGGGCTGAGACTGACCGGCGGTTTAGGTCAACTGCAATCCAATCAGGATTATGGTGATTTCATTCTGCAAGCCAGCTACACGCTGGCCAAACCAGAAGTCAACTCAGGCATTTTCTTCCGCTGCATTCGCGACAATATGCTGGATGGCTATGAATGCCAGGTGAACCACGCCACGGTTGATGGCGACCCGTTGATGCCCGCCGACGCCGGCGCGGGTGCGATCTTTCGCAGACAACCGGCGCGAATCGTAGTTGGTGACGGAACTACTAAGAGCTTTATCACCATTCTCGCTAACGGGGCCCAATTTCTGACTTGGGTCAACGGATTGCAGGTCGCCGATTTTTACGACTCGCGTGAACCTGACGAGAACCCTCGTCGTGGCCTGAGAACAGACCCCGGTCCCATCGCGATCCAGGCACACGATCCGGGAACGGATGTTACGTTCCATGAAATGAGAATCACCGAGCTCTAAGCTGGAACAGCAGCCGACATCGACCCGAGTAACCACCCGCCGTGTGACTTGCTAAAGTACAGTAGCCTTGGGTGGGGTCTTGTTGTTGAGTAGACGGTCCGCGACTGTTATCGTCCGGTGAACGACATCCACTTTTGGAATGAAGAAGCTCTGTCTTCATTCACAATGATGTGGTCGCCCGGTAATAGCGCATAATTGGTGCCCATACTGGTGGCCCGACCATTTTCGTCCGTGAACATTTCCAACCGCACGGGCGGCGCTGTAGGACCATTGGGACGCATGATGTCGATCCGAAGTTTGCCAATCCGTTCATGTAGCTTGGCTTCCTGGACAATCTCCTCGACAAATACCCCGCGATCCATGGGCACGGGTATCCGCTCTACGTGTCGCTGATCTTGGTCACCGCGAACTTCCAGAACGATGCTCGGCTTATCGCTAGCTTGCAAATTGACAGCCGCCGGCATGCCGCCAGGCGGAATGGAATAGCCCTGTGCTTTCAGCAGAGTGGTATCCAGACCTCCGCCTTCCTGCCCCTTCTTGGGCCTGAGCAGCGCCTCCAAGGTTACACAACCCGTTTGCATGCAAATTAAGCCCAGGCATAAGAAGAACAATGCATGCATTTTCGCGAAGCGATTTCCCGCTGGCATCTGGGATTCCTTTCCCCAAGTTTCGGCCCTGAATTCATCCGTATGAATTTCTATCGGCAACCAAACTTTAGAAATTTAATCTGCAGCGATATTTTCTTCGTAATCCACCCAAAACCCCAGCGAGCAACGCTAGCAAAGGGGCGTCTACGAAACGTCGGCCTCTCCAAGTCTGAGGTCGGGCTAGTGCCGCAGATTGAAATCTTCGTTCCACCAGAAAAAGATTCCTCCAAGCCTGCCTGGAGAGCCTACACACTGCGCCGCACGATGGAGGCGACGATGGCAACGCTCCTTGCTAATTCATTTTCCTGCCCGCCATCTTCCTGCTATTCCTTCTTCGGTCCTCATCAGCCCCTGGAAGGTTGACATCATTAACTACGCAGGATGCAAAGCCCTGGTAGATTCCTGCCCTCGAGGAATCGCTTTTTCAATCTGCGGCACTAGCGTCCGGTCATCCCCCAGCGATTTCTGAGAAAGGCGGCGATGACTGCGAACATGGCTGCAATGGCCGCCAGCGTCCAAGCAAAGTA
>JANSWS010000408.1 GCA_024743355.1 bacterium
ATACTGGGCAAACGGATTGCCCTTGCTCGCACGGGCTTGGTGTTCTGAGCCACCGATGAACACGGATCCGCACGGATCGGAATCAGCGTGGCCCGAATCGGTGTTGATCGGTGTCAATCCGTGGCCGACAGTCTTTTCTAACTGCATCGGCTAACGCAAATGGTTGCACGCTCGATCATCCAATACCGAAACGACTAGCGAACGGCTTGGCCAGTTTGCGGCGGCTGGGCGGTGCGATCCTGCCCGGCGACGCCCTGCATTTGTGCCTGTTGCTCAGGCGCAATGTAAGGCTCTTCGATGATTTGCCAATCTCCCGGAAGCTGCGTGGGAATGAATGCTTGACGGAATACTTTCTCCTTGACGGCGCTCCACAAATTATCTTTTGGAATGGAGCGATTGGAGAATTCGTAAATCTCTTTGTACTCGCTGCCGGGGCGCCAGTTTGGCAGAAAAACAATAAGTGCGCGGGGCAGAATATCGGACCGATCGAGTACCACTTGAACCCGCGAGTAATTACCCGCATCGTCGGCCCGCTTGGGCCAAGCTTCCAGCCAAACACTGTCGTCCCCGGGAGGTGCTTGAACGGGACGTATCCAGTAACGTTGCTTGATCTCCACCGCTTTGACTCCGAACAGAAAGGGAAGCGGGCTCATTTGAATTCCTCGCCCCTGCATTTGCGGCGGCAATTCATATCGAGTCTCCTTCTTCTCGTTGCGGTCCCGAATGTAGATCCACTCGCCGTCGCAAATCCAGTATTCGCCAAAAGGTCGCCGCGGATCCACTTTGTATTCAGGCGTGGGCTGTTTGTTGGCAATGGTTTCCAGACTGTCCACCACAAACATACCCTTGTCCGGATCCATGAACTTGATGCTGCCGCTGGCGCGTGAAAAGTAGTCTTCGGCAAACTTGGTAGGATCGTATTGCCAGCGCTTGAAATTGCACTCATAGCGGGCCACCTCGGCGGTCCGCTTCTCCCACACGTCCAGCACTTGGTCCAAGTATTGCTGTTCCGCTGGTTGCAAAGCCGGGAAAGGTTGCTGGATGGTTTCCGCCAGTCCCTGTTGCACTGCCTGCTGCGCATCCACCAGAGGAACTCGCACCTGCTGATCCTGCCCTTGGGTCGCCATCGATTGGGCAACGTTGGCCGCCTGACCAGCGGCCCGCGCAGATGGCTGCGTTATGGGCTGCTGGGCGCTTTGCTGATACGCCTGCTGCTGGCTATTCGCCGTCTGATAAGCATTGTTCTGCGAGAATGCAATGGAAGGAACACTTGTGGAGACGATCCAAAGCATCATCCAGTGGCATCGGCTGCTAGCAATTCTGGAGCGATTCATGTGCATCTTCCGTGACGCAGGGTTTCTCGGGCTGCTCGCACGTCAGCTGACGGCGACATTGGCGGATCGTAGCAACTAGAATGGCCTGGCCCTAGATTGATTTTCGAAGTTCTGGCCGGACTCTGGAACGAGAGCAAGTCAATGTACCCAAAACACGCTAGCATTAACCACAGCAACTGACGTGTCCGCCGACGTGCGATTGACATAGGAAAACGGTGAGTTGCCGTCTGTATCCCAACTGCTAAAAGCCCAAGGTCCCTCGTGCATGACGACGGATCCAGGTGGATGCGAGCCGAGTCATAGCCACCAAGAAAGAATCCACCCTGCAACCAACCAGTCATATAGGCGAAGTGGTCTACTTCAGCCCTCAAGACGAACGCGCCAACGTCTTGACGCATTCCTTGGGCTTCGCTTTGAGCATAATCGCAGCCGCTTATCTGGGGTTCAGAACTCGTTCGTTGGAGCCAGGCTTTCACTATTGCTGCCTATCCTTCGGCTTTGCCCTGATTTGCGTCTATTGCTTGTCCACGCTATCGCACGCAGCTCAAAGAGCATCCCTCAGGCATCGCTTGCGGGCCTGGGATCAAGGCACCATTTATTTGCTGATCGTCGCCACCTATTCGCCATTCATCTGGCAAGCGACCAGTGGCTGGTGGCGGGCCAGCATGCTGGTGCTGGTGTGGTCGGCTGCCCTCGCTGGTTTCCTGGCAAAAGTCATTGCCGGGCATCGGGTCAATGCCGTGACTACGCTTGGCTATCTTGCATTGGGCTGGCTGCCAGCCATACCGTTGATTCGCAATACCCCCAGCATTTGCTTCTGGTGGATGCTGGCAGGCGGTATCTGCTACTCGCTGGGCGTGATTTTCCTCAAGTTGAGTCACCGCGTACGCTATAGCCACGCGGTTTGGCACGTGCTGGTTATCGCCGGCTCCGCCTGTCATTTCTGGGCGATCTTGCTGCTGATTGCCCGCTCAACGCAAGACTGAGTGAACTTTCGAGAATTTCCGCGATTCCGGCTACCAAGCATCGGCAGTCTGCTTTGCCTCGCCCAAGATCTCTTCGTATTGCAGATGCTCAACTTCCTGCCCGACAATTTCAATTTCGTAGAAGCCCGTATAGCCGGCGCTGCGAAAGGCTTTGACGATGTCCGCCAAAGGAACACAACCGTGGCCTAACAAACATCGATTCTGCTCGCCCAGAGGTGCGTGCTTGGCATCTCCCAACTGCACCAATCTCACATATTTGACGATCGAATCCAACCAAGTCATGGCCAAGGAATCCTGGGCCAAATGGTAGCAATCAAAGGTCATGCCCAGATTCGGATTGTCGATGGCGGTAATTAAATCCAAACACTGGGGCACCGTATTGAGAAAAGACCAATCGTAGGCACAGCCCACGTGCATCGGTTCTACCGCCAACTGAACGCCCACCGCTTGAGCGGCTTCAGCCAGTTCTTTGAGCGCATTTCGCAGCAAACGATGCGCATGGCCCTTGGTATGCCCCGCGCGTCCGCCTGAGAGCACCGTCACCGTGCCAGCCCCGATGTCAGCGGCTAACTGAATCGCATCCAGTCCATCATGCAGAGACTCACGGTAGCTGCGCCCGTCACTGCCAGTGAAACCTCCGATCCATTGCAGCGACGATATTTCGAGACCGTGTTCGTGGAGCAACTCAGCTCCCTTCTCTTCACCATAGTCCAACAGTTTCGGTCGCCAGATACCGATGGCCTGAAAACCCGCCGCGTGGTAGTGAAGAACATCTTCCTCGAAGGACCACCTGTACGTCGACAATTCATTAACAGAAAGTCGCAACATCCGTGCACCATCAGTAGAGTTATGTTGTCGCTGGAGCGATGATGATTCTGGCGCGTGAAAATTCTTGACCAAGCAACGCGGTGGGCAAGCCGCTACGTTACTCCAAAGCCTAGCAAGATTTCCGAAGCGATTAGGGGCAGCAAAACAGCTCCCCTGCGAAACATTTAACGGTTCCAACGCTGATGCGAATCAGCAAGTTGTCGTCCGCCATCCAGCCATGCACACTGGATGGCCTGGCAGCTTACTTCCGCATCAAGATGGAGCATTGTTAAAAAAAACCTTACATCTGTAAAGCCACATCGTTAACACCATCTTTAACAGGTATGGGTTTTAAAATTTTCGGATTTGCCCACCACCGGGTCGTGGAGCACAATCGGTGTTCAGCCTCACGTGCTCATCGCTTGCGATCAGAATCCGACGACAAAAAGTGAAAACGCATTCGCGCTTTTGGAATACATCCGATTGACCAAACCGGGCTAACTGCTCAAGCCGCGGAAACGAGTAGCAGCGAAGGGCTAAGGCAGGTATTAGCTAGCATGCACGGGTGCGGACAAAAAATCCGGCATTCAAGGCTCGACCGGATTCGTCATGCAGCGCCATCTCACCGGTCTCCGTGGCAGCGACACCATCATCAGTCAGCATGCGAGAGATCGCTTCAGGTGTCGGTTCCGCACTGTGCGACGTCAGCAAGATGTGGGAAGTGTCCGGGGTTTTCAAGAGTGCCGTACAAAGCTCAAGCAAATAAGGCAGATCTTCGACAATACTCCATCGCTGCCCTTTAGGGCCATGTCCATAGCTGGGCGGGTCCAAAATAACAAAGTCGTACTGAGCACCGCGTCTCACCTCGCGAGCGACAAACTTGCGAGCATCTTCGACAATCCATCGAATGGGTGCTTGCTGCAGGCCACTCAGCAGCGCATTGGAGCGTGCCCAAGCTACGGCCGGAGCCGAGGCGTCCACATGCACGACGTTGAGCCCGCGGCTGGCCAGAAACATGCTGGTTCCGCCGGTATAAGCGAATAGATTGAGGGCGCGGGCGTTCTCAAACAATGGACGTGCGATTTCGGACGCTGAGCTGGAGTTCCCAGTGTACGGGCCGCGAGCATTCAACTTCCGATCGAGCCAACGCCAACTCAAGGCTTGTTCGGGAAAGACGCCCACATGGCCGAAGGGAGTTAGACGCAGCGCAAACTGAATCGCGTCAAAGCGAATGCTCCAATTGAATTCAGGCGAGGATGGCAGAGGCAGTCGGGGTCGGACTGGCTGGCCTTTGGCGTCCAATACCAAATCGGCTTGCTTCCAACGAGCAGGTGTTTGCTTGCGGGCAGCCAGCGCGGCAGGGCACACACGGTCCAACACGTAGCCACCAAATCGCTCCAGCTTGCGGCCGTTACCAAAGTCCAGCAACTGGTAATCACCGGGCTGCCATGTGAGATCAGGCTGCATCGCTCATCACAGCCGATAGACCAAGGCAATCTTCAAAACTTCGTTCTCCAGAGCAAAGAAGTGATGCAAACAGGGAGCAGAGCTGGGACTGACGCTAACGCCCATACGGCTAATCGAATGTGCGCTATCCAGCTAAACCACATCGGTTCCGTGCAGTTGCTCTTCGAACTCATCCGCCTGCCAGGCAATGGCTGTGACGGTGCGAGTCAATTCCAGGGGATCTGCCGTATCTGCTAGTAAGTTACCGCGGATCACCAAGATCTCGTTGTCCTCGTGCCTCTGCAGAGCAAAAGCGCCGTGGACGAGTTGGGAGTTGAAGCGAAGCAACATCAGCGCGTGGCGTGGCTCCAAGGCTCCGCATGAAGACCAAAAGCTGATCACGGAATTTCCCACATCATCCTTGGCGGTGAAGTCGACATGCACGATTTGCTTGCGCAAGGCACCCACGGCGATCGTCAATTGCCAATGGTCGCCATTGTCTGCCAACTCCCAACCAGAAGCCTGTGCGAGATGTCGCAAGCTGGCCTTTGGATCCGCTTCGGTGGCGATGGAAAGCTGCGAGAAATCCAGCTTACGTGCGCCGCCAGGAGCTGCCGCCGCACTAGCCGACCCCGGTCCTGCCGGTACAGCAGCCGGTGATTGCCGCATTGCCTCCTGCAAGATGGGAGGCAGCATCATACCAATCCCAGCTCCCATACCGATGGCTGCGGCTCCGCCACCACCCTCGACACTGCCCAAGCGACCCATACCGTTGGCTGCTTGGTAAACCGTGTAGGAGCGCAGATCTTGGATAGCCGACATGCTACTGCGGGCATCGATGGCCTTTTGCACTTCTTCCGGCGGTGAAATGCTGTTGATCACGAAGTCGGTCAATTCCAAACCGAACTTGGAAAACTGCTCTCCCAACTTGACCCGGGCAGCAGCCGAAAGCTCGTCGAATTTCGCCGCCATTTGCAGCAGCCCAATTCCGGCGGTGGCGATCAAGTCCGTCAGACCCGACATCAACACGTCACGCAAGTAGCCGCTAATTTCATCGGTGGTCAGTTTGCCTTGAGTGCCCACAACTTCGTTGATCAGCAGCGGTGCATCGACAACACGAAATGAATACTTGCCAAAGCCCCGCAAGCGGACAATACCGAAATCCGGATCCTTCAACGTGATCGGATTTCGCGTTCCCCATCGCTGATCGATGAAGCGCTGCTTGCCGACAAAGTAGACGCAAGCCTGAAACGGAGATCTCTCCCAGGGGATTGTCAGCACGCTGGTCAGAATCGGAATATTGGCCGTCGAGAGCGTGTAACGTCCTGGGCCAAACCTGTCCATGGCTCGACCGTCACGAAAGAACACGGCTTCTTGATTTTGCTGGACAATCAATTGAGCCCCCGCCTTGATCGCGGCTGTCCCCGACTCGGGTACGCGTGCTACCAGAGCTTGGCCCGTCTGGTCGATGTAATCAATAACTTCAAGTCGAAACATGGGAAACTCGTATATCTAGTGGGAGCCGCTTTGAATCATCTCATTCCGCCTGTCGATGCGTTTATGCAACAGGTCCAGCAGCTGTTTAAATTCCGTTAAATCCAACGCTGGATCCTCGGCGAGCCGTTCGCCGAGAGCGTCCAGTTGGTCCACAAGAGAAACAAGATTGGCATCGAGCTGGGCGACCTCGCCCAGCAATTCGGCATCGACGGTACGTTCGCCGAACCAGGATGCATAGCCTTCCACTGCGGCAGCCAACCTACGCTGGGCCAAGTCCATGCCATCCCGCAATTTTTCCAGCTTCAGCGGCATTTCGAAATTGCCGCTCTCGGCAAGTCGTTTGCCGACCCCATCCAACTTGGACTTGCAGTCCGCCAACCGCTTAACCAGAAACTCGCGGGTGATGCGGTCATCGACGCGGCGGGATTCCTGATCTAAATAAGCACCGTACCCCGGAATCAGCCTCGCCAGATCGCGAAGCAAAGAATCGTTGTCGCCCAATTTGATCTCCTGACTGTATCACCGAGTATTTCCTCTAAAGCCTACCAAAGAACGCCGGCGGCGGCAGTCTAGGAGCTACAAATCTTTCCAAGTTGGGCAGGGCTTCCCGGCACGCTGCGGTAGCTGGAAGGCACCGTCGGACCAAGCCTTGAAAAAGGCTGGAACACTGGGCAAGATTTGTGGGTGCTCAAGTAGTGCATGGGGCTGCAGCCACATCCACTCGGCGACTTCCTCCGGATTGCTGACTGGATGCGAGTCTGGCAGCCGCTCAACCAGCACCCATTCGAGCAAGGTGCCCCAACTCGTGCGACTCTGCCAAACGTGCTCCACGGGTCTTGCTTTGAGATTCAGCTCTTCTTCCAACTCACGAAT
>JANSWS010000334.1 GCA_024743355.1 bacterium
AGTTGATTGGCCATTTCTTGCATGGCTTCCTGGGCAGCCTGCATGTCGCCCTCTTGCATGCTTTGTTGTGCCTCGGCCAACATCTCGGACATTTGCTGCATCTGGGCGATATTGGCATCGCTGGCTTGCATTTGCTCGAGCTTGCGTTGAAGTTGAGCCGCTTTCTGCATGTCACCGGCAGCCATCGCTTGATCCATCTGCTCTTGCAAATTCTGCTTTGCTTGAGCGTGCGCTTCGGCGGCTTCCGTCATGGCTTGCTTTAATTGCTCGAGTTGTTTCTGAAGTTTCTGCATATCCGAAGTGCTCATTTCGCCTTTCTGCATCTTCTTCATCAGGTCCTTCAAGGATTCTTCCGCCTTTTCAAAATCGCCCTGCTTGAGCGCATCGGCCAACTTTTCCGCGGGCCCGGCCTCGAGCTTATCTAAATTTTGAAGGTTCTTCCGAAGCGCTTCCGCGCTTCCCAATTCCTCACGCCGTTCGTCCAGCTGTTTCTTGATGTCATTCAATTTTGCCAGAGTTTGCTTGGTGTCGAGTTTGGCGTCCTTCTGCAGCTTGGCCAATTCTCCCTCGAGCTTCTTGAACATATCCACCGCAGCATTGAGCCCTTGCTTCTCAGCCAGCTCGCGTTTCTTCTTGATCTGCTCGAGCAAAGGCTTGGTGGAATTCTTGACTTGAGTCAGAGCCTTGTCGTCTTGCTGAGCAAGCACTTCGGGAGCTGCTCGATCGGGCAAGAAGGTCAAGCCGGCAACCAGCAAGGCTGGGAGCAGGGGAACCAACAAGCGGCGGTTCATTCCCCAACTGAACCGGTCCCGCACATCCAGCTTTTCCGCTCGACGCTCCGCATCGTTCGCTAGGGCTTGCCCCAATTCAGTAGCACGATCTTCATGGCCCAGCACCAACGCGCTCGACAGACGCTCCCGCAAATCGAAGCGACGATCAATTTCGACCGCCGCATCGGCAATGCTGGGACGGCCCACAAAGGTCAGTACAAAGTTCGTTATCAGGGCGATGGTTAAGGGGACAACCAGCCAACACATAGTCCATAGCTTCGGATCGACTTCAAGATGCATCCCTTTGGGTAACGCGATACCGACGACGCTTACCAAGAGTGCCACACTGATGGTCCACGGAAGGTACCGCAGAAACCTTTGTGAGGTCAGACGTCGCCGGGCTACCTTGGCCTGCTTCCGAACATGGTCCATATCCGAATTCCTAAAGAAATTGGTGAATGGCAAGTAGAGTGACTAGCAAGGTGCAGCGTTCCTCGAACATCGGATGCCGAACATCGGATCCCGAGGGCAAAGCTAGCTTCGACCGCCTGTAGAAGTATATCGGCCAGGGGTAGTCGACTGCAAACTCGGAGTCCGTCGAAAATGCGTTTGGCCCCGATTTTCGCTCGCAAAACCGCCGCAGGGCATGTTATGGTGCTCCAAGTCAGGTCCAGGACAGATTTCAAAGAGCTGATTTACCGGCAACATCCCGTTTCCGCAATTCGCAACGCGCTTCATGATTCTCCTGTACCGCCCCTCACTCAGCCCCTCGCCTGGGGTGCGAGGCATGCCTGTACGTGCCTGATGGCAGGCATCGTTCGTCGGTCTGCTTCTGCCGCGGTCTGCCCAGCAGCGGCCTCGAATGCCAATGATCTACGAGTTAGTCATTGTCAATCTTGGTGCTGTGCGGTTATTTTGCAAAGCCATGGGAAGCTAGTCACGCTGCACTGGAAGGCAGGCTTTGCGAATGAATAAGATGACCTTAAACGAACCAGAGCCCACGACTATCGTGGGATGCCGCTTATTTCTCCATCACCAACTGGCCAACACATCGACTGAGGGAGGCATGCAGGCTTTTGTGAATGCTTACTTCCGCATTTGTGTTCGAATCGTGGGCTGTTGCCTTCTTTTCTCGGCACTTGCCAATCGGACATCGGCGCAGCAGCTTGCATTTCAGCTGCGGACTCCTGCGGATGAGATCGTCTCGATTGAGAATAGCTCTTCCAAGTTGACAGCCGTTTGCTTTTTGGGGACGGAATGCCCCATGGCGCGGGCTTATGTATCTACCTTGAATGAATTGCAACGCGACTTCCAGGAACAGCTGAGGATTGTTGCCGTCATGAGCAATCTTCAGGATTCCACTGAGGATGTTCGCGAATATATCGCATCAACCGATGCCAAGTTTTCAGTCGTGATGGATCCAGGCAATCGAGTCGCTGACCAGTATGGGGCAACGCGGACACCGGAAGTCTTTCTGTTAGATGCCGAGCTGAAGCTGCGTTATCACGGGCGAATCGACGATCAATATGCCCCAAGCGTTGCGCGAGCAGAGCCCCGACGTGAGGATCTAAAGATCGCCGTCCAGGAGCTATTGGCCGGCAAGCCCGTTACGGTAAAGGAAACCAAAGCTGTTGGCTGCATCATCGGGAAAACCAAGCACCCGGAAACAGATGGCGCCTTGCAGGATCTGAGCTCTCCGTCATTGACCTTTGCCCAGCATGTGTATCCGATTCTCCAGGAGCACTGCATGGAATGCCACCGAAGCGGCGAAATTGGCCCTTTTTCGATGGAGGTCTACGATGAGGTGCTGGGCTGGGCGGACACCATGATGGAAGCCATTGATGATGGACGGATGCCACCCTGGCATGCCGACCCAGCCTACGGCAGCTTTGCTAACGAACGGCACATGCCACGTGAAGATCGGGAGTTGTTGCGAAGCTGGATCGCCAATGGCGCGCCTGCTGGCGACTTGCAGTCGTTGCCGGCTCCGAAGCAATTTGCGGCTGGCTGGCAGTTTGGGCGTGAGCCCGATCTAGTCCTAGCTATGCGCGACCGCCCCTTCGTGATTCCGCGCGATGGTGTTGTGGAATACCAGTACTTCGTGGTGGACCCAGGTTTTGAGCAAGATCGTTGGTTGATTTCAGCTCAAGTCATCCCGGGCAGCAGAGATGTCGTGCATCATGCCATTGTTTTTGTTCGACCTCCCGACGGCAGCGCGATGCCGGGTGTCGGCTGGCTCACAGCATATGTTCCGGGACAACGAACACTGGAACCTCCGCCGGGGCACGCCAGGCGAATACCGGCCGGTTCCAAGCTGGTCTTTCAGATGCATTACACTCCGAACGGAACACCTCGGGAAGACGTCAGCCGGGTTGGACTGATCTTTGCCGACGACGCCGATGTGACACATGAGTTGATCACTTTAGCAGCTTTGGAACAGGAGTTTGAAATACCACCCGGAGCGGAAGCACACACGGTACGCGCGAGGCTACCGCGTATTCCCGCCGACGGTCAATTGCTGGCAGTCACACCGCATATGCATTATCGAGGTAAGGCCTTTGAGCTTGTGGCAACTTACAAGGACCGCGATGCCGCCGAGCCCACCCGCCAAGAAACGCTGCTGAGCGTACCCAACTACGATTTCAATTGGCAGCATAGCTACTTGTTTCAACAGCCGATTGCCTTGGACACGATCAAGCAGCTCGCTTGCAATGTTGTTTTCGACAATTCGGCAGGCAACATATTTAATCCCGACCCTACGGAATGGGTGACTTGGGGCGATCAGACCTGGGAAGAAATGGCACTCGCTTTCTTCGAGGTGTCCATCCCCAGGCAGACTTCTTCGCAGCGCCCCCGCGGCTCCGCGGCTGAATCTCAGTCTGCGTCGAAATCCGATCAGAAGATCAATGCTTACGTCGAGCAAGTATTTCGCCGCTTGGACGCGAATCAAGATGGCGTTATTCAAAAATCGGAAGGATCCATTGTAGTGCGGCATGTTAACTTCGACCGTTGGGATCTGGACGGTGATGGTCAAGCCACGCAGTCCGAAGTTCGCAGCGTTGCTGAACGGATTTTTCAGTAGGCAATGATGCGAGATTTTTTTCATTGGGCAGCCGCATTCAGCATCCAACATCGCCGGCTGGTGCTGGGCTTACTTGCCATCCTAACGCTGGTCAGCGCGATAGGTTATGTGAATCCCAGGTTGCTTTCGGCGTTGTTTATTCAGCCGCAGCAGGCAGACCAAGTCGCCTCCGAGAAAGCGCCATCGTCAGATGAAGCTGAGCCGCCAAATGTCAGCCCCATAAGTCTGTCGAATTCTGACGCCGTCTTGGTCGTCGAGGCCGAGGACTTCTTTACTCCCAGAGCAGTAACCGCGCTTGGGCAGGTGGTCGATGAGCTGGAAGCCATGGATCAGGTGGCCAGCGTACTGTGGATGGATTGCGTTCCGATTCTGAACATCTTTGGATTACCCGAGCCGCTTCTGCCGCGGGCCACGGCCTCACAGGCACGCTTTGACAAATCGCGCGAGAAGGCAATGCAGCACCCGCTGGTAGGCGGGCAACTGCTAAGCGACGACACGCGTACGTTGTTGATGCTCGTCAACCTGGATTACTACTTCGTATTCAGTGACGAAGATGCTACCACGGCACTGAGAGAAACCGCCGAACGCGTGGCCGCTAACTATCCCGACTTGAAATTCCGATTTCGCGTCACCGGCCGCGTACCCTCGGCGATCGCGGCTATCTCGAGGCATGAAGCGAACCAGCTCAAATATCAACTCTTCGGCTATGGCATGATTCTGCTGATGTCGCTGATTCTGTTTCGCGGTATTCGGGCGGTCATTATCGTTTCACTGGCACCCGCGATTGGGATCTTCTGGACGCTAGGTTGTATTCGCTATTTTGAATACAATGATAACCCTCTCATCGACGTCATCGTACCGATTCTGGTCAGCTTGGTTGGCTTGACAGATGGCGTGCATTTAATGGTTCAGATCCGCAAGCTCAGGGCGGCCGGCGCGGATTATGTGGATGCATCCATACAAGGACTTCAGCAGGTTGGCCTTGCTTGTTTTCTTACCTCTTTAACTACCGCCATCGGTTTTGGTTCCTTGATGCTGGCGGACTCAGTCTGGGTGCAGCAGTTTGGACTGTGCAGCATGATCGGAGTGCTCTTGTGCTTTGTGGCCGTCACCACCATTATTCCGCTTGCTTGCTCTTCTTGGTTGGGACAAGGGATTGAGCGAGGATTGGACCGCAGTCTGATAGATCAAAATCTAGGCAGAATAGAAGGACTTATAACCGTAGTCCTCCGGCGCAGGCGTTTGCTATCTGCGAGCGGGATCTTATTGACCGCGGTGCTGGTCTTCATTTCACTTTCATTGAAACCCGACCATCGGAATTCGGATTCCCTACCGGAAAGCGCGGAGGCGACACAAGCACTGTTCCACGTGGACCGGGCTTTCGGCGGTTTGGAATTCTCTCGCGTGGAAATCAACTGGGACGCAACTTTAGAACCGAACGCGCCAGAAATTCTGCAGGTCGTCCAGCAAGTGGACGATTTGCTGCGGGCGGAGGAGTTGATCGGCCACCCACTTTCCATTCGCAATCTGATCGATGCCCAACCTGGAAGCGGTCCCCTTGAAGAACGGATGACGCTTCTGGAGCTATTGCCTCCACCGCTCAAGCGAGCGTTCTACACCCCCGAGCGACGTCAGGCGGTCGTCAACTTTCGCGTCCAGGATTTGGGGATTGCGGCCTACGGGCCAGTGTTTGAACGATTGGAACAAGAACTAGCCCAGATTGAAGAGGCACATCCCAATTTCCAGGTTTCGTTGGCGGGCGGAGCGGTTAGACGTTGGCGCAATCTTTATCAGATTGTCGTGGATTTAGCAGCCAGCTTGGGCACAGCCTCTCTGGTGATTTGGATCGTATTGACGATTTTCTTTCGCTCCCTGCGGCTAGGTCTGATATCGATCGTTCCCAACGCATTTCCCTTGGCCTTAACCGGTGCTTACCTGGTATTTGCCGGCTACAATTTGGAGATCGTGATGGTCTGCAATTTCACGGTCTGTCTGGGCATTGCCGTTGATGACACCATCCACTTCCTGACGCGTTACCTCGAAGAGGGACGTCAGGCGACGAGCAACGATCTGGCTATTCGCCGCGCCTTCACGGGAGTAGGCACGGCCCTAATCATGACGACCGCGGTTCTGGTCGCTGGCTTTGGTATCGTAACCTTCAGTGATTCTCGTGATCATCACATCTTTGCCACCATGGGAGCAATCACTGTGGCCTCTGCCCTGTTCTGTGACCTTGTATTTCTGCCTGCTCTCTTGGCCTGTTTTGGAAGGCCAGAAAAAAAGGCTCTCGTTGAAGGCGGCAGCATTCGTTTGGATGAACAAGCAATGGCCGAAGACTGCTGCCTACGCTGACCGGCTAAAAAAATACTGCGGTTGGTTTCCGATACGTTCTTCAGCACGTTTGGTGCCGCAGAGCGGACCTTCGCTCAGTTCTCGCCTGCATTTGCCGTCGGAATGGGTCGATCTTCGTAACGCCAGCCTTTGATAAACGCAATCAGATCCGCCATCGACTGCGGATCGAGTTGTGTTTCCAAACCCTCTGGCATGAGCGATACACCCGTAGCTTTGATTTCGCGGATATCTTCTCGCGACAAGACGGTTCGCTTGTTCTCTTGGCCTCGAATGACGATCGCTTCTTGCGTCTCTTCTGCCACAATGCCTTCAATCACATCGTCGCTTTCAGTCAGAATGACGAAGCGAAAGTAGTTGTTGTCGATAACTCGGTTGGGGTCCAAAATCGAAATCAATAATTGCTCGGGACTCTTGGTGCGTGAGTCGGATATGTCCGGCCCGACATCGATGCCGATCGCCCCGATACGGTGACAGCTGGCGCAATGCTTCTGGAAAAGCAGCTTGCCGTTGCCTACATCACCTTCCAGATTCAGACAACTCCGATAGTCATCAATGACTTGCTTACGATCATCATCCACCAGACTGGCAATGGCTCGATCGAAGGCGGACAGCGAGTCGCCCCGAGCCCGATCGCGCAATTGCTGGAGCAATGATGGCCCCAGGCTGCGAGCCACATCGGGCCGGGCTGATACCATGTCCGCGGATTTTGCAAGCAAGGATACGGATTGGCCAAGCAATTCGACGGCTAAGTCCCGTTGCCCTGGGGTACCTGATTCCAGCAGCGACATCAGGTACAGGTCGCAGTCTTCATCTTCAAGTTGAGCCCATGTTCTGACCCAGGCTCCATATACATCAGGATCATTGCAGGTAAGGGCTGCGTCGGCAACATAGAGACGATCCAGCCTGCGCGGCGAATGCCTGAGCATGGCGATTGCCGCACGCCGCGTTTCGGGAACCTGGCTCACATCCTGCCCTAATTGTCTGAGGCTTTCCCAAAAATCCGGATTGAACCCATCTCGCAGGCTAGCCATGTCCGGATGCTCCAACATAGCGTCGGTGGCTGCCAGCAGAGCCAACTTCGCCGCGTGGCCATGTGGCTCCGATGAAGATTGCAGCAACCAACTGGCCAGCAATTGCATCTTGATTGGAGTCTCGAAAGCCTTTCGCGACAAAGTGCTGGCTGCCGGTGCAAGCCAATTTGCCATTTGCGAATCAAATTCGGGCGGATGCTTTTCCAGGGCTGTGATCCAGCTTCTCAACATTCGATCCGGATGCTGCTTCATAGCGGAAGCTGCGGCAATCAGCAGATCCGGATGGGGATCGTGAACAATTCTTTCCCAGGTGCTCTCCGGCAAACTGGCACGCGGTGATTGCCCCATGCAGAGCAAGGCTTCAAACACAACCGCATCGCTCGGATTCTGTAACAGCGTCATGAGTTGAAGATCGAGTTGTGAGCGATCCGCAGAAGGTAAACTGCGAGCCGCTCGCAATACTCCGACGCACAGGGCATCGGGCATCCCTGCGGTGGACAACAAGTTGGTCACGGGCACAGCCCCCGAGACAGCGACCGCCGTTTGAAAAGCTTGAATACGGGCCGCCAACGGTGCTTCTACACTTTCGACAATTTGCACTATCGAAGACACATCCACTGAGTCTCCACGCTCGAGGAGAATTCTTGAGGCGGTGGAACGTAGCCAGCTATTGGGACTGGCCAATAGTGAAACAAGTTGTGGCGAGTCGCGTGACTCGAGCGGCGATTTCTGCAGCTCGCGCGTGAGCCTTGCCATTTCATCCCGAGCGCCATCCGAAATCAAATAGATGCGTCCGGTCTGATCTCCCCAACGCTGATCGGGCCGATCCTTAAGTTCTTCCGGCACCCAGTGTGGGTGCTCGATGACCGCCCGATGCATATCCACCACAATTACATCATCGCTAGGTGATAGCGTCACGTTGACGGGCCGAAACCAGGGATCGCGACTGGCCAACCATTCGGATTCATCAGGAATTCGCGGATCGGGCTGGAGAACCAGTTTGGCGGCTCCCCGGGCCGCAGCAACCCTCTTGACCAGACTGCCCGTCGGCTCACAAACGAAAATCTCTTGCAGCAGGCTGTCCGAGCTACCCAGCTTGGACGCACGCAGGAAGATGCCGCAGGCGGCGGTAAACTGTCCGGAATGCAAATTCGAAGTCGTCCAGGAATCCACCAGAGGGTAGACGTGGGAATCGGTTCCCGCAGGAATGATGTCTCGCGTCGATGCCACCAGACCAACCAAGGGATTGGCTAGCAGTTCCGGCTGCTCGAAAACCACCTGAACCGCCGGGTTGCGATTGCTACACAAAAAGCGACTTCCGAAGTTATCGAAGGCGAGCCCGAATTGTGCCGGACCGGTGACCGTTTCCAATCGCCCGCTGGCGGCATGGAAGCGAATGTCCCGGCTGCCCACCGTGAGTGGCTCCCGTTTTGGAAAACGCTCTCGGAAGTGCTCGCCCAACTCAATTTGGCCACCTCGCAATCCACAGGCAATGTACCACCAACCGTCCGGACCAAGTCTGGGGTGGTTGGCACGCAATTGCTCATTGTCTTGTGTAAAGCCTGTTAACCATTGCTCGCTGGCATCTGCCACGCCATCTCGGTTCTGGTCGCGGAGAAATACGACCTCGCCGGCCAAAGTTACCACTGCACCATCTTGCCAGAGGGCAAGGCCCGTGGGCATGTCAAGTTGATCCGCGAATAGGATGCTGCGATCGTAGGAGCCATCAGCGTCTGCGTCTTCCAGGATCTTGATGCGGCCACGGGGCGGTTCTTCCAAGACAAAGGGGTAATCGCGCATTTCTACCACCCACATGCGGCCGGAACCATCGAAGGCGACCTCGACGGGATCTTGCACTAGGGGTTCCGCCGCAATCAGACGGAGTTGGCAATGGGAGTCTCCTAATTCCAGCATCCGTGTCGACTGCTCGGGGCTCAGTGCCAGAGATCG
>JANSWS010000405.1 GCA_024743355.1 bacterium
AATTTCCTTGCCGGCCGCCAACTGCAGAAAGCTGTTGCCATCCATGTGGGCGGGTTTTTCCAGACCCATAGCTTCCATAATCGTGGGGGCGATATCGATATTGGCAACTACTTCATCGACCACGGTTCCGCCGGCGAACAGTTCGGGACACTGCATGAGCATGGGAACGCGACTGGATGTTTCATACGCCACGCGTTTGTCAATCAAACCATGTTCGCCAAACATGTAACCGTTGTCGCCCATGTAGATGACCAGTGTTTCATCGTGAATTCCCATGGACTTCAATTGATCCATGACAGCGCCGATGCTGTCATCAACACTGCACAACGCTTCACAGTATGCCTTGTAGATGTCTTCGATACTCTCGTTGGAGTGCAGCGGAAAGTCCATACCGTGCCAGCTGTTGCGTTGATCCAGCAACCATCGTGGACGATTGAGCAGATTGTCGCTCAGCGGTCGTGCGCTGACTGGCAGTTCGAAGGCTTTGCCTGCAAATCGACCACGATACCTTTCCTCCGGCACGAAATCTCCGTGCACCGCCTTGTGGGATAGATAGAGCATAAAGGGAGCATCGCTATGCTCCTGCTCACGCAAAAAATCCAGGGCATAGCGAGTCAACTCGGTTGTGATGTACCCCTGCTGCTTTACCCGCATTCCATTGACGTTGAGTGTGTAGCTTGGATCCGGAGGCAAGTAATGCCCCTGGCCCTTGAAACTGACCCAATAGTCAAAGCCTGGTCGCGGTTCGTCGCTGCCATGCCCCATGTGCCACTTACCAACGAAGCCCGTCTTGTAACCGGCCTTTTGCAGATATTGCGGGAAGAACAGAGTACCCTCGGGAACGGCCCGCTGATTGTCGATGACGCGATGTCGAAAGGTATACATGCCAGTCAGAATCGATGCCCGACTAGGCGAACACAGCGATGTCGTAACGAACGCATTTTTGAGATGGACACCGTTCTGTGCCATCGCATCCATCCGTGGCGTTTCAGCCAGTGAATGCCCCAGGAAGCTCATCGCGTCGTAACGATGGTCGTCGGACAGAATGAACACGACGTTTCTCGGCTTGGCACCCGGTATTGCGATGGGTTCAACCGTTGCTGGAACTTCTGCCGCGACTTGGTCCGCAGCCACAGCCTTCTGCTTACATGCGACAGACACACCCCAAAGCAACACTGCCAGAATGAGCTTGGCGAGCACACCTGGACACTCGGCTGAAGCATAGGCAGGAAACAGTTTCCGCTCTCGATCGAATTGCAGCATGCCTTTACCTCCCCAAAAAGAACCTTGTGGGCATTCATCCCTTGTGTGGGCTACCGAAACAGCGTCGATTTTTTTCAACTACATTTGGGCGGTGATACGGCTGAACGATTAACGCTGCAACGAAACCTCAGCCCGCGGGCTACCAAAGGCGGGATCGAACACCAAGTGCTTGATCCGCGTTCGCTTGTGCGTGTAGGTTATATGCACCGCACCCTCAGCAGACTGAATGATGGCTGGGTAGCTGAACTCGGCTCCTTCCTCGTTTTCCAATTCAGCCAGTGGTTGCCATTTGAGGCCATCTTCCGAAATAGCCAGATTCAATTTGCCGCGTCGCCCCCATCCCGAAGAACCTGACGCGAGGTGATTGTAGACCAGCAAATGCCGACCATCATGCAGAGTCAAGGCATCGATGCCCGAATTGGGATTGGGCAACTCGGTAGATTCCATTGCCGACCATGTTTGTCCTTGATCTTGTGAGAAACTGGTGGCGATCACACCCTCTTGCGTTCGACAGAGAACCTGCAATCGGCCATCGGCATGACGCAGAAAAGTTGGCTGGATGGCTTGGAAGCGACTCGCATCGTTGATGGGCCCAACCCGTTTCCAACGTCCCGTCGGCATGCCGTCGATCAGATTGAGTGACTCGAAATGGACCCTCCAACCCTGGTATTCGGTGGATGAGCCGCACAGCAAAGTATGCCCGTCCGGCAGCAGCACAGGTTTGCAGCGGACTGGACCATCGATGCCCTCTGGCAAGCGCCGCCGATCTCGGAAGCTGCGGCCGCGATCATAACTGAGCATCATCTCACCCCACCACTGACGCGGATTTGGCCCTACCTTGAAGAACAGCAACGTCGGCGCATCGCCCGGAGGTTGGTACAGCACAGGATTCCAGCAGGGATGACGGAGCCCTTCATACTGCAGCCCGTCGGCAACTAGATTGGGACCGTTCCAGCGCTGCCCGTCGTGGTAGCTGGTCCAGATGGCCACATCTGGATTTCCCTCTTCGCTCCCTCCAAACCAGGCGGCAACTAACCCGCGAGTCGTTTCGCAAATGGACGAGGCATGGCATTGCTGAAACGCCGCTTGCTCGAAGATAAACTCCTCGTGGATCAAGCCTGGCAGGCGGCTACTGCTCTTCCGCGCGGCTCTTGCCTGGAGCTGCTGCTCAGAAAAGGTGATGCAGTCTCTGTGGTTAACGTGGTAAATGCGTCCGTTCTCACTTCCCACGAGCAGGTCCGGCAAACCATCCGCATCAAAATCGCAGGCAGCAGGACTGGAGGTGTGGCCGGCAACATTGCGGCGAGCCAGATTGCCAATACGTTTCAATACGACCTTGTCGCCCCGCGTCTCACAATTGCGATACCAGGTAGCATTCTCCGAATTAACGAGCAGATCCGGTCGCGAGTCTCCATCCCAGTCGACCATTGCCAACTTGATTCTTCCTGATTTTCCACAACTGCCTGAGTTGAGTTGAAGTGGCTGATTGTCTTCGTCGACGAAGATGCGTTCAGCTTTTCCCGCGGAACGCCGAAGCGTCAGAAAGCCTTGCTGATCAAGCATCACCAGATCAGGTCGTCCGTCGCCATCAAAGTCAATCGCCAAGGGTGTCGTACGCCACTGCGTCAGAGTCGCGCTGGATGGCTTTTGCCACCAATACCAGGACGCGGGCAACTCGCTGAGCCCCGTATCGAAGTCCTTCTCAAGCAAGCTGCCAGAATCATTTATCAATAGTCCCAGTCTGGCCAAGATGGAGTTGTAAATGATGTCCCCGTCACCATCCGCGTCCCAATCCGCTACGGACAAAGTGGTATAACCCCACTTGGCTTCGCATGGTCCCTGGATCGAACCGTTGGGACCAGCCATCACGCGAAACGGACGTTCCTCTCCCACACCGTTGTTTACCTTGAGCAGCTTCGGAGCATTCCATTTCGGCAGACCGTTTTCAGCTACTCCGAGATTTTCAAAGAATCCAATGGAACCCGCGGTGTTGCCGCACAAAATATCCTGGTCTCCGTCGCCATCCCAATCGTAGGCAAAGGGAGTTGCCAAGGCACCAAACTTGAGCGTGTCCGCCTCCTGCAAGAAATAGCGGGGCGGAGCGAAGACTGGCATCTGGTCGCGCAACTGTCCCGTGTTCTCGATCCAAGCTACGCGACCATCTTCATCGCCAACAATCAGATCCAGATCACCATCACCCTCCCAGTCCACTGCGGTGGGTGTGATCATTTGCAAATGCATGACCAAAGGCTGGCCATCTCGATCGCGCAGCCTCTGTCCGGCCGCATAGGAGGGTTGCGTTCGGGAACCTGTGTTTTGAAAATAGGTGAAGCCATCCAGGAATTCACCGCATAGCAGGTCCAAGTCTCCATCGCCGTCGAAGTCTGCAAAATTCGGTGACGGCCATCCATAGACATCAATTTCTCCACCGCCGGCTCGCAGACGCTGCGGTGTCTGGGAATATTTGGGATCTTCGTCCGTACCTTCATTGGTCATCAAGTAAACGTAACCATGCAAAGGCCCGTTGCGCCAACGCCCCTGGCTATCGTAGGCATGGTCCCATCCCAGATCCGACCAATCGCCCAAGCCCACCACAATGTCGTGGTCACCGTCTCCTTCAAAATCGACGTAGCGCCACATGTTGGCCCGCGCCCGCCCTGGCGACTCCGCGTTAGGATTTACTACCGCGGAGATTGGTCTTGGTTTATCAAAACTAAATGCACCTGTTTCCGGATCACGTCGGTACTCCATGCCGGGCCGCAGCACTACGGGCTCACCATCGACTTCACTGAGCATCATGTAGTGATAGCCGTCTCCAATGCGAACCGCCGGCTTGAATACCGGTATCCCGTCCGCGCTGCTCTGCGATGCATTTTCAAAATAATAAGTTCCTTGCGAAGGCTTGTCCGGACATGCGACTAGTAAATCCATATCGCCATCGCCGTCGTAGTCGAGCGGCAGCGGATAGGCCCACAATCCAACCCCCAGGTCCACATGCAAGCCTGGATGGTTGTACGGCAAGGGCTGCAACTTGAACTCGGAATCATCCGCTTTTCCACAAGTCGTAATCGCTATCACGAGCCAAGCGCAAAGCAAGTTTTGATTTCGCATACCGCGGAAACTCCGAGAGGTCTTGTCAAAAGGCACTGGACACCTTTCTTAGCTTTGAGCCCATCCGAAAACCGAAAAGAACCCCGGCTAACGCCAAAGCGGCTGATGGTTTTCGGATGGATTCTTATTTTGCGAAGAGCTGAGTCTGGTCGCGAAAAGCCTTGAACTCCAGGGCATTACCCGACGGGTCCAGAAAGAACATCGTAGCTTGTTCACCGACCTGCCCGGCAAATCGCACATAGGGCTCGATGACAAAGCGAATCCCACAAGACGTCAGCTTGTCCGCCAACTCTTGCCAAGTATCCCAGGGGAGCACGACACCAAAATGGGGAACGGGCACATCATGGCCATCGACCGGATTGCTGGCAGCATCCCCTGTTGAATCGCGATCCGTCAAATGGGCCACAATCTGGTGCCCAAACAAATTGAAGTCGATCCAAGCATCGCTACTGCGGCCCTCCGCACAGCCGAGCAAGCCGCCATAAAACTCGCGGGCTGCGGACAGATCATGGACCGGAAAAGCCAAATGGAAAGGCGGCACGGAGTGCTCTGATGGAATTTCTTGTTGACTCACGTAAACATCTCTCAAAGAATTTCGAAGCCCCAGCTTGGCTTAGTCGCCGATCACTCCCTGACCGTAGCGCCTCAGCCTGAAAACGCCTCGATCGCGAAGCGATCGGCGACTTTCAATCCTACGTCATTTCTAAAAATGCTCTCACTGCGAAAACGAGGGCTGCCAGGGAGTGTTGCCATCTTTCTCTTGAAGAAATTTCGCGTCCACGTCGCGGTACCAAGCATGCAAGCGGCTGCGCATGGCGCGAACGCGATCCGGCATGCGAGAGGCTAGATCTTCGGATTCTCCGACATCCTCAGCCAAATTGTACAGATGCACGCGTCCGTCTTCATAGCGTTCGAAAAGCTTGTAATCTCCCATACGTATGGCACCGCCGGGAATACCGCCTTGATTACTGTAGTGTGGATAGTGCCAATACAGTGCCTCTCGGCCCAGTTGGCCACCGTCCAGGGCTGGGCGGATATCGATCCCATCCACCGAATGCGTGAGTTCTACTCCCGCGGCGGCCGCCACGGTGGGGAACAAATCGATCGAACAAATCGGTTCAGCGGAGACTGCCCCCGGCTGCGTCACACCTGGGTAGCGGATAATCCAAGGCTCGCGAATACCTCCCTCGTAAACCCATCCCTTGCCACCCCGCAAGGGCAAGTTACTCGTAGGCGAGCCCTCCGACGTCGACAGTCCTCCATTGTCGGAAGTGAAGACAACCACCGTGCGGTCCGCGATCCCTGAAGCTTCGATCTGCCGCAAGACTTTCCCAACAGCTTGATCCATGGCTTCGACCATAGCCGCATAGACCGCGTGCTTTTGCAGTATTCGAACCTTGCGAGGTTGGTCACCAAACACTTGCTCTTCGTCAGCGAACTCCTGTCCCGTAATCCCCTGTGCACGTTGTTGATACTTTTCAACCAAATCAGGCCGCCCCATCAATGGCGTGTGTACCGAATAGAAGGCCAGGTAGGCCAGGAAAGGTTGATCTTTGTGCGCCTCGATGAATGCGGCGGTATCGCGAGCCAATCGATCCGGTAAATGATCTCCCTCCGGACTCTCCTCGCGGATCTGCGGATTCTTAAAAGGAGCAAAGTACTTATTTCCTGTGTACGGTCCACCGATGGTATGCCCACCGATATTAACGTCGAATCCTCGGTTCTGCGGGTAATACTCCTCGCTTTCACCGAGATGCCACTTACCGGCAAAAAACGTCGCATAGCCCTTTGGCTTGAGCATCTCCGCCAGGGTGATCTCATCTAATGGCATATTGTTGTTCAGTGGAGCCGGGGCAAATTTCCCGCTTCGCTTGCCGCTAAAGAAGTTGGTCGCCTGAACCCGCGTGGGATACTTGCCCGTCATCAAGCTATAACGCGTGGGAGAACAAACCGGATTGGCGGCGTAGCCGTCGGTGAATCGAATACCCGACTCGGCCAAGCCATTGATATTTGGAGTTTCGTAGAAGCAATCGGGATTGTTGGCTCCGATATCCATGTAGCCCAGGTCATCCACCAGGAAGACGACGAAATTCAAGGGACCAGAGCTCCCGTCTTCGGCTACTGCGCGTGGAACCGCTGGAATCAGCAAGCAGACCAATAATAAAAAGGACTTTGCAATCGTTCCGCCTTGCGTTCTCATCTTCTCACCTGAAATACCTGAACATGGATTCATAGAACATCCTGAAGTCGAATTGCGTCAGACTACTATGTTAACAGAGTTATCTTGCGCTTTTTGATGTTGCGCTAGATCCAAGCTACTCTCCCGCTTGCGCTCGTTGTACCACACAAGTTTTTGCTTTGTAGTCATTCCAGCCGCGTGACCAAGAGTGCGTCGACTGGACTTTGGTTTTCCACTGCATAGGAATGCGGCGGGAACGTTGTAGGTGCGTCACCTCAATCAGTTGGAACATAAGAGAACAGAGAAAACAGAGTAGCCGCCTCTGCTTCCTCTGCCTGCTCCGTTGTCCTACTCCAAATTGGCTCCGGGTAAGATCAGCCTGGTTACTCCCTCGGAGAGCTTTAGGTTGTTGAAATTGATGAGCAATCCCAACGGAACATCGAGG
>JANSWS010000723.1 GCA_024743355.1 bacterium
GAAAAAATTGCGTCGCAGGTTCAACTGGTTGCTGGCGAAGAGCGGCAAAGACCTCGAGGCAAGCTAGCCTCAGTTCCCAATCCTCATTGGGATCCAACAGTAGCTTTTCCAGCGCCGGCAGGGGCGCCCTGGAAGGCGAAGAATCCAACAACAAGCCCAGTGTTTCGATGGCAGCCAAGCGAACCCGCGGCTCGCACGGCTGATTGCCGGCTATGGAGGAGACTGCTGCGATGCAGCTGGCTGGTGGCTCGCCGGGTAGCTGGGAAAGGCACTCCAATGCGGCGCAGCGGAGCGGAATGTTATGGCGGATATCGAGAGCGATATCGGTAAGAGCCAGAATTTCCGCTTCGGAGCCAGGGCGACAATCACTCAGCAGTGGCACGCTCCAATCCGGAGTCTCCGACATGCGCAGCACGCTTGGTAGCAATCGACTGCGGGCGGAATCGGCAATCTCGGATCCCCAAAAACTTTCGGCATACTTCAGCACGGCCAAGTCCGATCGTCGGTAGGCCTGATCGATGAGATCCACTTGGACGGATCTGCGGGCACGCTCCAGCTCGGGATCTTGGTAAGCTTCGCAGAGAAGCTCAATCATTGCGAGGCGTTCCATCACATCGCCCAAGAAGAATCTAGCGCGAAGGGATTCGAGCTGGGCAAGGATTCTCTGGCGTTCAATTTGTTGTTGGTTTAACTCGACTGGCGGTTCCACGGCGACACTTGGCGTCGCCAGTTCGTCTAGCTGGCCAATGGCTTGCTCGATCACTTGCCGGTGACGTGCGTGATGCGCGCGCGAGCGCATGAGCTCCACGGCTCGACGTAAGTCTGCCAGCCGGCTGGCTATTTCGTGTTGGTCAACTGGCGTGATCGCCAATCTGGCGATTGCCCATTCGGAGGCGTACCGGACGTGTTCGTCGGAATCGTCCAGTAACAGGAGCAAATGCGGTAGCGCTTCGTTTGTCCGCAAAGCGAGGTAGCCGAGCGCTTGCGCGGCTTGGAGCCGGACTTGCGGGTGACCATCCGTAAGGCAAACGAAGAGCTCGTCCATGGCCTCTTCAGCCTGAGGGCCGAGCTTGGCTAGCTCAAATGCTGCGCGGGCCCGGTCAGCGGCCGCTGGAGCGCTCAGCTGTAGCTTCCAGTATTTCCAGTCGCTGGACTCCAGAGCCTGAGCGATGTTCAGTACCAATGCCTGAATGATCATCACCAGCAGCCAACAGCTGGCGCAACGCGAAAACATTGCTAGCCTCCGTGCGGTTACCTTCACCTCCTCGAGGTCCGTGCTGCGCACACCTCTCCAGAGGACTTTATCGACTAGGTAATCTTTGCGGCTTGACGTTTAGTTGGCTTGAAAACGGGCAGCATTGCCGATCCCCGGCGACTCAGAAATTGACTCTCTCGCCTAGTTTGCCAAAGCGGAAGACTTCTGGGGAGGCAGGTCCACAGCCAGGTGGTAACCGAACAGTCGATGCGCGAGCGTTGGGGAACTGCATCTTGCACCAGCAGGATAGGCTGGAGGATTCATTTTCTCTAGACTCAGGAGTCTGTGATGCAGAGCAGAAGCAAAAGGGGTAGGTTTATTTTGAGTGTCACTTATTTTCTCACCATGGTGTCAGACAGAATAGTGACACTAGTCCTCAATCAAGCGAGCGCCTGATTTAGAAAAAAGAGAAAAACTCGAAAACCCTCGGCGTTTTATGGGTGTATTGGAGGTTACCAAGACTTCAATCTACCGACTCAACGGAGGGTTTCGAGTGAACGCCAAATTA
>JANSWS010000401.1 GCA_024743355.1 bacterium
CAGATGCTTCGGTACTCGTATGACGCGGCAGGCAATTTGACTGGGATTACCGATCGCTCGGGAAGCACGCAGCAGTTTGAATACGATGCGCTTGATCGATTGATGGAAGAGTCATGGCTTGAGGAAGGTCTGACGATCAATCAGC
This sequence comes from bacterium, assembly GCA_024743355.1. Taxonomy (GTDB): domain Bacteria; phylum Planctomycetota; class Planctomycetia; order Pirellulales; family Pirellulaceae; genus Aureliella. The sequence goes on from JANSWS010000401.1 coordinate 146, forward strand.
TGTCGCGGACCTACGATGCCGTTGGCAACTTGCTGAGCATCAGTGGAAACAGTGGCACTTATCGCTACAGCTATGATACGCGTGATCGCCTGTTGTCACAGACCATGGAAGACTCGGTCACTGGTGTCGCGTTGGAACTCGACTATTTTTACGACGCGGTCGGCAATCTCATTGCGGTATCCGATCATGCTGGCAGCACGGTTGCGTCAACCTACAACGAGCGCGACGAGTTGACGCGTCGCACATGGAGTGGTGGTCGGCTGGCGCCGGCTCGGATGGACTTCAACTATGATCCGCGTGGTTACCGTACTTCCGCGGAACGTTTTGCGGACTTGGAGGCCACGCAGCGGGTTGGTCGCAGCGAATGGCAGCGCGATACGCGCGGCCGTACTACCCAAGTGCGACACTTGGACGCTTTGGATCAGGTACTTGCCGACTTCGACTATGTGTACGACCTGGCTGATCAGTTGGTCGAACAAACCTCTAATGGTGACACCAGTCGCTATGCTTACGATGCGGCTGGGCAATTGTTGCAGGCCGAGCATTCCCATCGCCCAGACGAAAACTACGCTTACGATGTGAATGGCAATCGGCTTAACAACGGGGAGCAGATCGGCAGCGATAACCGCATTCTGTCCGATGCCGAAGCCGATTATGCCTATGACGCGGATGGTAATCTAACGCGCCGCTTGATCCGTGCCAGCGGTGAGATCTGGGAGTACAGCTACGATCATCGACAACGTTTGACGGATGTCGTTCAGTGGGATGCGGCGGGCGATGCACTTCTTTCGGTCCAATATGTGTATGACGTATTCGATCGGCGTGTGCAGAGGATCGTGGATGCCGACGGCGATGGTCCCCTGTCGGCCGTAGCCACATCGACTGTGTATGACGGCTGGCATGCCTGGGCGGACGTAGATGCCGCCGGTGAAGTCACGCGGCAGTATTTGTATGGCGACGTCATCGACGAGTTGCTGGCCCGTGATTCGGACAGTGGCACCGATTGGTATTTGTCGGATCGCCAGCTGAGCGTGCGAGGCATTGTCGATTCATCCGGTGGATGGATCAACGAATTGGAGTACGACAGTTTTGGTCGGACACTCAGCCAGACCCATCCGGAAGTGGGAGATCGCTTTCAGTACACGGGTCGCGAGTGGGATTCTGCAACGGGTTTATACGATTACCGGGCCCGCAACTACGATCCAGGACTGGGCCGTTTTCTCAGTCAGGATCCTATAGGATTTTTGGCAGGCGACACGAATCTCTATCGTTACGTCAACAATTCGCCCATCAACTTTGTCGATCCTTTTGGTTTAACCGCCGCCGGCGAGCAAGGTGGCATTCACAGCAAGGAATCCAAAGAAGCCCCGCAGAAGACCTTTCTCGGCTGCGCATCCAGTGCAGGCTTGCAAGCCGGCGCCCAAGCCATCATCGGCCTCCCCACCGGAGCCGTAGATCTTACAATAGACATTATGCTCTGCACCGCCGGCGCGGTGCCCTCAAAGGGACCACTCAAGGGTTGGACGCAAAGTACGGCGGATAGCCAAGTGTTGGCGAGAAACCTGGGAATTCAGCCAGGATCAGGCTTGGACGCCCACCATATTGTTGCCGGAGAGCACCGACGGGCTGCGGCTGCTCGACGACTGTTGGACCGTTATCAAATTGACGTTAACGATGCTGCCAACGGTGTGACTGTGGTCGGCGGACGCGGCGCTCCGCAAACCGTACTTCCACGTCATCATCGTGGCGGAGGACTTCACTCTTATCGAGGATTGGACGAGGTGAACGACAGATTGGGCCAGGCCATCGACGGCGTTGACGACTGGGCAACCGGTCGTCAGCGAATCCTCGATGAATTGGCAAAAATTCGTGACGAAATCCTTAACGGCACTTTTCCCAACTAGGAAAATATGAGTACGACTAACGTGAACACAGCCGCTTTTTACCGCTACGACCCCGACGCCAACAACTTTAGAGGATTGGCGCTTCGTGAAAACGCCTACGCTGTCGTCAGGATACATTCCAGTTTCGCCAGCGTCGCTCCAGAGTGGAAGGAAATCTTGCTCGAAGAATTGGACGATTCGCCTCCGAAACTAGGCGACTTTCCGAGCCTCGTAGACCGACGACGAATTCCACTGTTCAGTGCGAGGGCATGGGACGTGTTCAAATCCCACCTATCCGATACTGCTGAAGCATTACCCGCAACGACTACGAAGGGAAACCGGCTTTTCGTAGTACATGTTTACCGGCCGTCAGACGCAGTTTTGTCGGAGCGGTGCGAGCTTGATCGGTTTTCGGACGGCGGCGTCCGTCGGGTCAAAAAGTTCTGTTTCGACCAGACGAAGTGCGGCGGCGTGTTAATGATGAAACTGCCACCAGAACTTGGCGGTGATTTACTTGTGAGCGACAAGTTCCGACGAATGGCTGAAGAAAACGGTTTAGAAGGACTGCTTTTTACGGCGGTCCCACAACTCGATTGAATAATCTATTGCCCCAATCAGAGGAGTCGCTGGCACAAGGGGACTACAGCATTCATTCGATCGACATGCGGCCGAGTGGTTCTCCCGTTATGGTGTTAGACCGACTCTCGCTAAATGGCAGGAGTTGCTTGAAACGGCATCGCGTTCATCAAAGGTGGTCAACCGGAGCCGACAAGACGATCGGCCACCTTGCGCGAATTTACGGAAACAAATGGTTCTTTGTCCAGTTTTTCAAGGAGGGGGCAACGAGCCGGCTAAGTAGCGACCGCGTTCATTCCAAACAAGGATCAGTTGCGTGCAATTCTGGAGTTACTTGGGAAATGAAGCCCTTTCAGCGCACCCAACAGATGACTACGTTGCCTTTTCGGCCATGCGTATGTGCACCGATTTTATGTAGGTCGAGGAGAATGAGATCATTTGAAAGAGTTTCTGCTGAGCAATAGCCACGAACGTGGCGGCAGGGACTAGCCCCGGGGGAGTGCGGCGAGCTGCTGGCGAGCGAAACGTAGCCCGGGGTTATGAAAGTATCAAGCTCGGCGGTGAGCGGTTTGGTATCCACGGCTCTGGTCTCAATTCGAATCGCAGCATCCCAGTTGTTGTCGACTGAACCTGGGTGATTTTTCCAATTAATTTTCTAGGCGGACCTCAAAGTTAGCCACCAACTGCCCGACAAGCGATACGTTCGGGTAGGTCCCGCTTGCCGAGCGGCGACCTGTGAAGTGATTGCGGATTGAACCGAAGAGTTGACGTACGGTGCATGTTGGTGTTCGTTATTTGATCGTGCTCGTACTCAGGGCGCAGCCCGGTACTCGTAGTCGTACTCGAAGCTCGAAAACCAAGATGCAGAAAGCATTCTGGTGAACTACCCAGAATGGCGAGAAAGGGGCTGGTTTCCATTAGCGGGTGACGGATGTGGGAGCTACTACGTGGTGGCCAAGGCAACGACTATGGCAATGGTGAGCCGGTATTGTTTGTAGACGTAAACGACGATAGTTCCCAGACCGCGTTCTTGGCCGCCTCGAATACGTGGTCATTTCTTCGTTTCTTGTTGCGAAAGGAATTGGGGGAAACACGCTGGCCCTATTCTGAGTCCGAAGTGATTCGTGATGATCCCGAAATAGAGTCTTTCGTCGGAGTGCCGTTACCTTGGGACGTATGACCAATCAGCCTAGTTTTGAGATCCAAATGGCAGAGTCACGGAAAGTTCTTGTTGCGTTTGATCCTGTAAATCCAGGCAGAAAGTCGAGTGATTTTTTGGTGCCTATTGTCACCGATGATGGTGAGCTTGCATTGCTTGGCAGCCGTTCTGGTAAGATCGCGCCGTACGGTCTAGTCGTGATGACAAATAAGACGGTCAACGAAAATGACCTATTCGCGAAGCTCGTTGATACGGGACGAACGATCGCAAGCGTTGACGAATGTCTTGCTCGGCTAGCCAAGTTCATTGATCAACTCAACATCGTCCGCATTGGGAACATCGTCGAAATTTCATCAAACAATCGAGAGTTGAAACTCGAGGTTGCCGCCAACACCCCTTCAGGGTTTTCAAGGAGCTAGGCCGTGTCAATGGAGGATGCGGCTGCAAAGCCGCGTTTTCACAGCCGGTGTAACCGGTTGTTATTCCTAATAGGTAGCTGACAGCGTCTTTTCGCTCACGGGTAGCTACAAACCACCCGGCAGACGATGTGTACGGGTAGGTCCCGCTTGCCGAGCGGCGACCTCCGCAGTAACGGCGGATCGAACCGGAGCGAATACTCAAGATGCGTTGTCGTCGCTATCGCGTCCCTTTCTTTCTTGCTTCATGAGCGAGGAATCTGAATTTGTCGACGGTGAACCATGGTCTATCCACGCAGCGGGCTGGAAGCCTATGCTACGCAACAGATTGGAAGCAGATTGACAGCAAAGCTGGCCGCAAGGTGCTCAAACCCAGCAGATCATCCCGTCTCGGTACGGCGGCCCAAATGAGTGGTGGAATATTCACCCCGCGTATCGCAATGTTCATCAACCGGGCATACACGGACCAGGTAGCCCAACGCAAACGGTCTTTCCAACGCCGTTGCCACGAAACTAGGAGAACGGACCATGTATGAACATCTTGAGTCTTTGCGACCAGAAGTTGGCCAACTTTTGGCAGCACTCACGCCCCATAGCGAATTCGAAGTTCAGGCTATGAGCGATGCTAAACCGTCTTGCCCTGATCAGTACCTTCAGTTTCTTCGTGAACGTGGTACAGGAGCTTTGATCGACAATGGTGAACACTTTGTCTTTGAAGGTAAATTGGTTAGTGCGGAACATGACTACTTTCAAGATCTGCAAATCTACGATCATGGAGCGAAGGGAGATGTGCTGATTTTCGGGTGGGAAAGTATAGGTACGGCTTATGGCTTTGATACCGGCGACGACTGGCGGATCGTCGAGATTGACGAATACCGAACCGTTACAAAGTTGGAACTTACTTTTAAGCAGTTTGTGGAAGGTTTGTTGGTCTGCTATCCGCAAATTCCAATGAAGTACTATTCAGGAATCTGGGAGGATGGCACTAAGCGACAGTATGTGCTCTAAAAGGTCAAGCGGAGTTGCCGGCTTGCTCGCCCGGATTTTGTAAACACTCAAGCAGCCCGGCGATTCAACATCGAAAGCTCCGATAAGTCGGAGCACTCCAAATTTGGAGTGCGGTGACTTGTCACTGCTCTGGATGCAAGGGACAGGGAACACTAACCGGTTTCATGGTGGCGGCAACGAGCAAGGCATTGTCAGCAAAGTGCTTATCGCGTACGTTGAATGTCAGTGCGTCGAACTTTAGGCGTAGGTAAGCAATGGATGAACTAACTGCAAGAATAGGGAAAGGCCTTGGGCAACGCCTGGATGGCTTTAAGTTCGTAAAATCGCGTCGGCAGCTAGTACGAAAATCAGAAGATGGATGGCAAGCGATTGTGATTGATGTGTTGCCAACGGCAGACCCTTGTAAAAGAAAGCTCGCCGCGCATGCACAAGTTAGGATTGATCGGATCGAGGAAACTTACTCACCGTTTCATCCGTTTCTGAAAGAGGTTGAGGCCAAGACTCACGCAACTATCACGACAAACTGTGATCGTCTGTTGGCGGAAACGCCGGTTATTCATGGATTCGCGATTGACGATCATAGTGTTGATTCATTTATCATTGAATACGCCAACGCTTTGAAAACGTATGTCATGCCTTGGCTGCACCAGTACTCCACCGAAGAAGCCATCTTTAATGGGCTGATTGACGATGATCCCATGAAATGGATCACATCTGATCGATTGACGCGATATCCGGTGGTGTTGGCGATTCTTGCGAATCGTGGCGAATGGGATGAATTTGATCGGATTTCTCAGAAGTTTTTGACTTATTGTGAATCTCCCCATGCGCAAATGTACAAGCCACTCGCGGAATCCCTAGCAGCCGGACTACGAGTTGCCTCTTAAGTTGGTTGCCGCGACGAAGGATGCGACAAATGCGAGCGATTGAAGTGGTACCCAATTCTTGGACCACGGAAGGCGAAATTTAAGAGAGTCTGTTTAGTATCCGTTGCCGGTCGAGGATCGGTTAATCGGGTTGAAAACTACGCAGCTAGGATTGCTGTCTTGTAGACGCTGGCCGGCGTTTGTCCTGCCAGTGCCTGGTGAGGTCGTTCGTTGCTGTAGAAGTCGAAGTAGCTCTCCAGGCTACTTCTCAGTTCGGCCACGCTCTCGTAGCTCTTGAGATAGACTTCTTCGTATTTCAAGGTTCGCCATAGTCTTTCGATAAATACGTTATCGAGTGCCCGGCCCTTGCCGTCCATGCTGATCTGAATATCGCGGCACTCCAACTCGGATGTAAATGCCAGACTTGTGAACTGCGATCCCTGATCAGAATTGAATACTTCTGGCTTGCTGTTCGAGTAGTCGAATGCACCTAATAACGCATCGATGCAGAAACGGCTATCCATCGTATTGGATAACTCCCAGGAGAGCACATGCCGACTGTACCAGTCGATGACCGCCACCAGATACATAAAGCCTTCACTCATGGGAATGTAAGTTATGTCTGCACTCCATACCTGGTTGGAACGTGCCACCTCAACTCCCCGAAGCAAGTATGGATACACACGGTGCTCTCGGTTCGGTATGGTCGTCTTCCGCCTCGGAAAAACAGCCTCCAACCCCATCAATGACATCAAGCGGCGAACACGCTTCTCGTTCACCTTATACCCCTGCAGATCCAGCCATCTTGTCATCTGACGCCGACCAAAAAATGGGCAACGCAGGTGCTGTTCGTCGATCACTCGCATCAAGGCAAGGTTCTCGGGAGACTCTCCGGCTGGCTCATGGTAGTAGGACGAACGGGATACGCCCAATAGCTCACACTGGCGGCGGATACTCAACTCAGGGTGATTGGAATCAACCATGCGGCACCGTTCTCTAGTCGAGGCCGGCAGATTTTTTTTTCAACCACTCAAG
>JANSWS010000464.1 GCA_024743355.1 bacterium
ATGGGATAGCCTGAACGTGATTCAAGTTCGCGGTCGTTTGAAGCACCATCCGTCTCCACCGCCGCTATAAGCTGTTCTATTTCGCCCGTCACAGAAACTTTCAGCAACCCCGTTTGGTAGCCGCCCACCAAAGCCTGACCGGATTGGGTGCAAGCTACGGCGAAGGGGGCTTTTTCCCCTAAATCAAGCTTCATTTTAACGGTGCCATCGGGCGTGACTAACCAGAGTCGGTTCTTGCTTTGGGCTACATCAGGATGGTCTCTCTCACCGATCCAAACCAATCCTGACTTGGGATCGACAGCCAGTGAACTGAGAGAATGTCCCGAGACAGGCTCGCGATGCACGCGGGTACCATTGCGATCCACGATGATCAAGGACTTGCCAACCAGCCACATCTGTTCGGTCGTAGGGTGATAGAGAATATCAATACCGCGGTACGGCAGTCGGAATACCTCATGACCTTGAGGGTTCACCACAATCGTTTCGCCGTGTGCAATCGTGTCGCCTCCGCTCAGCCAGATGTTTCCGGTTTTCTCATCGATGGCCAGGCATTCCGCGTCGACGTCCGTGATTTGCCAGATTCGTCGACCATTCCAATCAAAGCAACTCAATCGTTTCGCCACGTTCTCGGCCACGTAGATCACACCACGTACGGGATCGACTGCCATGCGCTGGCTTCCAGCCATTCCTCCCGTGGATTCCAATTCGGCGATTCTCCACAATTCATCACCGGCAGCATTTAAGGCAATCAAGTTGTCATGAGCTTCGTCCTTGGGGTCGTAAAGCGGATCCGCGTCGTCCATAACCAGCACGGCTACCGGAACCGCAGCGGGTTCATCCGGAGCAGGAAGGAATTGCTGCAAAGCAAGGGCTGTGTTGTTGACTTGCATTTCCACTTCAAAGTTCAGATTGGAAAGTGACGATCGGATCTTGGCTGCGATTTGATCGGCGGCCAGGTCTTTGTCAATCACGATTCCGTCAGGGCCGATCAGAAAATTTGCCGGTAGTTTCTTGACGAAGAAAGATTTGGGCAATTTCGCGTAACGGGGACCGGCATAGGCGTGGACCCAGTTGTTGGAAGTTTGATTCCAGCTTCGCTCATTGAGTTCTTCCCAGGCGGCTTCAATTTGTTCTTCGGTCGAGAGGCTGATAAAGAGAACACGTTGGTCCGCGGAGAATTCCTGGGAAATGGACTGAAGTTGCGCGGTTTCCCCGAGACTGGCGTCCGAGTATGTGGACCAAAAGCTGATGAATACCAAGGAGCCGTGCAGTTTTCGGCTGTCGACGATTGCGCCCTGGGGTGTCTCCGCCACGAATCGTGGCAGAATATCTCCAGGCTCTAGCGTTTCATCCAGGGGAACTATGATCTGCCCCAGATCTCTAACGCCCTCCTCTACCTTGATGACCTCGACCAGTCTCCCAAGGGTCCCAGCAATCCGATTCTGGGCTCCAATGGCCTGGACTTCCATGCGCAGTTGGTAGTCGCCGGGTTGGACGTCCGAAATCGAAAATTCGCCCGAGGGCTGGACCTCTCCAACAACTCGATGAAACGGTTGCAGCAGCGAGCCGGTTTCCTGGTCGAAGCTATTGAGCGCGATCGAAGACTCGAATCGCCAGGATGTGTCGGCGGGTGGCTGACGATCGAGGACCAACTTGCCATGAATCGTTGTCCCCCGCCCTCCAATAGCCACTTGTTTTACTTCTCCAGGCTGCAAGTCAACTGGAGTTTGCCAGCCTGGTGAGTGTGTTGTGTATTGACCGTTCTGCACTACCACGACTCGCGAAACGCTACCCTTGCCTGGAATAACGCGTTCCAGTGTAAACTGGCCCTGCTCATCCGTGCTGGTCGTGTATTCATACTCTACGGTGCGATAGCTGCGTCCGTCGCGGGGTCTCTCGGCAAAGTAGCTAATTTCACGACCGGCATCTGCCTTGTCTTGCAATTTGACCTGGCCGGACAATGTAGCCCAAGGTTGCAGTTGTACGGTCAGGCTTGTGGCCATCTTCGGCTGTGATAGTTCGGCAAATCCCTTGTCGTGAACCGCCAGCAGTAAATAGAACTCGTTGTCGGGCGGTGATACGGCAAAGTTGCCCTCGGCGTCGCTTAAGACGGGCTCGCTGGACGACTGGCGTATATCCAAATGGCCGTTGCGGAACCTGACCGGATTCTGTGCTGACGCCACCATCAAATGCGCGCCCTCGACGGGGCTGCCCGTCGCATCAATCACTCGACCGCGCATTTGGTCTATGGGTTCGAGCAGAAAGTGATAGCGAACATCACCTTCGGTAGAGCGAAATTCACGGGAAACTTGAGGCCGATAGCCTTCGGCGACAACCTGCAGCATCCAACTTTGCATGGGTTCGTCAATGCGAAAAGCATACTTCCCACCTTCGTAGAGGTGCTTCTCGTCCGTCCGCCAATAGGTTTCCCGTAAATTCGTTTGGTTCTGACCGCGAATGATGCGGAAAGACTCAACGGGCTTTTCGGCAACCTTGTCGATCACGCGACCACTGATGACGAGTTCCGGATACAGCGTCACCGTTTGGACGTCATCGCCGGGTACCAGGGGCAGGTTGCGATTGGCCATATAGCCTGATTTGAGAATGTCGCAAATCAACGCGTCTTTGGGAGCGCTCTCCCATACGACCTCTCCGTCCTTATTGCTCGTTTCTCGAAATTCCAGCGTCCGGTAGCCTTGCCATCCGTCAACCACGAAGGTGGCGTTCTCAATGGGCTGGCCTTGTTGATCGACAATTCTGACCTTCAGCTTGGACGACGCGGACAACTGGAAACGCAGTGGCTCTTCGTTCTCGCTGATAGTCACTTGCTGGATTTGGGGGGCAAAACCGACAGCTTGAACGGTGACTACATTCTCACCGGGCTCGCAGTTCTTCAGCACGAAACGTCCAGACTCATCGGTTCGAGCTTGAGGTTCATCGGTCCCCCACCGATCGGGACCTAAGCGCGCAATGGCACCTGGGATGGGCTTGCCCCGCGGATCCACAACCAACCCAGATTGGCTTAGACCTTGTTGCAGGACCAAGCGATTGCCGCCCGCGGAGCCTCGTCCGAATGCATTTTGATAATCCTCATGTTCGGCCCGAACCCTGACAAGGCTCGCGTCCTTGGGTGCATTAGCGTAGCTCCAGTTGCCTTGAGCATCGGTTTCAAGGTTGGCCAAGTTAAAGTAGTAGCTGTCCGACTTGGGCCACGTTACGGGCATCGACAAATTGACTTGCGCCTCAGCAATTGGCTGGCCGGCTTCGTTGACAACTTGACCGTGAATCTCATGGCCAGGCGCCAGGGAGATTTCCAGGTCATCCGGTAATTCGATTTCTTTTTGGCGGTTATCCCAACTGTAGAAGGTCGGGACAAAACCATCTTTGCTGGTTTCGATACGCAGAAACTGGATGCTCGCCCTGGGGTAGCGGAAAGCTACGGTCCCAGCGGATGAGGAACTTTGCATCTGATCAATGCGTTGATTTCCAACGCGGCCATAGAAGCGAACTTGGCAAGCATCAACGGGGCTACCATCAACATCCATAATCGTCAAAGTGATTTGAGCCTCTTCCGATGCAGTGGTGTCGATGTTGTCTCGCACCGATTGAGCCCAGCCAGATTGAGCAATTCCTATCGTTAGTGTGGTAATCGCAAAGTACAGGAAACATCGCTGTCTGATCGGCGTGGTGGTGAGCATTGCGATAGCTCGCGTAAGACAACGAACCAAGCTGGCATGCAAGCTCTTGGGTGTAATCTCAAAGTTGCGTTGCCCGCTGGAAGCTAGAGGAGCGTGCATGTCGAAGGTCCTGAATTCAGTATTGAGAGCTTGAAGGCGTGGGCGAAAACTCGGGCGGAGCCTGGAATTGAGTGTTACTAGCCGGGTTTAGCGACGCGGTTTCGAGCTGACAAAGACCGCTAATACGATTCCTACCAGCAAGCCGCCAGCTACGAAAAGCAAAAAGGCGTAAGGGCTTTCCGACCAAGTCCAATTGTCGGTTAATGTGGTGCCAAACACAGCACTCAGGGTTGCCAAGGGAAAGAACACGGCGGCCATGATGTTTAAGCGGTGGCTGGCGACGGCCATTTGATCACTGGCCCGGGCCTGTTCCTCGGCACGTCGGACCACGGCGACATCCATGGAGTCCTTGGTGTATTGATAGGCCAGCTCCGCGGAGCGTGATAGCTCATAGGCCCGATCGCGAAAATCGATCAACTCCAGTGCATCTGGAACTGCTTTGCGGGCCTCGCGCAGCACGTCGTACAGGTTCGCGGCAGCTCTAGCGACGGGCGCGGCACTTTCCAGCACCGGCAGGTATTCGGCGGCTTTCATGGCCTGAGCCTCGGCCCGATCCAGCTCTTCCAAGCGTTGTTCATAACGCTCAAGCAATTTTTCCAAGGCATCGGTCCCGGAAGTCCCATCGCTCGAACGCCAATTGCCATCTGTATCCCGCCAGCAAAGGATGCCCCGCCGATGTGTTTCTTCGGCGCGTGGAACCTCGTGAGCGAGAATGAGCAGATGCCCGTCGTGATTCATGAATCTCTGCCGACCAACGTTCCGGCCAACGCGGCGGCGCAGCTCCTGGGGTAGTTCCCAATCATTCGGAATCAAGGAATGGGGCACGGTTTACTCCTGATGCGTGCGAACATGAGGCAAAACATTTCTGTCATTTAGCTACTGGCGATATTGCTGGAGCAACCACTGGTAGATTTGTGGGTCATCGTAGGTTGCAGTCCAAGCATCATGGCCGGCTTCGGGATAAATGGTGAATCGAACATTGCCATGGGCTGCCTTGAGAGCTTGTACCATTCTTTGGGATTCCTCGAGTGGGATGCTCTGGTCCCGTGCTCCGTGAAAGACCCAGACAGGAAGATGACTGATGCGACTGGCATAGGGAGCCGGACCGCCACCGCTGATGGGTATCAAGGCTGCGAATCGATTCGGATTCTGAATCGCCAAACGCCATGCCCCATAAGCACCTCTGCTCAGGCCTGTAAGGTACACTCGACGCGAATCGACAGGCAAATCTCGTTGCAATTCATCCAGCAAGTCGATCAGAGCCTGATCATCCCAAAACTGGGTTTGACTTGGGTTTTGAGGCGCGACGACGAAGAAGGGGAAGTCTTGACCGGCAGCGATCAGTTTTGGCAAGCCATGCTTTTTGACCAACTCGATGTCTTGTCCACCCTCGCCACCGCCATGCAAAAAGAGTACGAGCGGGGCGGGCTCTGACTGCGGATTGCGGCTGGGTTGATAAAGCAGGTACCGCAGCGCTGGTCGCATGGTGGATGAATGTGTCCATACTTGCAGGCGATCATCTGCCAGATTAGCAGAGCAGTGTAACAGGTGGATGCAAATCGCAGCCCATTTCAGCGAGTTGCAAATTCTGAATAGGCCGCCCATCAACGCTGACGTATTAAGCATTTTGCAGTTCCTCAATAGCTTTGGCAGATGAGACGAATATTCAGGGCGCGATTTCGTGCCGCATTCCTCCAAGTAAGCGTGGTTCTGTGCCGCTCAAGCATTCTGTGGATGGGGTGTAACGAAACCATGGTGCTTTGAATCCATGGTGGGATAGTGAAACGCATCGTTGGCTCCCAGGTGCCATTTAACCAAAATCCCGGTACGATACCCCGCCTGATGGAATAAGTGAGTACATGGCCCGGATCAAAACGCGACCGCTGCTGCCGCTGATGGCAGTTATTCGAGCCAGTTTAACATGCTCGCTATGGGGTTCGATCTTGGCCGCATGCAAAAACCTGCTGAGGCTGCGGTA
>JANSWS010000206.1 GCA_024743355.1 bacterium
CTCATCCGTCGCCACCTCGCGGCAGACCAGCCTATTTTTCTCTGCGGTCTTTCGATGGGTGGCTACGTCGCATTGGAATACTGGGCTCATTACCCACAACACCTTCGCGGGTTATGCCTGACCAACACCAAGCCGGACAGCGATAATGCGGGCGGCAAACAGGCTCGCATGGAGATGGCGAGACAGGCCCAAACGGAAGGAACAAAAGCCGCAGTTGGGACGATGCTGGACAAGCTTCTCAGCTCGCACTCACGCATGGACCGAGCACTTCGTGACACGGTAGAAGCGATGATGCACAGCGTTCCTCCCGCCAGCATTCAAGCTGCCCAACAGGCAATGGCTGCACGCCGCGACTTCACGACCCAATTGAAGGCAATCCAAGTTCCGACACTGGTACTAACCGGCTCCGAAGATTCCATCGCTTCCGTGCAGCACTCTCAAGCCTGGGCGGCTGAAATCCCGCACTCAACGTTCCGCGAGATACCGCATGCTGGACACTTGTGCCCCTTGGAAAACCACCAAGCCTTCAACTTGGAATTGTCGCGTTTTCTTCAGGACATAAACCACAATTCGGAATGACGAATGCCCTCGCCAGAAATTCGTATCGACGCAGCCCACTGCCACAAAGTCATGACCAAAATCCATACGCATCGCCACCTTTTTGCATTTCGTCCCGGGATCCGCTGCTGGAGCCTGTTCCTGACAGCGATCATCGCGGCTACTGCTGTTTCTCAGGAGACAGAATCACCTGCTGAGACATCGGCCAAGACGCTGATTCCGATTCAAAACGGGGGCGTTGATTGTAATCAGCTCTTCGATGCTGTCTCCAAGGATTTGCACTGGGTGGCTGGCAGTGTCAGCGCTTTTACGCGTGGAAGGAACAGTCAGAACGCAAATCAGATTTCGGCGGCAACCGTGGATGAACTGGTCAAACGATTTCCCGCGGTATTTAGTTACCAACAGCAGCCCAACCAGTCCACGAAATATCTTGCGGTGGACGTCGATCGCCTGGCGGAGATCCTAGCGGATCGAAAGAGTCGACTGCGGAGCTTTCTTGCAAAGACACAAAACACGGAGCTTGCGTCGCTCTATCGTTTGGAAAGCACATGGCAGAACGAAGTCGACGATCCGCCGCGCGTACTGGTGGTTCTCTCCGGCTTAAACAGCACAGCGGCCAGCTCCGAGGCGGTGGCAAGCGAACTGCACCGACGCACGAATTTGCCCACTTGTGTTTTTGCCTATCCCAATGATGGTCCCATCGCTGAATCAGCCGGCATGTTAGCTCTAGGTTTGCGAGACTTCCATCAAGATTATCCAGTCAGCCGTGTTACCTTAATCACGCACAGCATGGGCGGTCTGCTGGCCAGGGCCGCCCTGGAATTCCCAGCTGTGCAGCCGCGTGAAGCGGGAACGCTGGGAGACCGTTCGCTGAGAGACCGTTCGCTGGGAGTCGATCAGTTGATTCAGATCTGCCCACCCAATCACGGATCCGCACTTGCCGAATATGGTCCGCTGCTGGAACCCGTGGAACAGATCTATCGGCTGGTTCAGCGCAGATCGAGTCGCGAGTCACGCGTTCTTTTCCGAGCCATCGTAGACGGTTTTAACGAAGCATCCGCTGACCTGAAACCGGACTCCAAATTCTTGACGACTCTGAATGCCTTGGATCGCAATCCGCAGGTTCGCTACACCATTCTAGCTGGCAGCGATGGGCCTTTAGTGAGCGGCGTCAGCGGGCTGTTGGCAACCGTGTGGGACGAAATCGCTTTGGTCGTCGATGAGCCATCAGACTTGGATCATCGAATTCGGGATGTCTTGAATTGCGACGAACTTCAGCGCGGCAAAGGGGACGGCGTCGTCTCGCTCAAGTCTGCTAAACTGAGTGGCGTCGATGACCATGTTATCCTCAACATGCATCACCTGGTCTGGGAACAACTGGACAGTTCAGCTGGAAAACGCATGCTCTCCGAAATTGCTTCACGATTAGGTATCTCACTTTAAGCCAAAGCTTGGTTTCATTCCGTTATGTCAACGCGGGGCGGAAGCAGGGGACTTGCCAAATGATCGGCCGGCCCAAACGAAAGGCTGACATCGCGTTGTGTTTCGGCCCCATTCGTGGACACGGGAAGTTCGTTAGGCTATGTTAACGCTTTGCGAATTTTGCCAGCCGCCGCTGGGCAAATTCACTGCGAAGATGGTCGGGAAAATTGAATTCAGCGATTGTTGGACGCGCTCGGATTTAGTTTCCATCGACGACGGGGCTTGCTAGGGATGCATGCATCGGTCGCGAGTCAGCCTCTTCGCAGATCCTGCCCCCACAAAACTCCTCGTCAACATCGTTAGGTACCTCGGCAATGAAATGGACGCGTGGAACCGTGCAACGCAAAACGGTGTGGGCACCTGGACTGTTTACGTTGGAAATTCATGCACCTGGCGTCGCACGATTTGAAGCCGGGCAATTCCTTCAGTTGGGCTTTGACGGCGAAGACGGACATGTACATCGCCCCTACAGCGTCGCCTCCCCGCATGGGACGATACTGGATTTCTTTATCGTTCTGGTAGAAAACGGCAAATTGACTCCATCCCTATGGAAGCTTGAGGTCGGCGATGAGATCGACGTGAGCGAGAAAGCCGCCGGAAGCTTCACGCTGAGCCAGTGCCCAGATTCCAGCACTATTTGGCTGATTGGTACCGGCACCGGATTGGCACCTTACATAGCGATGCTGCGTTGCCAAGAAACGTGGGACCGATTCGACCGTATCGCTTTGGTTCATGGGGTGCGGCACGAATCTGATTTGGCATACCAGCCTGAATTGGCTAGTCACTTGCAAAATCATGGGCAGAAATTCGCCTACATCCCTGTCGTCTCGCGTGAGACGGTAGAGGGTGCCTTGCAGGGTCGAATCACGCATTGCCTGACCAACGGCTCACTGGAGGAGGCTGCCAAGATGGAATTTACTTCCGACTGTTGCGTGATGATGTGCGGCAACCCCGACATGCTTAACGAAACGGAAGCATTGCTGGGAGAACGTGGACTGAAGAAACACAAGAAGAAAGACCCAGGCAACATCGTGGTGGAACGATACTGGTAAGTCTGATTCAATCTCAGATTGATAGCTGACAGCACAGAGGAGAGTTAATTGGGAAGCCGAATTGCAATGCATTTGCCCGGGATAGGCGTGGCGATTATCCATGCGGCGGTCAGCTGTACGGCAATCAGCTGTATAGCAATCACCTGTATGGCCATCACCTGGGTGGGGTTCGGACTGGTGCATGCAGACGAAGCCTCATCCTGGACTCAGTTTCGAGGCGACGCCGGTAACGGCTTGGCTCTAGGGACTAATCTTCCGACGCGTTGGTCTGAAACGGAAAACGTGCTTTGGAAGACACCCATCCACGGACGCGGTTGGTCCTCACCGGTAGTTTCCGAAGACGAAATCTGGCTGACCACTGCTTCCGAAGATGGGCAGCGCATGTCGGTATTGTGCCTTGACGCCAGCGATGGTCGTATCAAGCAGGACTTGCTCGTCTTTGAGAATGATGCGGTTCAGCCCGACTATCATGTCACCAATTCCTATGCATCGCCGACACCGGTTTTGGACGAGCAACACGTTTACGTTCATTTCGGCGCTTATGGGACTGCCTGTCTCAATCGAAAGACCGGCGAGCTCCTGTGGCAACGCCGTGACCTACCCTGTAATCATTATCGGGGCCCAGGTAGTTCACCCATCCTGTACCAGGATTTGCTGATCTTTCACATGGATGGCTTTGATTACCAGTATGCCATCGCACTGAACAAGAAAAACGGTGAAACCGTTTGGAAAAAAGATCGCGACGTAGAATACGGGACCGACAATGGCGATTTTTACAAAGCATTTTCGACTCCGCTCGTGATCTCCGTCGGTGGCCGCGATCAACTCATCAGTCCAGCCAGCATGTGCTGTGTCGCATTGGATCCCAGCTCGGGCCAGGAGCTTTGGCGGGTGCGTTACGAGGAACACTCGACCACGGTCCGCCCTTTATTTGATGGCAAGCGGATCTTCCTGAGCACCGGCTTCGGCAAAGCCAAGATGTTGTGTGTGCGAGTGGGCGGCACGGGAGATGTCACCGAAACTCATATCGAGTGGGTTCAACGCCAAGGCATCGGCTCCAAGCCCAGCCCGGTTTTGGTCCACGGAAATCTGTATTGTGTCACCGACGATGGAGTTCTGGTCCGTATCGATCCTGACACGGGAGACATCGGCTGGAAGGAGAGGCTGGGTGGCAAGTTTAGCGCGTCGTTGATTGCCAACGAAGCAAACCTGTACGCATTCGACCACGACGGTAAATCCTACGTTTACACGCTTACCGACCCTCCCGTGCGGATAGCGGAAAACCAACTGGCTGAGGGCTGCAATGCGTCGCCTGCGGTCTTTGGCAATTCGATCCTGGTACGCACTACGTCCGCGCTTTATCGACTGCAGAATTCTCCTTAGGAACCGATCAAAAACAACTTCCCTGTTTTTGAAGCGAAACATCACGCGGAAGCGAGGATCGCTACTGTAGGTTGCGGAAGTTATTTTTGACCGGTTTCCATAGTCCCGCGAATGTGATGCGAGCGGAGCTGATACCGTTAGACTGCGCCGCACCCTCGCTCCTGGGGGTGCTGTGTAATGTTCTTGACCCTGCAGGGAGAGAAAACTAGGATTACCGAGAGTCGTGCCCGATTATCCCGACAGAGATTTCATGAACGTACGCCGCGTCTTAATTGCCTTGCAGATCATGCTCGTTCTAGCCTGTCCAGGGCTGGATGTGCTGGTGTGCTCTGGCTGCGCGAACACGCATCGGCATGAATCAGAGGCCTGCAGTTCCAAGCAGACTGTCGCGGAAGATCAGACTCGCGCATGCTGCGGTCACTCGCATGCTAGCGAATCTTCGCAGCTTCTGTTCATGACTCTGGCAAATGCGGGCGAAAGTCACCCGAATGCTCCGGAAGGTCACGAACATGGTCCTCGAACCTGCCTGTGCGAAGGTGGATTGCTGACATCGACCTGTATGTCGGAAAAGCAAGCTTCGCATGCCGGCAAACACGCAGTTTGCGGTCGCGTTTGTCCAGCCAAGCTCAGCATTGCCCGGATGGCTTCCACCCCCGGTTGCGGCTGCTCTAGCAGCATGGCTAGATCGCTGTCTGGGCGCGAAATCCGTGAACGGATCGCGTCACTTCTCATCTGAGCCTTCGTTCAGCTACCTGCGTTGGAACAGACAGTTCCACAAGGGACGCATCTTCTCCCGCTGCATGGCGTTGCGACTTCCATTGTCAGCCGACGGAAGTCGCTCTGTCACCCTCACCTGCCGACTTTAGAATCTCGGACGATACGCATGAACGATAGCCCCGCTACGAACTCTCCCCCTGACACACACGACCAGAGTAGCTTTAAACCCGCAGCCTCGTCCTATGTGCCACAACGCCCGTGGTACTCGCGACTGGCACAGAGCCTGCCGGGTTTTGTGGTTCTGTCGGCCCTGGTGGCGATTGGATTTGTCGGACATCGAACGGGTTGGAAGTTGCCCAAGTATGGACAATTATTCGCAACGGCGGACCCCGGCGTGGAATGGTGTCTCGAGCACAACGTGCCCGAGTCGGATTGTGTGGAGTGCATTCCGGACCTGAACCCCGACCTGCCCGACTTCGGCTGGTGCAAGCTGCACGGCATCCACCAATGCCCCCACTGTCATCCCGAAGTGGCACAGCTCAAGAACGTACCAAAGTTTGTGACAACCGAATCCGCGTATCTGCTCGAAGCTTTTAACACGATGGATCGGACGGAGAACAACTTGGGCTGCAACCTTTACCGCTCGAGAATTCAATTCACTTCCGCCGAGGCTGTTAGTAAAGCGGGCATCGATGTAGAGCCTGCATTGACTGGCCCCATTATCGAGTCTTTGGACGTGAGCGGTGAAATTACGTACGACGCCGATCGCGTGGCCCACATTTCCTCACGAGCAGAGGGAGTAGCCTGGCGTGTCTATCATAAAGTGGGAGACCCGGTCAAAAGCGGAGACGTACTGGCTCTGATCGATTCCGCGGAGGTGGGGCAGGCCAAGTCAAAACTGTTAGACGCGCTGAACTTGTTGCAATATCAGTCCAAAGTTCTCGAGCGGATCTCACCATTGGCCGAAAAACAAGCCGTAACCGGCGCGCGGATGTTGGACGAACAGGCAGCCATGCGTCAGGCGGAAATTCAACTGCAACAAGCGGCCCAGGTTGTGGCCAATCTGGGAATGACCGTGGATGTGCAACAACTCCGCCAGCTGTCCGAGGCGGAGTATCTGGATTTTGTTCGCTTTCTCGGTATTCCTGAGCAACTCCGACAAGAACTGCAGAATGAAACGTCGACCAGCAATCTGCTGCCGGTGTTTTCGACGATGGCTGGACTGGTTACGGAAAGGCATTTGGTTCAAGGGGAAGTTGTCAAACCCGCGCAGATGCTGTTTCAAGTCGTGGACACGAGCGCCGTTTGGCTCGTCAGCAATGTGGCCTTGGAGGACGCTAAACTCTTGAAGCTGGGACAAACGGTTCAATTTCGCGCCGACGGAGCAACGCAGCGGATTCCAGGCAGCGTTAGCTGGATAAGTACCGATGTGAATGAATTTACACGAACCGTGGAAGTCCGCAGTGAACTGGACAACTCGCAGGGCCTGTTACGCAACAACACCTTTGGAACCAGCCAGATTGTCCTCCGCACAGCGGAACAAGCTGTGCTGATTCCCGATGAGGCAGTCCAGTGGGATGGCTCTTGCTACGTGGTCTTTGTTCGCGGCAAGGACTATTTCACTGACGGTGAGCCCAAGCTTTTCTACACGCGATCAGTCCGACTGGGTGTCCAACGCGACGGCAAGACCGAAATCATTGCTGGTCTGCTTCCCGGTGAGGTAGTGGCAACTCGCGGTAGCAACGTGCTCCGCTCGCAAATTCTGAAAAACAACCTGGGCGCTGGCTGCACTTGCGGTCATTAGCAACCAGCTTCAGGGCGAGTAAGGAGGGAAGAGCGTGCTGCTGAACTGGATTATCGACGCGTCGCTGCGACATCGCTTTGCGGTAGTGGCCTGCGTACTGGTGGCGGCGGCGGCCGGAGTGCTGTCGCTACGGCATCTCGACATCGACGCCTTTCCGGATACGACGCCCGCACAAGTTCAAATCAATACCACCGCTCCTTCGCTGCTTCCAGAAGAAGTTGAGCGTCAGATTACGTTTCCGATTGAACAGGCAATCAGCGGATTGCCCGGTCTGGAGCAACTGCGTTCCGTTTCCAAATTTGGATTCTCGCAAGTCACCGTGGTGTTCGCAGACGGTACGGATATCTACTTTGCACGACAATTGATCAGCGAGCGACTGGCAACGGTTGCCTTACCCCAGGGAATCGAGCGGCCAGCCATGGGGCCTGTCGCCTCGGGACTTGGAGAAGTGTTCCATTACATCGTCACCGTCCGGGGCTATGATTTTTCCAGTCTGAATCCCGATGAACGCATTGCGCGTTTGACCGAACTAAGAACACTCCATGATTGGAGCATCAAGCCACAACTTCGCACGGTTTCTGGAACGGCGGAGATCAATACTTGGGGTGGCTACGAGAAGCAATATGTAGTCCGCTTGGATCCGGATCTCATGATCCAATATGGCTTGACCTTTGACGATGTATCACGAGCTCTCAGGGAAAATAACCGTAGCGTTGGCGGCGGCAACATAGTCCGTGCTGGAGAAATGCTGTTGGTGCATGGACAAGGTCGCACGGCAGATATAGGGCAGATTGAGAACATTGTCATACGCTCCGTGGATGGCGTTCCGATACGAATCGCTCAAGTCGCCAAGGTGGAGCTTGGTCACGAAATCCGGCGAGGTGCGGTAACCGCCAATGGAATCGGCGAAGTGGTCATGGGGCTCGGCTTCAGTTTGATGGGCGAAAACACGCATGAGGTTACTCAAGCGTTGAAAGTCAAACTCGATCAGATTCGCCAGAACTTGCCACCGGATGTGCAAGTCATCTCACTCTACGATCGCACCGAACTTGTCGATCAAGTGTTGGAAACCGTTAAGGGCAATTTGTTCGAGGGTGGGCTTCTCGTAATCGCAGTACTGTTTGTTTTCTTGGGGAGTTTGCGGGCCGGTCTTATCGTTGCGTTGGCCATTCCGCTGTCGATGCTGTGCGCTTTCTCAGGCATGTATCGCTTTGGTATTGCTGCCAGTCTGCTCAGCTTGGGGGCGATCGACTTCGGATTAGTCGTGGATAGTTCGGTGGTCATGATCGAAAACTGTTCACGGCACCTTGGCAAGCAAGACACTCGTAGCCGATTGCAGATCATTCGTGACGCTGCCATGGAAGTACGCAAACCCACGCTCTTCGGTGAACTCATCATCATGATTGTGTACCTGCCCATCCTGACGCTGGAAGGAATCGAGGGCAAGCTGTTTCGCCCCATGGCATTGACAGTCATTTTCGCGTTGGCGGGCTCCATGATCCTGTCCGTCACGCTGATGCCCGTGCTGGCAAGCCTATTGATGCCCAGGACGCCGCAGCAGCGAGAGCCGCTGGTCGTCGGACTGGCGAAACAAGTCTATCGCCCCATACTGCGATTCACGATGCGTCACCAATTTGCCGTTATTGGATTCGCCTTGTGCATGCTAGTAACCGCGTTTGGTCTGATAGCACCCAATCTTGGAACGGAATTCGTACCCAAACTCTCCGAAGGTGCCTTGGCCATCAATGTTGTGCGATTGGCAGGCACCAGCCTGGACGAATCCATTCGTTACAACACGCAAATGGAACGGGAAATATTGCAGCAGTACCCTGATGAAGTGGCTCATGTGTGGAGCCGGATTGGCACGGCCGAAATCGCGACCGATCCAATGGGTATGGAGTTGACGGATCTGTTTCTGACGCTCAAGCCACGCGGCGAATGGAAAAGGGCGAGAACACAAACTGAGCTGACCGCAGCCATCGAGCAAACCCTCCGCGATCTCCCCGGCCAAAGACTGGCATTCACCCAACCGATTGAGCTCCGAATGAACGAGATCGCCACCGGCGTGCGCGCCGACCTGGCTCTCAAGTTATTTGGGGACGATCTCGATCAGTTGGTCGCCACGGCTCGCGAGCTGGAAGGCATCCTGGCAACCATTCCGGGCGCCGCAGATGTAGCTGCGGACCAGGTCACAGGCCAACCGGTGCTGGCCATTAAGACCAGGCAAGATGAAATTGCCCGCTATGGCTTATCCGCCAGCTCTGTTCTGGATCTGGTGGAATCCATCGGCGGCAAGCATATCGGTGAAATCTACGAAGACCAGCTTCGCTTCCCACTGGTGATTCGCTTGTCGGAGAGCAAGATCAGCGACCCGGAGTCGATTCGCAAAATGCTGATTAGCACGGCCGAGGGTCAACAGATACCGTTAGAGCGGGTGGCCGATGTGCAGCTCACCGAAGGCCCATCACAAATCGTTCGAGAGTGGGCACAACGCCGCATCAACGTGTCCGCCAACATTCGAGGACGGGACTTGGGTAGTTTTGTGGCCGAGGCACAGCGAAGAGTTGCCCAAGAAATCACATTGCCGGATGGCCGTTACCGCATCGAATGGGGAGGGCAATTCGAGCATATGCTGCAAGCTCGACAACGTCTACTTTTGGTCGTTCCGCTGGCCATGCTGCTGATCTTTTTCTTGCTGTATATGACCTATGGCAATCTGATCGACACGCTTCGCGTATTCACCGGCGTGCCTTTCGCATGGACGGGAGGCATCATCGCACTTTGGTTGCGTGATATGCCCTTCTCCATTTCGGCCGCCATCGGCTTTGTCGCCTTATCGGGCGTGGCAGTGTTGGACGACATGCTCCTGGTTTCGTATATCCGGCAACTGCGAGCCGCCGGCGAAAAGCTGGAGTCGGCTGTTGAAAAAGCCGCCATGACTCGACTGCGTCCCGTGCTGATGACGTCGCTCGTCGCCGGACTTGGATTTGTCCCAATGGCATTCAACACGGGAATGGGTGCTGAAGTTCAAAGACCGTTGGCAACTGTAGTAATCGGTGGATTATTGAGCTCCACCATCATGTCGCTGCTCGTGCTAAGGGTGCTGTACCTTGTCTTCCAGCGACCGGCGGTATCCGCTGCGACAGAGCAGGAGCCATTCCAACGACCAAGCCAAAGCAGCCCTTGCGAAGTGCCACAGTTTCAGAATACCGAATCGACGTGATCCGCGTAACAGTTTGCGCCTCAACTAACCCTTTTTTGGAGACTGACATGTACCGCTTTCAACCTCTACGGAAGCTTTCCTTTCCGCTGTTGGCATGCGTCGCGCTCTACTTATGCGGTTGCGCACCTGCGGACTCTTCCAATGCCAGTGGCAGTGCGACCAGTGGCGATTCGGCTGCGGAAGCATCGGCTGTAGAAGACAACACCACTGACGAGCACGATCATTCGGGCTGGTGGTGCAACGAACATGGTGTACCCGAAGAGTTATGCACGCGTTGCAACAGCACTCTGATCGCGGATTTCAAAGCAAAAGACGACTGGTGCGATGAACACGATCGCCCTCACTCCCAGTGCTTCCTGTGCAGTCCAGAATTGGAGGCCCAGTTTGCAGCCCGTTACGAGGCCAAGTATGGAGAGCAGCCACCGAAGCCGACCGATCCTTGAGGTCGCACAGAGCAGGCCAGGCCACGTTCCGATGAGCGTGGCTGGCACGGCTAATTGGTCCGTTTGTAGGACTGCTCGAAGAGCTGCAATTCTTGCTCTGCTTCCTGGGCTTCCTGCCCAGCCTTTTCTAGTTGCTGCTGCAACTCGGAATTCTGCCGTTGTGTTTCGGCAAGTGTAGCTTGGGCTTTCGACTGTGCTTCAAGGGCGTTTTTCATTTGCTGCTGAAGCTCTTCCAGCTGTTGCTGCAGTTCACCCAACTGGCGTTGCATCTGCTCGTGTTGGGCTTTTTGAGCCTGCTGAGTCTCGGCACTTGCAGCCAGTTTCTGGGTCAAATCCTGCACGCGTTGCTGAGCCGTTTCGCTTGCCGTTAGCAAAGCCTTCGATTTAGCTTCCAGCGCCTGCTTGTCGGCGAGTGCTGCGGCAAGGGCCTGTTTCGCATCTTCCAATTGCAATTCGGCAGCTTGCCGCTTTTCGCTGGCTGCATTCGCAGCTTCCGCCAGCTGCTGGTACGTGACTTGGCTAGACTCACGAACCTGGACGGCCGCGCTGTGCTGCGCTTGCAGCTGCTCTAGTTGCCCACTTGTCTGTTGCAAGTCCTGCTGCACGGTCATCCGCTGCTGACGGCTTTCAGCCAACTGCTTTTCCAGTTCTTGGATACGCGCGTCTAGCTCAACCGACTGTGTTTCTAGCTGATTCTTGATCCGAGTCTTTTGCTGCAGCTGCTCTTGAAGCGTTTGGGCTTCCAACTCTGCAGCCTTCAACTGCTGCTCGGATTGCTGTGCTGCTGCCAGAGCTGCTTCCGATTCCGTTATGGCAGCCTGCAAGCTTTCTTGGCTGGTATCTCTTGCCTGCTGGGCCTGTGCTAATCGATGATCGATGGAGGGCGGATTAGCGGCTACGAAACGGATCTGCTCAGGCTTGGCAGTCGGCCAGAGACGTACCGCGCCACTCCAATCACCGGCCGCTACGAAGCTTCCGTCACCCGTGATGGCGACTTCCAGAGCCATATCATCCAGGCCCTGGAACTCCTTCTGCATCTGACCGTTACCATCCCACAATTTTACTTTGCGATCACGGCCGGCCGAAGCTATGTGTCCATCGTTGGCAAAAGCCACGGCAGTTGCGCCGCCCGCATGTGCATTCCAGGATTTGATTTCTCGACTCTCATACATATCCCAGAGCTTGATTGTTCCATCCAGACTAGCACTGGCAAGTACATTGGAATCGCCACGGAAATCCAGACTTCTAACTTCGCCTTTGTGACCAGCCAGTTCTGAGTAAAGATTACCGGTATCGGCTTCCCACAAAATCAATCCGTTGCTGCGATCTCCCGAGGCCAGCAATACGCCGTCAGGCGAAAAACGCAACGAATAGATCCAGTCCGTGTGTTTCTTCAGTTCAAAAACAACCTCGCCTGATAACGAATCGAAAATGCGGATGATCTTTTGGGGACCTGCGATGGCGATGCGTGACTTATCAGGAGAGATATCCGCAGCCAGTACGGTATCGAGTTCGTCGCCAACTTTGGTGATCCTTCGGCCGCTAGCCACATCAACCAGTACAGCGCAACCGCTGTGGCTATGTCGCCCTCCGCCGATCAGCAGTTGACGTCCATCGCGAGTAAAGGCCAAGGCCTGAGGCTCACCCTCAGGGAACGGAATAATTCCCAGCAATTCCCCAGACTCGGCGTGGTAAAGGCTGACTTGTTGCTGTCCTCCGACAGCCAATAGCGGTGCCCAAGGACTGGCAGCCATGGCAGAAATCGCTGCCGCCCGGGAGGTCTCCAGGATCGGCTGACGCAAGATGTCTTCTGGCATGGGAGGCGGCCCCTCTGGCTTGCCAGATAAAGCACCTTGGATCATGGCCGCGGCCGCATTATTGACGCGTTTAATCTCGCTGCCGGCGTTTTCCGGCATTCCCTGCTCGATCCAAGTCTTCAGCAAAGCAATCTGCTCTTTGGGAATCGGATCTTGATCTGGAGGCATGTAGGGCTGTTCAGCGTGAGTCACCAATTGCCATAGGCGGGAACCACTGGTGTTGCCGGCCGCAATCACATCACCTGAGGATCCGCCAGCCAAGCTTGCCGCGTAGCTATCCAGAGCGAGATCGCTAGCCTTGTCGCCTTCACTGTGGCAAGCCGTACAGTGCTCTCGGAAAATTGGCTTGATGTGCTCATCAAAGGTGATCTTCTTTTCCTGCGTCTCCTCGGCCCACAGCGTCACTGGCAGCAGGAGCAGGGATAAAATCACAGAAAACAGGGAGCGGTACATGAGCTTTCCAAATTCAAAAATACTTTGATCATCGCTACGACACTTGCTCGCAACGACTGTCGATGACCC
>JANSWS010000328.1 GCA_024743355.1 bacterium
AATACAACTAGCCGCCGGAGCAAGATCCAACAATTTGGTGTTTGCTAAACCGTCATAAAGCACAAAATGGGCCTGCTGTAGGCATTGTAGGCCTCGCAGCGTCATCAAACCGGGGTCCCCTGGACCGGCGCCGACCAGAAATACTCGTCCCCGTTTGGGAGCGTTACCTGAATTCTCTGCAGGGTCTGGGTATTCCGGCATAAAGGCAAGCAATTGTGACTAGACAGAATCAGTTAGGTTCGGCATCATATTACCCTCGAGAAGATCCAGACTAAACGGGTCAAGCAGCCATAAATCAAGCCCTGCGGCAGGATTTGCGCAGGAAATCAGTAACGGATTCAGCAATTAGAAGAGAGACTTCATGCCAAACACAAAAGGAGCTAAGAAACGCCTTCGTCAGAGCATTGTCCGACGAGATCGGAATCGAACCCAGAAGACGCGTTTTCGCCATTCGTTGACAAAATTCCGCAAAGCGGTCTCAGGCAACAATTTGGATGAAGCCAAGGAGCTGATGGTCGCGACATCGCGTTTGCTGGACAAAGCAGCGGCGAAAGGTATCATCCATCCCAACAAGGCCGCCCGTCTGAAGAGCCGGATGAGCCATCTGGTTGTAGCTCGCAGCAGCTAGCCCGAAGGCGTGTTCTCGTTGCTTCCCTCAAGCAGGCTGGCTGAATCGGCTCAGCAGTGAGTCAACGGCGTTGTCAGGCTGCTTTCCCAGTTCTCGTTTCAGAGTGCCCGCGAGCTCAAACCCAAAGCGGTAATCAGCCTGGGTGGCTCGCAATTTCTCGCTCTGCATGAGATCAGGGACCGATCGCTTGGTACATTTTTCCAAGCGATCGAAGTTATGGGTTAGGACTCTATCCAGGCCCTTGCTTCGTCCAGTTTCTGGTGGTCAAAGTATTGAATCTTTGCGGAAGTAAATGGCTTGCAAAACGTCGCCATCCCCTGCTCCCATTTGGATTCACCAACGATCGCCAGTTTCTCGATATCTCCCCAATGCGAGAAGTCGAATTTGATATCTTCCCACAGAGCTCCTGCCGTCCATCCGTGAAAATCGTGCATTTCGAACAGAATGCGGATTTTTCCATACTGCTTGATTTGCCCATCGATTGCCGGAGTAAAGACCTCGTAGGATTCCTTAGTGAGTTTCCCCGTCACTTTCACATGCAGATAGCTGCCGACGGATTGAATTTCGATGCCTTCGGACATTTGTATTCCTCGCTGGTTTTTTTCCTGGCCGGCGGTAACTCGTGCCAGACGAGTTGGGTAGCTCCACGTCTGATTAGCCGTAAGGACATTCATCCCTGTTTCCGACGAGCTTCGGAACTACTTGGCCAGAAATCGTGTCATCGCGACTGACTAAGGATTTGCCAGGATCTTTATCGAAAGTGCGTTGTCCAACTAGATTCTGCCTGGTGTCCTTTATAACAGAGGACTAATGAGGCGAAAAGCATTTTCTAAGACACGTTGCGAGAGCCGCCGCTTCTGCCACTCAGAGATTTCCACCGCATCTGAGTCTCGCATATAGGCCTGCTGCAATCGTGACAACTCGCTGGTGAATTCTTCATTGTACAGGAACAATGCCACTTCGTAGTTAAGCCAGATGCTGCGCATGTCCAAATTCACGGTGCCAAACATACTCATGTAATTGTCCACCGTGATTGATTTTGTATGTAGCAAACCGTCGCGATAGAGATAAATATGCACTCCAGCGGTCAGCAGATCATCAAAATAGGAGCGGCTTGCGTATCGGGTGAGCAAAGAATCCACTTTCTCGGGCACGACTAGCGATGTCTTGACTCCGCGGGCTGCCGCTCCGCGAATTGCACGAAGCAAAGAATCATCGGGTACCAAGTACGGTGTCGTCATGATGACTTCTCGCTGGGCGGAATTTATCAGAGCAAGTAGCATCTGCAGCAACGCATCGCCGGATTCTCCTGGGCCTGAGGGGACCACTTGAATGTCCGCCTTTCCAGTCGCTTCGGAGAGTTCGATTCTGGCCTTCCGCATCTCGTCCTCTACGCGTCCGTTGGTTTCAAGCGCCCAATCGCCGACAATGACCGCAGCTAAAGGGGTTATCACAGCTCCCGTTAGTCTGACCATGGCATCAACCCATTGGCCAACACCTGCGTCTTGCTTGAAAAATCTTGGGTCAACAAGATTCATGCTTCCGGTCCAGGCGATCTGATTGTCAATGACAACAATCTTGCGATGCAGTCTTAGATCGTTGCGTCCTATCAACGTGCGGACCAAGCCGACCGGTAACGCGGATCGCAAATGAACTCCTGCCTCACGCAGTCTGCGCGGTTGCTTTCCCTTCCACCAGGCCGCCGCTCCCAGGTCATCAACCAACACCAAGCAATAAACGCCACGACCAGCGGCGCGAATGAGGGCCTCCGTGACCTGGTCAGCCAGGCCGCCTTCGTGCCAAATGTAGAATTCCATTAAAACGTTGGTCTTCGCCTGGTCGATATCCCGCGCAATCAACTGCAGTACATCTGCCGTATCGTCATAGAGCTCGTAGCTGCTCCCGCAGACTGTGGGCAAACCGCACAACCGCTGTCCAACCTGGTCAACTGCTCGGCAAGCCGGCGGATGAATCGACCAATCAACTGCAGTCAGGCTCTGAGTGTTTGCGGCGTTGAAAATCCTGGTCATATCCGAGCGGATGGTAAGAATCCCTTCGAATCGGCGCCAACCGATCCGACGTTCACCAATCAGCAGATAGATTGCCGCGCCAGCAAAAGGCGCGGACGCCACCAGCAGCAGCCAGGCGAGTGCGACCCCGTTGGCGGGACGTATCATGATGACGCGAAAGGCAATGGAGAGAAATATTCCAAAGTGGATCAAAATCGCCAAAGAAGATGAGACCCAGATCCAAAACTCCATGCTCACTGTTCCTGTTGCCGAGTAGCATGTGCGGGTGAATGGGAACAGACTTGGGACGATGCGGTTTCCAGGGAAAACGCCACTTCGGGAACACTATCCAAAACCTTTGGGTGTACGCCCCCGAGTGTCAAAAGATGATGGTCCAAGCTAATCACGTTCAGCGATACTGCGTGCCTGCTCCCCAGTAGGGCACCAACAAATCCAACAACCAGGGCGATCAGCAGCATCCAAGAGGATGCATTTGCAAGAAACAGCAGGACGACAGAAAAGCCGAACAGCAACAAAGAAGCAAACAGCAGTCGAGCACCTATCAACACCAGAGACGCGTGTCGTCGATATAACGCTTTCGCGATGGGAATCCGCAAAGAGACTTTGCGTTGAACAAAAGGCGAGATCAGAAAGTAGGGAACAATTCCGGCCAGCAGCAGCCCGTACACCCATCTCGGCTGCCAGTGAAAGACGACATCAACTGCCGTTTGAGTCGGCACTCCGGAAACAAAACAGATTGGTGGCAGCACCGCCCCGTTGGAGATCAGAAGTCTGTCTCCGTCGCGGCCAAGCAAGCCTTGCTCCGCGCCATTCCCATCCTCCAATGCCCGCGATTGCAACGATGGAGGTTGATAGGGATTTAACACTTGATTCTCGCTCGCAAGCAATGGAACATTCCTCGATTCAACTGTCCGTCACCCGTTACGCCCAGAGTTCATCGAATAACAATCAGTAGCAACACATGCGGGCGTCACGCTACTGATCCGCTACAAGTGAATCATTGTCACCCGATGTTGAAAAACCCGATGTTGAAAAACCCGATGTCGATAAACCCAGTGGCGAAACTCTCAGTCTAGTGGCTGGGGCACATTCCGCGGTACGTAATCCAAAATTTGTTGAACTCCGGCGGGCGGCTGTCGGGCAGCTTCGACACGAGACTTCAATGCGGCGCTAAGTTCGATTTCAATCTCCGCGAATTCCGCAGTCCCAGCCAGGTTGTGCATTTCTTCAGGATCGGTTTCGTGATCGTACAATTCAATCCCTTGCTGACCGCTTTCCCCCCATGCCGTGAAGCGATAACGAGCGGTTCGTAGGCTGTAGCCTTCTTCGAATTGTGTCAGTGCCGATCCACGCAGTAAATCCTTATCACCCATTAAAGTCTGCGAAAGGCTTTGACCAGCAAGGTACTCGGGAGCGGTGATCTCACAAAGCTCCGTCAACGTTGGATAGATGTCAACCATTTCAACGGGAATATCACTACGACCTTGTGGAGTTATCCCCGGGCCTGAAATGATGAGCGGAACTCGAGTCGCGTTTTCGAACAGGGTGGTTTTCTGCCAGTGTCCATGCTCACCCATGTGATACCCATGGTCCGAAGTGAAAACCACAATTGTGTTCTGTCGCAGTTGCAAACGTTCCAGTTCTTCAAGTATTCGCCCCACCTGTGCGTCCGCGAAAGAGATGGAAGCGTAATAGGCTTGCATGGCCTGCTTAGCGACCGAGGGCGGCAAATTGAGCTGATCTTTTTTGCGAGAAATGCAATTGGCGGCAGGGGGCGGCAAAGAGTCCAAGTAGTTGGCTGGTACCATCGGTAGCTCAATCTTCTCCAAAGGATATAGATCAAAGTACTTTTTGGGAGCTACGTAAGGTGTGTGGGGTCGGTACAGCCCCACAGCCAGGAAGAAGGGCTGACCCGAACGCTGGTGATGCTGCAATCGCTCAATGGCCTCCAGGGCGGCGATACCATCAGTTTGCTCTTCGTCATCTCCCTCGGCCGCCAACCAACTGAGAGTCCCACCAAAACTGCCGGGCCGCAAACTGAAGATCAGGCTCTCATCGGTATTATCGCGCCCGCGGGGATTTATCGTGTAGTTCCAAGAATAGGGATCATCATGACCACTGGTGCCAATGTGCTTAGGCACGTTGTAGTGATAGATTTTGCCAATGCGGGTGGCGAAGTAACCGGCCGAACGAAAAGCCTGCGGCAGAGTGAATACATTCGGAACACGCTCGCGAATGTAAATGGCATTGCGTTGAACGAGCGTCTGATCCGGATAGAGTCCCGTCATGAATGACGCCCGACTGGGCCCGCACAAAGGATATTGGCAGTGAGCTTGGTCAAACTGAAATCCGGATTTGGCAAGACCATCAATGTTGGGCGATTTAACCAGCGGATGCCCATAAGTTCCCAAATCACAGTTCAGATCGTCACAAACGATCAGCAGAACATTGGGCTTCCTTGCATCACCTGCCCATACCCCGCTGCCATTCAAGAGAAAAATGCACATGTGCAGCAGCCACAATGGGAGCATGGTGAAACACTTGTGTTTTCCCTGCATGACTTTCGCCTTTAATCGATAGTGAAGATGGGCAGGCTATCATATCGCATTCTAGTCAACGACGTATCGGCGAGTTACAACGACTCTTACGTTGATCATCACTTTCTTGCCTCGGTAGCCGCTTCATGACGACTGTCCGCAACCTCAACACCGAACAGTCGACTGGCTCGCAAAAGTTTAGGCTTGGGCCGGGCCTACTGATTACTGCGGCGTTTATTGGTCCCGGAACGGTCGTCACCGCCAGCCGGGCCGGGGCGGAGCACGGTCTGCATCTTCTGTGGACCATATTTCTGTCCACTTTGGGCGCGATTATTCTTCAATCGTTGGCCGCTTACGTCGGCATCGCAGCCGGCAGTGGACTGGGCGAGGTCTTGCGCAAATGGCTGAAAGGCTCGCCTTGGTTTGGTATTGCAGCCAGCTTGGTTGTTTGCGCTCTGGGCATTGGCAATTCCGCCTACCAAACCGGCAATATTACGGGCGCGGCCGCAGCCCTGCAGACGCTCTTGGGTGGCGAAACAAGATGGTGGTGCGGTCTGATTGCGGCAGTTGCGATCCTGGTCGTTTCTCTGCCCAATTACAAATGGTTGCAGACTGTTTTCGTGGCACTCGTCGCGGTGCTCAGTCTTTCATTTTTGGCAACGGCCTTATTGTGCTTGCCGGATGCTCAAACGGAAACCGTCGCAGCTGAAGGCCAAACTTTTTCGTCGGAGAGCTTAACCCTTGTTCTAGCACTGATCGGGACCACCATCGTTCCCTACAATCTGTTTTTGCACAGTAGCGGCGCTGCTGAAAACTGGCAGGGCTGGGAGCCGACGGTGGCCTTCCGACAGGCCCTGAAGGACACATTCTTCGCCATCAGCCTGGGAGGCCTGGTGACCGCGGCCATCGTGGTCACTGCAAATTCCGCTTTCTACATCCCCCAGGAAAAACTGGACTCGATCGGCGGCATCGCCAGGCAACTCGAACCTACCCTGGGAAAATCATCAAGTCTTCTATTCTCCCTCGGACTGCTGGCCGCGGGAGTCACGAGCGCTATCACGGCACCTTTGGCAACTGCCTATGCCATCTGCGGAATTCTTGGGTGGAAAAGCACCTTCGGTAGTGCACAGTTTCGCAGCGTGGCCTACATCGTCATCGTTGTCGGGGCACTCTTGGCCACCGTTTTCGGAGCTGCGCCGGCACAGACCATTGTATTTGCGCAGCTGACCAACGCATTGCTGCTGCCATTGGTGGCCGTTTTCTTAATTTGGGCAACTTCTAGATTTCAACACATTTATCGCTTGCCAGCTTGGTTGAGACTTCTGGGATCGCTCGTGGTAGTACTCGTGTCCACGCTCGCCATGTGGAAGTTGGTTCAGATCTTTGTCTAGTCCTCCATTTTGCCTCGATTCTCCGCGGACTGGCAGCGTTCGCAGGCTGTCCAGCGACTCCACTCGGAGTGGGCGCCCGCGGTTTTCGCTTCAAATCCAGGGTCAAGCTCCCATCTGTGTGGATGTCAACGCCATGTCCAGTCGGAAAATTGTTTGATAAACTCATGGCATCAACGCCGAATTTCAGAGTCCAGCCCCCCGAGCGGGAAAGGCAGCTCTCCCTACCTCCGCGGCAAATTCGGCATTCGAATCGTAAAGCTCATGCAAACAATTCGCGCCAGCGAGATCGCACCCGGGAGGTGTGGCAACGCAAAATGTTGCGTAGCGTTGGCAGGCCAAGGCAATGAATCGCAAGTAGAACGCCGAAAATTATGACATTAGATCATTACGCCCCCTGCCCCTGTGGCAGCGGTAAAAAGTTGAAATTCTGCAAGTGCATCGATCAGCCACAGGAGTATGAAAAACTGCTGAAGCTCATCGAAGGTGAGCAGAATTTGGCAGCTGTGGACCGAATTAATCAGCTTCTGGCCAAAACGCCCAATGCGGCTTGGTTGTTGGCACTTAAGGGGCAGCTGACCCTGGCGATGGGAGAAATCGAAAGTTTTGCGGAGACCGCGAATCGATTCCTGAAACTCAAGCCGGATAACCCGTTGGCGCTGGTCATGAAATCGATCGCCACGGCTCTGAACGACGAACCGGTTGAGAATACGGCTCATTACCTGTTGTCTGGAATGAGTGAAAGCCGTGATTCGCTCCCAGCCTTGACCGATACAGCGATTCGCGTCTTGATGCAGTCGATGGCTGCCAACGGGAATTTTTCACTGGTTGGCTATTGGGCTGAAATTTACGGCGCCTTATCGCAGCAAGGTCCGCAGGATGATTCGCCCTTGGCAGACCCGCAGATCAACTTGCTGGCAAAGGTCACACCGAAAGTCATCCGCGAAGGTAAGGATGCGTCCTACAAAGAGCGCATCGCTGAAGTGAATTCGCTTATTGGCGCCTTTCGTTTTGCACAAGCGGAAACCAAGTTGCGGGCAATTCTTCGAGATTTCCCGGAGCAACCTGGTCCCCTAAGCCAACTCTTGTTAACTCAGTGCGTGCAGTTGCAGCAACAAGCTGCCCACGACACCGCTATGAAGCTGGCGGATCACTTGGATGTCGATCCTGGAGATCGCGTTTACTACCGTGCTCTCGCCTACGAGCTTCAGCCCAGGCGCAAATTGCTAGACTGCGATTTATTGATCAAATACTGTGAATTGGAATCGGAAAGTTCGCTCGAAGAAGCACTATCGAAACTTGATTTCGTCGAATCACCCGAAGGTGAAGGAATCGAACAAGTACGCGTTTATTATGCGAATGTAGTTGGAGACGAGGTTCCAGCCAAGCGTATCTTCAGCATCTTCGATCGTCCGATTGGTAAATCGGATTCTGCCGAGGGCGAACGACAGATTGCATCCTCGCTGGGCACTGTCATCACTTACGGAAAACAAACTGACAAGCCTGCCCGCGCGCTTTTACTGGCCAACCGTCTACCTGCTTATCAACCGAAGATCGACCAGGTGTTGGAGGTCATTCATTCGGTCAATGACTTGAATACCGACAATCTTCCGATTGAAAATGTGTATACCGAGTTTCTGCGTCGTCCCCACGTGATCGTGGGCCAACCCGATCAGCGACTGAGCCTCGAAGAGCAAGGTCAGCAACTGGTCGAGGATTTCTTGCACATGAGAGTAGCTGCACTCGAGTATCAATCGCCGCTGGAAGTCGCCGAAGATGAACGCAAACGCGGGCAATTGTTGGGACTCTTGGCGCACTTGGAAGGCGAGCAGGCATTGGTCGTGACTTCAGCGACTTTGGAAAGTCTATTCCAACGCTTGGGATTGGAACGGCCGAAGACGGCTGTTCCGGCCAGTGGTGAAGCCCTGCAGTTGCAAACGGTTCTCGATATGGACCGCATTCCTCCGGCCGAGCTCGACGATAACCAACTGAAATCGCTGACCGCCCGAGCAATGCAGCTTGGCGCGCGGCGAGTGCTCTATGCCTGCTGCCTCGAAGTTCGCCAGCGTGAATCGTTGGCCGATGATGCGGCCATGCAAAATGCCGCCCTCAGTGGACTGCTCATGATTGAGCCCGATGTTGAAAAGCGTATCGCCATTTGTGATGAGCTCATACGGGTTCTGGAGAAGGCCAAGGCTCCCATCGGACGAATCGTGATTCAGAAGATGACGCTTTTGCAGGCCACGGGTCAGACGGAGGCAGCCAGGCAAACAATTGAACAGGCAGTGCGGAAACATCCCGAAGATCCGTATCTGATGAGTTTTCTGCAATACGTTATGTCCCAGTCAGCCGGACCAGCGACAGCAGGAGAAGGTTTGGGAATGCGCTCGGCTTCAACGGATTCCAAGAGCGGTTTGGTGCTGCCGGGACAGGAGGGAGGAACTTCCGAAGGCTCTGGCAAGCTGTGGCTTCCCGGTTCTTAAAGTTGGCTGGTTCCAAACAACGATGGAAAGCCAAGTACCCAACCCCGCGGCAAATAATTCTCGCGATGCTGAATGGATGCAGCTCGCCCTGCAGCTGGCGCATCGCGGACAGGGCTGGGTTGAACCGAATCCCATGGTTGGCTGCGTGCTGGTTTCAGCGGCGGGCAGCGAGATTGGCAGAGGTTATCACGCACGCTTTGGACAGGCACATGCTGAACGCGCTGCCATCGCTGAC
>JANSWS010000578.1 GCA_024743355.1 bacterium
ATTCCGAGCACAACATTCCTTCAACTCCTAAATCCGAGTAACCTCAACATTTAGAGTTGAACAGATAATGTCCGATTGATCAAAAACGAACGCCCCTTTTGCTAGCTTCAAAGGGCTGCCACTAGCCACTAGCCACTAGCCACTAGCCACTAGCCACTAGCAACTTCTTCTAGCCACTTCTTCTCTTTCGCTTCCCTTCGGCCTGAAAGGCCATCCACATGCTAGCCTAGGGCAAGGCAATGCCTGATCCATCGCGCAGCGTGTGTCGAGCCTTGCCGCCGCCCTGGGTTGGCAGCGAAATAACCCCCATCGCCCTGAAAGGCAACGCTGTGCAGTATTTTCGAATGGATTTACAAGCACGAAGCGCCAGCAAGTGTGTACGCGATGGCGACCGAAACTCACTCACTCGCTCGCGCGTCGTGCTTGTATTTTCGGGCAAGCCGCTCGATACAAAATGCTGCACAGCGTTGCCTGAAAGGGCACGACACAAATAGATAATTCGTTTCCTGCGACATCCATCCTGAAACCTCAAGCCCAAGCTTCACACGGGCGCCGAAACTCTGCACGAGTTTCGCTACTGAATTGCCGAAACTCTGCACGAGTTTCGCTACAGGACTGCTCTTCAGGCTTTTCTAGCTTCTAGCAACTAGTTTCTAGCCACTACTTCTTTCTCGCCGCTCGTTTCTCGCAGCTTTCGCTGAGGAGGCTGGGCTCAAAGGGACACACTCGCTGGCGCGTCGTGCTTGTATTGCCTCTCGCTACTCCCCGCCTTCCGGCTTTTCTAGCCTTTGACCGAAACTCTGCACGAGTTTCGCTACAGGACTGCTCTTCCGGCTTTTCTAGCAACTAGCTTCTAGCCACTAGCCACTTCTTCCTAATACCAGCATTGCTGTGGGGGCGTTCTGCGTTCTTGCCGGGCTGGGATGGTTGAACGGAGTTGTCGTTAGGGCCCTGAGTTCGCTCATAACTGCGAGAATTGTTCAACTCGATACAGCTTAACGTTCGATTTAGAGAGCAACGCCTCGCTAGACGTGGGGCGGTTGTGCTCGCTTGGAACGGAGAGGTTCGTTCTGGGCGACGTGGAATGGCTCTGATGGTTTCGACCGCGGAGCGTTCGGCGACAGATTGCTGAATTGTAAACCGCTACGACCGCGGAGCGTTCGGCGACTATCCGCTGAATTGCAAACCGCTACGACCGCGGAGCGTTCGGCGACTATCGGCTGAATTGCTTGCGGTTCCGACCGCGGAGTGTTCGGCGACAAAAAAACGACTACCGATCTGAATTGAACGAAGTATAACCGGGGGGTACACGATGTTCCGTACATCGCATGTTTCCAATGGCTCTGAAGCTCGAGCCGCGCGGGGTGAACGCGAGGCGGCGACAAGCAGCCTTTCACGGCGAGCATCGGGAACTGGAAAAATCCTGATGGCTGCCGCGTCGCTAATGACGCTGGTCTCGGGGTTGAGTGGCTGCACCCTGGTTCATAATGGCTACGAGGGCTTGCGGAGCAACGGCGGCTGGAATGAAGCGGTCGTGGTCATGCGAAACCGCTCGTTCTCGAACAAGGCCTGGCATCGCCGTAAACACCATTTCTGTCGCGAAAAACATCTGGCTGACTACAAGCTGGGATTCCGCCAGGGCTACGAAGATGCAGCCTCGGGTGGCGGACAATGCACGCCGGCTTTCCCACCGCAGCGTTATTGGGGCTGGGATTACCAATCGGCTGAAGGACAAGCTCGTACCGCGGCCTGGTTCGCAGGTTATCCCCAGGGAGCGCGTGCTGCCGAGGAAGATGGCGTAGGGAACTGGAACCCGCTGCAGATGTCCACGGGGCTGCAAGCCGAATACGCCAACGCGGGGCAACCGCTGTATCCCATTGCCAATGGT
This sequence comes from bacterium, assembly GCA_024743355.1. Classification (GTDB taxonomy): domain Bacteria; phylum Planctomycetota; class Planctomycetia; order Pirellulales; family Pirellulaceae; genus Aureliella. Next base: position 1,889 of record JANSWS010000578.1, read on the forward strand.
AACGCGGCTGAGCCCATCACCGGCACGGTCATCGAAACCCCCGGTAACCAAGCGATACAAACCCTGGACGGAGCCCTACTGGCACCGGCACCCGACGCGCCTGGACTGAGTGGCTTTGAGGCTGGAATGCCTGTAACCACCGCGCTCCCACAGTAAGAAACAACTTGATGCATCGGCAGTCCGCCCCGACGCGGCTGTCGATGTCAAACGATTTCCTTTGGATGGACCCAGATGGGGAACGGCGTCGCGAGTGGTGATTCCAGGACGGAATCAAGCCCTTCGCTGACGCGTGTTCAGGACCCTGATTTATAGAAGAGTAGAGGCGAGATGGCCATGAAATCACGGATGCAAGCCATGGTTAGCAACTCAGCGCAAACGTCGCGCGTCCTCCCGATGCAACTCTGGACTGGCAAGCTGAAAGCACCAGCTCTGGTGGCCATGGGCTTGTTTGCCAGCATGGGACTCACGGGTTGTACCGCGTTGACGCAGCCGATCAACGGCATTCCATCATCGCGGTTGCCACCCGAGTTCTTCCAGGAAGAGAAGAACAACCTAGTGCCGATAGATGTAAGTCTGTTGGCGCAGGAAGCTCCCCGCGAATACACGCTGGGCCCCGGCGACGTGCTGGGTATTACCGTGGATCGCATTCTGCCTTATGCGGAACCCGATCAGGTGCCTGAGCTGCCACCGGTCAACTTTCCGGATCGCGACAGCGACTTGCCGCCTTCGACCGGTTTCCCAATCACCATCTTGGACGATGGTACGATATCGCTGCCCCTGTTGGAGCCGATTAACGTCGATGGCTTGACTACCGACCAGGTCCGTGACAAGATCCGTGCCGCCTACTTGGACGCTCGCATTCTGATCGAGGATGAGCAACGCAAGGTTAGTCCGGTGGTGACCATCATTCGCAAACGCCAGATCAACGTGGTGGTGATTCGGCAAGATCAGGAGGCCCTTGGGATGAACCAGTTACTCGGCGTTCGGGCAGGACAGACCGGTCGTCTGGGTACCGAGTATAGTGCTTCGGGCGAGGTGATCCAGCTGGACGCCTTCAAGAATGACATCCTGAACGCGTTGATGGAAACGGGTGGTTTGCCCGGTGTTTCGGCCAAGAATGAGGTCAAGATTCTGCGAAGCAGTGCAGCGGACAAGCAGGCTCGCCTGGACTTTATGCGACGCTATGCGGAGATTGTGAATTGTCACACCGATCCCTGCAGTTGTCCTCCGCCCATGCCGGAAGATCCGACCATCCTGCGAATTCCCTTGCGATTACCCCCAGGTGTGCTGCCCAGTGTGCGGCCCGAGGATGTGATCCTGGAGGAAGGTGATATCGTCTTGATCGAAACCCGTGACACCGAGTTCTTCTTCACCGGAGGCTTGCTGCCCGGTGGACAATGGCCGATTCCTCGTGATTACGATTTGGACGTGCTGGGTGCCATGGCACTGGCGGGCTACGGAGTCAACAGCGGCGGACGACAGGGAGGTGCCGGAGGATTGACCGGGGTGGTCAACACTCAGGTGGTTCCACCAGGACGCGTTTACATCCTGCGTCGCACGCCCTGCAAGGGACAGATTGCCATCGCGGTAGACATTACCAAAGCGGTGAACGATCCTTCGGCACGACCGATCATTCAACCCGGCGATACGCTGATCTTGCAGTATCGTCCTTGTGAGGAAGTTATCAACTTCGGTACCGGTGTGTTCTTCACCTTCGGTCTGCGAGAGTTGCTATCAGGAAATTAAAGCCGAAGTTGCTAGTTGCTAGTTGCTAGTTGC
>JANSWS010000204.1 GCA_024743355.1 bacterium
CCTATGCCAGAACTTTACCTGATTGCGTGTTGATAGTTAGTAATCCCAACAATCCCGGTGATAACATGGTGGATACGTGGGATCTGAAATCCACCGCATTAAGAGCAGCCCTCGAGGTTCAGAGGCGAACGAGCGTCAAACCCGACTGAGCAATCGTAGTGGGGTTGCCCACTTCACCAGAGACCGCCATCCACGTGCACTGGATTCCCATGTTTGACAAGGGTCCTTTTGATGACTTCATTGAGGGAATGCAAGTCATTAAGAAGAGCATCTCGCCCGCGAAGTTGACTTAAGTGTAGTCAGTAAAGACTGATTGGTTTTCCAGAAAAACGACCGTCTTCTCGCAACGGATAGGCGATGCTGGCATCCGCAGTACCACTTGATGGTGGGCCTATCTCAAGCGAGCCAGTTGGCATGTTGGATACTTTGCCGTTAGTACGCACCAGGATCTCAGCAACATCTAGCTGGGCGACGTTTCCTTGCTCCACAGATATCCATAAGGTGGAGCCGTGATCAAATTCAAATTCGTGCTCGCTATCGCGAATCACGGCTGGCACTCCGGACAAATTCGCGATTTGCTCTCCCTCATTATCTTCATTCACGTGCCCGCCGTCGCAATCGATTTCAAAGACTCGAGACGTGATCGGCGAGGATAAAACGAGCAGCGCTAGGCTTGCTCTCTCCCACCCGTCATCACCCTCGGCGGTTGGTCTTTTGGGCATTTTACTTCCTCGTCTCATTCGATTCCCGATTCACTAATTGTTGCTGCGATTCAGAATGGTCACTCCTCTCACGATCCCGGCTGACTGGTCATCGCTGGCAACCTTCATTGACACACGAAATCCGTGCACCAAGGCGGCTAGCAGCGCCATGTGTAGCAATGGTCCATTCGCACCCCCTTGCGGATACCGATACGTTTCATTCTTGCCGCTCATGCCATCAATCTCCACCCTTGCATAGCCGGAAGAATGGTCTGTCTCCAATCCGGTTACATAGCCCTTCTTCATTGCCATGAATAGCTACCTTTCTTGATTCTCACGTAGACAGAATTGCCCTAGCATAAAAGATTGACACGCGAATTGAACCAAGCCACCCCCCCAGAGGGCCCCAGCGATTTTCAGTAAACCTGTACAATTTCCATCTGCGATCTCAAGAGGATAATAGCGATGGACAGTCTACCGTCACCAACGGAGTCTAACGGTCGAGGACCGAATGGCCGATTCCTATCTGGTAATCGAATTGGAAAGGGAAATCCCGCTGCAAAGCAGGCGCAACAGCTGCGTTTCACACTGATGAATTCAGTTAAACCAGCAGATCTTGAGCAGATTATTGGAAAGTTGATTGAGAAGGCAGCTGCCGGTGATGTTCAGGCCGCTAAGCTAATCATGGACCGTGTGCTCGGACCACCGCTTTCTCTCGACATCGAAGAACGAATATCTCAACTTGAAAGAATTGCGGGAGGGCAGCAATGAGCATTCAGAGCCGCCTCAAGTCGCTAGAGAAAAATCTCCATGAATCGGAAACTGCAGATGGTTTTTGTCACGCCTGTCGAGATCGGCACATAGCATTGCATTATGACGCCCCGATCCCGGAACCGTGCCAACTCTGTGGCAAAGTTGCTAAATCCATTGTTTATATTTCCAGGCCGAACGAGTGTCACGAGAAAAACAGCCTTGACGCGTTTAGTGGCCGGTGTCAGACGCTGCTCATCCTGCCAGACAACGGTCGTGGGCGCGGTAATGGGTAATAGGGCAGCAACGTTAGTTTTGGAGGTGCGTCTTGTTGGCTTGTTATGACCAAGTTTCCATTGCTTTTGAGGCGGCCCATGAGCTTGCTGGTTTGGTGGAAGCATTCAAGAGACTTGCCTTGGTTCCTGATGCTAAAGCCGTCTATCCTCTATGTAGGGAGATGCATGGCCGTAGAGACGTGTTCCTTTCGACTTGGGAATTCATTGCTAAAGATGCTCGGGAAACGATTCCGAAAATCCTGCGGTCGGCAAACGAGGAAGTAGTATTTGCCGGCGAATATTTCACTTGTTGGCTTGAAGCTGCTTGTGACTTTCTAGACTGGGTCTATGGCGTTGTAAAACCGACTGGAACGGACGGGCTCTCAGACACCGTAGCAGCACGTGATGAGTGGCTTGTTATTGCACATCTTCTTGAACGTCCGCTGGGCAACAAGTCTCAATTGCTTGCTGGGCTGAAGAGAGAATTTGCGATGCTGACGCCTTTTGAAGCCAACTACTATCAATTAGGGGAAGATGGCTTTAGACGTGACGCAAAAATCTACGAATTGGTGTCCCGGAAATGGAATAACGCTGACATTGTTCAAGAGCTTGAGAAACTTGCGCCAACTGAAAACTGGGATCCTGTCGGCGTAAGTTCAATCAAAGACTGCTTGAATCGCTATATAAAGTTCACTGGCAAGCCGCCCTTGGTTCGCAAAGGTGGCAGGCCCAAAAACCGCGAATAGAAACCTGCGAACCCGACGATAAAACCTCGCACACCTGTTTTTGCGATCCTGTTTCGCGGCTAATGCTCAAGTTCCAACAAAGGAGACTGGGCATTGAATACTCTACTAGAAGAGCTACCGAATTCTAAAGCGGTAGCAGCGGAACTCGCGCGACACTCCGCCAGAATGAGACACTTGCGCTCGTTATGGCGATTGCTTCGCAGAATCGAGAAGCAGCAAGCCTCACAGTCGAATCATTTGGCAAGTGCCGAAATGTCTCGAAATTTTTTGTCGGCAAACAACCCGACGAACTAAACAAGAACAGGCGAGAGGATCTATGGGCCACTCGCCTGCTCTCGTTTCTGATTCGGCAGTTTTGGATGTGGCTGCCAGCACGAGTTAGATATGGAGTCTACCATGCAAGGTATTCAGCGCCAAACGTGTGACCGATGCGGCACGTATCGTTTGTTAACCGGCAGGCGACCAGCCTCAGGGCAGCCGGGAACTCTAAGGCAACAGCTACGAGCTGTCGAAACCTTTTTGGAGCTTCAGGCCGCCAACGCTCTCATGCGTGTTTCGAGGGCCCGGCGCTGGCAGGTAATACACACACTCCACACCGGATCGAGCATCCCGCTGGAGTGCGACGATGCTTAAACGAGCCCTCACCCATCTGAAATTCGAATTATTGGCAAATTTGCTCGACCTTCCGAAGTGGCAAGTGGTTGGGCTGCTAGAAAGCCTTTGGTTGTTCGCTCAATACCACGCAATCGATGGCGACTTGAGCAATTTCAAGTCCAAGGAAATCGCGGCTTGGATGCAGTGGAGGGGCGATGCTGAAAAAATGGTCTCGGCTTTGGTCGAGTCCGGTTGGCTGGATCAAGATGAGCAGAACCTAGTGATTCATGACTGGCAAGACCATTGCCCAAACTGGCTTAAAGGAGCCCTGAAATCCACTCTTGGAAATGGCAAAAATCCAGTCCACCACCGCTACGCTGAGCGTACGCTGAGCAAACGCACAGCAAACGCTCTAAAGGGAGAGGGTAAGGGGACTAAGAATAAGAAAAAGGTATTCGTGCCGCCGACGCGTAAAGAAGTTGCGGACTATGCCGCTCAAAGAAACTCGCCCGTTGATCCTAAGTGGTTCCATGACTACTACTCGGAAAACAATTGGCACGATTCTCACGGAACGCCAGTGGAGAACTGGAAGCTGAAATTTATCGCGCGGGAGCCGGAATGGAGGGACCGCAAGAATGGCAGTTCCCACCAGCCTCAGATTCCGACTGTAGAAGTCGAAATTGACCGTGAGACAGATGCTCCTCCCAGGAGGCGAGAGTGAACGCAGAGAGCCAATACGTACGTTACAGGCGGAAATGCGAAGAGGCGCTTGTTGGTATTGCGTTCCGTGATCCGCTGGCTGCAATTGACCGAGTGTTGAGTGTCGTTAAACCATCGGATTTTGAAGATCCCGATTTGGGCGCGGTCTATGAGGTATTGGGAGATCTCCATGCAGCAGGAACTAGATTAGAGCTTGAGGCAGTTTCGGCCGAGCTACTAAAGCGTGGGGTGATCGATCGTATTGGGATGCAGGGCGTCCGCGAAATCTTGGGACGATCCTACGCCGTGGCTAACGCCGGGCACTACGCGAAAGAGGTGGCCAGACTCGCCGACCACCGACGGCTTGTCGCGTGTGCTGACAGAATAACGGCGGGCAGGTATGCCACCGACGCGGACCCCGAAGACATCCTTCAGAGGTTCGAGGCAGAATCCCGACTAAACCGGGGAACGGATGCGGCGTCCACTATTGCAGAGTGCATTGAGCAGATGGTTGCTGACCATCGGCAGGCCCAGGCAGAGGGGCATATGCTCGGCATGAGCACAGGATTTCCCAGTCTCGATGAAAAGACATCGGGGCTCCATCGCGGGCAACTTTGGGTTTTGGGGGCTAGGTCGGGGACGGGCAAGACGGCTTTGGCATTGAGCATCGCCAACGCAATCGCCGGTACGGACAATCGCGGCGTGGTCTTCTTTAGCCTTGAAATGAGCAAGACCGAGCTAGCTGAACGAACGGTTGCTGACGAACTTGGGATCAACTATTCGCGTTTGTGCTTCTCGGATTTGCGAGAGGAGGACTATCAACGCATCCGCGCCGCGTTGCCGCGTTTCGCCGGTTTCCCATTCGTGGTCTTGGATCGACCTTCGCAGTCGGTCGCCGAAATCAAGGCCAAGGCCAAAGTCCATGCACCCACAACCGGCTTGGATTTGCTTGTGGTCGATACGCTTCAAAAGGTACGCCCCTCTCCAAGACAAGAACGCCGCTTGGAATTGAAAAAAATAGCCGACGATTTGAAGGACGTGGCCAAGGAACTTAATTGCTGTGTGCTTCTGTGTGCCCAACTGAATGCTGAGGCCGAAGGCAAGGAGCCCGACCTAACGCATCTAAGCGAGTCCAAGCAGGTAATCGAATCAGTAGATACTTGTGTCCTTCTTCATCGTGAAGACCCAAGAGCCGAGAGTGTCAAGGTAAAGCTCGAAAAGGTTAGGCGTGGGCCACGGAACTCATTCTATATGTCGTTTGACGGACGTTTTCAACGATTCACGGACCCACGAGAGGCTGCACAATGGCAACCGTGATTCCGATTTGCGCTCCGATCGCAGGCACAATTTTGGTTGCAAACGAGGTGAGGGCTGAAGTGTGCGCTAATTGTGACATCGATGTTTCGCTAACGCGGGCACATGTTGAAATCGTGGATGGTTGCAGCGAACGGGTCGCGTACTACTGCGAGCGTTGTTTCGTCGCATATTTGGATTACCACCAAATAGTCGTTGGGGAGTTCAACGGTCAATGATCGATCCAGGTGAATCCGATACTCTCGAAAAACTGGCAGAATTGATTGCCGAGCGAGTTGCTGAGCGGCTGTCAGAGCGTCAGGATCGCGTATTAGTTGGTCGAAAAGAACTCGCGCAAATCACTGGCTTGGGAGTTCGTACCATAGACCGCATGGCGGCCGGTGGTTCGATGGAAAAAGGAAGTGACGGCCGGCATCACTGGCGCGAATCGGAAATCAAACTAGAGCCGATTCGCAATGGTAGGACGGTCCTGTTCGACAAAGAGCAAGCTTTGAGAGCCATAAAGTCTGGCGGTCGAGCTTAGCAACGGGTATTCTGCATTCCTCACAGCTAGGCCGGCCAGCCGAAAGCCGCTTTCCCGAGCGGTTGCTGTGGGATTCAACATCGGGAACAACGACGGGAGGTTGTAAGATGGCTTCAAAGCGGCAACGCGGTTGTAGCTGGCTTTTTCGTTTTCAGGTTGGTGAGGAACGCAAAAGTCTATCTGTGAAGGGCATTGGACAAGCCGATGCGGCTGTTTGGCTTCAGCATCTTGGGCATCTAGAAGCCTGCTATGGGAAATCCGCTCCGTCCAAGTCCACGACTAATTGGCTTAGTTCAATCCCGGATCGGTACCGCGAGGCGCTCGAACTACGCGGCTTGATTGAACCAACGGAGCGCACCAAGAAGAAGACGCAGCCGAAGGTCTGTACGCTGGAAGCCTACTGCCAGGCGTACATAGACTCCAAGCGATCGGTCAAGGAATCGACGGCGGCAAAGTTCCGGCAAGTGAAAGCGGGCCTTGTGAAGTTCTTCGGTCCAGATCGGGAATTGCCGTCGATTACGGCAGCTGACGCAGAGGAATGGCGAGAATGGTTGGCGGTTGAGGGTAACGTCCGAGAGGGCAAGGAACGCGAAGGCCAAGACGGCCAAAAGAAGCGAGGCCGCACCGATCTTTCCGATAACACGGTGCGCCGACGAACTGGGATTGCAAAGCAGATGTTCGCCAGGGCGGTTAAAGCCGGCACCATTGCGGCCAATCCATTTGACGGGTTGCCCTGCTCTGTTCACGCCAATGAGGCGCGGCAGCACTTTGTCAGCCATGAGATCGCGAGGCTTGCCATCGATGCAGCCCCAAACGCGGAATGGCGGGCAGTAATTGCTTTGGTTCGTTACGGCGGGCTTCGAAGCCCCTCGGAGCCGATGCGACTACGGTGGCAGGATGTTGACCTAACCAATCGCCGTTTGAAGATTCACGCCAGCAAGACGGAACATCACAAGAACGGCGGCGTTCGTTATTGCCCGATCTTCCCAGAGCTTTTGCCTTATCTGGAGGACTTGGCGGATCTGGCCAAACAACGCGGGGCAAAGCCTACCGATTACGTAATTGCAGAAAGCCGGGGGAGTGAAGCGTATTTTCGAACCGGCTTTGTCCGAATCCTCGGCAAGATCGGGATTCAGCCTTGGCCGAAGCTCTTCCAAAACATGCGGGCTAGCAGGGAGACCGAGCTACTCGGCGAGTATCCAATCAAGGATGTTTGCTCTTGGATTGGTAATTCGCAGGCGGTGGCCATGAAGCACTACGCCATGATGCGGGATTCTGTTTTTGCCCAAGCTGCGGGACTCGACTCGGGGAGCGCTCCCCAAAGCGCTCCAGTAGAACGGCAAAACGTGGCAACTGACGGCAACACGGAAGAGAGCAGAGGCAAGCCAGAAACGGCTAGAAAACCAAGTAAAACAAAGGCCGAAAGCACTTCTGGGGACACTCGGCAGCTACCGGCAAAATGGGGAATAGTGGGCGATGCAGGACTCGAACCTGCGACCCCCTGCTTGTAAGGCAGGTGCTCTAACCAACTGAGCTAATCGCCCGATATCTTGTGATGAATTACTGACAACAGAGTTCGGCGGAGGACCGCGGTGAAGATTACCGCAGGACTGTCATCTCGGCCGGCTCAACAAGTCGACAGCTGCTGTTGCGTTGCCGCCGTCTAGCCGTTGGACAACTGGCGGTTGCGGCGGGCGCGACGCTCGGCGCGGAGGCGACTGCGGCGCTTGATTTCGCTGGGCTTTTCGTAGTACTCGCGGCGACGCATCTCCTTCTTGATGCCACTCCGCTCTACTAGTTTTCGGAACCGACGTACGGCTTCTTGAATTGTCTCCCGATCTCGAACCAGCAACTTAACCATCCAGCTACTCCAAAACCTTTCTTTAACTCTGTTTCTGCTTCATTTGAAACCACTCTCAGCTCGAACAGGACGCATCCTGAGAACGCCAAAAAAATCATCCGACTGATGGTCATTCCAAAAGCCAGGCCGCAACGCTGCCTCAGGAATCTTTCAGCGAGCCCCGAAGTTTAATGGCCAGCAGGGCTTCCGTCCAGGCGTTTTGGGGGCCTTTTCGCTGAAAGACTAGGGTGGCCGGCAGCCACATGGAATATCCGGTCCCAGACCCTTCCGCGTCGGTCTCAACCGGCCAAGGCCCAGCCCGAACATCGAACAGCCGGCCTGGGAGCCAGCCGGGTCAACCTCCGCCTTGGTGCTCTGCCCCCATTTTCCTTGGCCTCCGGTTCCCGAGGGGTGGGTGAGCGGCTTTCGACCAATGCTGGCAATCGAACTCCCGGTCGCAAGCCTTATGTGAAACGCAAAGTTTACCTCCCCCGCCTAACGCTCACTTTGCATTTAGGTTCGTAACTCGCGGCAGCCTGGGCCGAAACGATACATGCGACGGGCAGGATAAGCCCCTCATCGGCCGCTGAGACGTCCAATTCTCCCGAGGGAGAGTTGTTATTGATGATGGCGATCAACGAAAAGCGTCCAGCTTTCACCTGGTTGCCATCCGGATCCAACCAATTGCCTGAATTTCTCCCATGGATACAGCACGCGAAGATTCGCTGAAGTTTCTGCACGGCATCGAGCAACGGCATGACCAGTTGCTCGACCAGCTGGAGCAATTGAACGGCCGAATCGAGCAGGTTCTTGGCGAGTACCAGAAAAGCCGCGAGCAAAATGATCCGACCGCGGATGGTGCGGACGGACATCGGGAGTCCGAGGCTTAGCTCACTTTCTTAGCACATTTTTAAGAATGACGTACGATCGAGAGTGGCCGATTGCTCTTCGATTCATGCGTTTTCAGGCCGAGGCGCTACGATCGGGGAGCGATCGGCGACTATGTCAAAAGTCAAAATGCTTTAGACTCGCGCGGACCGCTCATTTGACGCCCCCAATTCTCGGGCTAACAGCCTAATTCAGGCTTCTATCGTCTATTTGTGCTAGACTGAGCAGCGTTTCAAAATCCTTTCAGCTTTGTTCTTTGCGGACCATCAGAGTTCCATGTGACTTTGATGGCGTCCACGCGGGGTAGGAATCGAGATATGGATCGACGCAAATTTCTTCAGTCATCGGCGGTAGCTGCGGGCCTGACGGCGGCAGCCAGAGAATCACTTGGGGCGATTGCGGAAGGCCCAGCGAAACGCGTGGGCGTGATTGGTACGGGATGGTACGGCAAGTGTGATTTGACTCAGCTGATGAACGTCGCGCCCGTCGAGGTCGTTTCGCTGTGCGACGTGGATAGTCAAATGTTGAGTGAAGCCGCGGATCTGGTGGAAGCCCGGCAAGCGAGCAAGAAACGCCCGAGGACCTACGCAGACTACCGCAAAATGCTGGCGGAAAAAGATCTGGACCTGGTGATTATCGGGACTCCGGACCACTGGCACGCGCTGCCGATGATTGAGGCGGTGAAGTCGGGGGCAGACGTGTATGTGCAGAAGCCAACCGCGGTCGACGTGGTGGAAAGTCAGGCCATGCTGGCGGCGGCTCGCAAATACAACAAGGTGGTGCAAGTTGGAACGCAACGACGCAGCACACCGCACTTGATCGAAGCCCGTGAACGTGTGGTTAAAGAAGGCCTGCTGGGTAACGTAGCTTTCGCGGAGGTCTGCTGTTACTACCATATGCGGGCCCGCGAAAATCCACCCAACAGCGATCCACCAGCAAATCTCGATTACGAAATGTGGAACGGTCCCGCGCCCATGATTCCCTACTGCGGCCTGCAGCATCCGCGGCGATGGCGAGCCTTCATGGAATACGGCAATGGCATTGTGGGTGACATGTGTGTTCACATGCTGGATATGGTGCGCTGGACATTGGATTTGGGCTGGCCGCAGCGGATTACCAGCAGCGGCGGAATCCTGGTCGACAAGGACAGTCGGGCCAATATCTCGGACACGCAGACCGCCACTTTCGAGTTCGATGGCTTGGACGTGGTGTGGACGCACCGCAGTTGGGGGGACGCGCCGGATCCCGATTACCCATGGGCGGCCTTCATCTATGGCGATAAAGGCACGCTTAAGATGAGCGTCAACAAGTATGAATTCTTCCCGCGCGGCGGAGGGGAGAAGCTTTCCGGGACTCCGCTGTTCGAATACGACAAGTATCCCACCGATGTGACGGACAAGGACGATTTACGACTGGAGCAACATGTGGCGTCCGCAATTCGTGGCCACATGTTAGATCTGTTGGCCAACATCGAGAGTCGCGGCCGACCCGTGGCGGACATCGAGCAGGGGCACATCTCGTCCGCGAGTTGCATTCTGGCGAATCTGTCGATGAAGCTGGAACGCACGCTGGAGTGGGATGCCGAGAATCACCGCGTTGTGGATGATGACGAAGCGAACGATCTGCTGGCCCGCCCCTATCGAGGCCCTTGGGAACATCCGGACCCGGACAACGTCTAACGTTGGACACAACCTTGCAACACTTTGCACCTGCTGTACAAACCGCTTTGCAGTTGGTCTTCGACAAGACCTATTGCGAAGTGGTTTAGCGGTGCATTTGCCAGTTGCCCACGGCTTCAAATGCATTTTCGAAATGGCGGATCTGTGTGGGTTGTCTGCAGTCCTCAGGCCAAACAATGGAAATCACATCGAAGCGGGCTGGGTGATCCAGTAGGCGATGTTGCTTGAGGTAGATCAAGGCCGCTCGGGTCAGCCGTTCCTGCTTGCGCTGATGGACGGCCTCTGAGGGATCGGCGGCCCTGTTCGATCGCCAGGTTTTTACCTCAACGAAGACCAAGCATTGACCTTCCAGGGCGATCAAGTCGATTTCTCCCAGGCGCTGGCGATGACCGTGCGCCAGCAATCGGTAGCCCTTTTTCTTGAGATAGCGGGCCGCCGCTTGTTCACCCAACCAGCCCAATCGCTGCTCGTCCTCGGGAGGTGCTTTTCCGAACCCGGTTAACAACCAGCTTGGGCGTTGCCAAAAAAAACCGCTGGAGGGTTTCCAGCGGCTGATGAGCTTTTTAATGGATGGCAGCATGGCCAAGGCCTACATGCGGCGTTCTTTCAGTCGCACGGCCTTGCCGCTTCGCTGACGCAGGAAATACAGCTTGGCCCGGCGTACGACGCTCTTTCGCTTGACTTCGATTTTTTCAATCTTTGGCGAGTGAACCGGGAACTTGCGCTCCACCCCTTCGCCGGCGACGATGCGACGAACCACAAACATCTCGCGTGTTCCGCTGCCGCTCATGGCGATGACGACGCCAGAAAAGACCTGGATTCGCTCTTTATTGCCTTCCAGGATTTTTGTGTGCACATCGACGGTATCGCCGATCTCAAATTGCGGCTTGTCATCCTTCAGCGAGGATTTCTCGACAAGCTCCATGATTTTGTGACTCATATGCCCTACTCCGATATATTTTGGAAGACCTCCGAACCCATTGATCGGTTCGATTGCCTAGATTGCTGTGGATCTCTGAGCAGAATCCCTAATGATGCCGCAAGATTGACTATTTGACTAGGTCAAAGCTGGGATTTCATGGGAGCCCGGTCATTCTCCCCAAACTAGTGGTCAATTCGATGGGCTCGTCCGCGTTCTCAGGACCTTTCCGAAAACCGAAGAGAACCGCGGAGAACGCCAAAGGGGGCTAATGGCTTTTGGTTAGGATCTGGGTCCTGGCGGGGAGTCTGTCAAAAGCGGGGGCCGAGGGCCGAACCGGATGCCTCAGCCGGTTCGGCGTCGGGCAATATGGGCCGTGCCAGCTCGGGCCCGATGGTGGTCGGACCCGCAGGGAGATTGGCAAAACGCCACGAAGCCTGTGAGGCGACGACGCGTTGGAGTGTTGCGGAGGAACTTTGTGCCGTCGGGCTTAGGGCTCGAAAGCTTGCCCCCAATCGCTACAATCCGGTCGTCGAAGTGCGGTCGGCGGGGGCGAAATGCCTTGCTCTACCCAAGACGGCTGTTGGCATGCAAGCTCAGGCCAGACGATGGTCTGAGCTGATTACCTTCTGTAGATCAATTTGATTAAAAGGAAACCTGTGGAGAGCGAATCGGCAGTGGCGGAGGGACAGCGACGCATCCTGGTGACAGCTGCCCTGCCCTACGCGAACGGCCCAATTCATATTGGGCATTTGGTTGAATATATCCAGACGGATATTTGGGTTCGCTTTCAAAAACTGCGGGGCCATCGCTGTTTGTTTATTTGTGCGGATGACACGCACGGTACTGCGATTATGTTGCGGGCTCGCAAGGAAGGCCGCAGCGAGGTTGAATTAATCGCGGATATGCAGCAAGCCCATGAGCGGGATTTTGCCGGTTTTCAAATCGCTTTCGATCATTATGGCAGCACCAATTCATCAGAAAATTTGGAGCTGTGTACGCAATTTTGGAAGGCTCTCCGCGAAGCCGGTCTGATCACCAAGCGTTCTGTAAGTCAGCTATATGACCCGGAAGCGGGCACGTTTTTGGCCGATCGTTTTGTCAAAGGCATTTGTCCAAACTGCAAGGCCGCTGATCAATATGGCGACAGCTGTGACAAGTGTGGGGCGACGTATTCACCCACGCAGTTGATCGACCCCAAGAGTGCGTTGTCTGGGGCCACTCCCGAGATTCGCAGCAGCGATCACTTGTTCGTCGAGCTCGAGCAACTGCACCCGTTTCTGGACGCCTGGACGCAGAGTGGTGAGCACTTGCAGACCGAGGTGGCGAATTATCTCAAAGGTCACTTTTTGGGTGAAGCACTGCGCGATTGGGATATCTCGCGACCGGCACCCTATTTTGGCTTCGAGATTACGGATGAGCCGGGGCATTTCTGGTATGTGTGGTTCGATGCTCCCATCGGCTACATCGCCAGCACGTGGCAGTGGTGTAAGCAGAACGGGGAAGAGCTGGAAGATTGGTGGAAGGATCCCGGCACCGAGATTCATCATTTTATCGGCAAGGATATCACCTACTTCCACACTCTGTTTTGGCCCGGCATGCTCAAATCGGCGGGCTGGTCCTTACCCACCAAGGTCCACATTCACGGTTTTCTCAACGTGGATGGCGAGAAGATGAGCAAGTCGAAGGGGACCTTCGTCAAAGCGGAAACCTATCTCAAGCACCTCGACCCCAGCTATCTCCGCTACTATTTCGCCAGCAAACTCGGACCGCGACTGGACGATCTGGATCTGAACCGCGATGAATTTGTCAGCAAGATTAATTCCGATTTGGTGGGCAAGGTAGTGAATCTCGCCAGCCGCACCGCCAAATTTGCGAGCAAGCTCGGGCTGTCTAGCAGCTATCCGGAAGACGGTGGATTGTTTGCTTCGGCTGCGGCGGCCGGCGATGCGATTGCCGAAGCTTATGAGCAGTGCGATTACGCTCGCGCCATGCGGCTGGTAATGGAACTGGCCGACCGCGCTAATCCCTACGTAGAAAATGCTCAGCCATGGGTGCTGGCCAAAGACGAAGCTCGGGTGGATGAGCTGCAGGCAGTATGTACTGTGGCCCTGAATCTATTCCGTCAATTGTCCGTTTATTTGGCGCCCGTTCTTCCCGATATCGCCGACAAGTGTGGGCAGCTGTTGGGCACGCCGATC
>JANSWS010000679.1 GCA_024743355.1 bacterium
CCGATAGTCGCCTTTTGCTCCGCGAAAGTAGCGCTGATCCGCAGCCTCCGCGGATCAAAAAGCGTCCCCTAATGATCGAACGATCCTAAATCACCTACATCCAGTTTGTCGACCGAAGAACTTGGATCCAATTGCTGCGGCTTGTGCTGATAGAAGCCCGATCGCAATTTGTGTTGCACATGCAGGGGCCGAATATCCACCCGCAGAAATGCTTTCTCGAGAATCATTTCACCACGACGCAAGAAGAACTCCGGTGCCTTCCTGCGTTCCGAATAGAAAATCTCGTGGATCCGAAAGATGCCAGGATCGTTCTGGCCATGTCGATGCAACAACTCGATCTTCTGCCCCACTTCTAAATCCAAATCCGGTACCCGCGTCCACATTGTGGGACGCACTCGCAATATGCATGCTCCGTAATTCAGCCAATAGAACTCGCCGTCCCACTTGAAGCGTTTCAAGATGCGGCGACTGGGTAACAACTGATTGGCCAACGCAAGGTCTTCTTCGTGAATCCATTGGTCGTTACCTTCAGGCCAACGCAGATAGCTTCCCCAATCTGGAAGATCTGGCCGGTAGCTGACTGGCGGCGATGCTTCGGTTTCCCGCTTTTCATTCATGAGTCGATGAAGCCTCTTGCGGCAACGCTGTGCAGCATTTTTGCATGGATCTACAAGCACGACGCACCAGCGAGTGGGTCCTCAATGGCGACCGAAACTCACTCACGCGCTCGCGCGTCGTGCTTGTATTTTCGGGCGAGCCGCTCGATACAAAATGCTGCACAGAGTTGCTCGTACGGGTACATCCCATTCCCATACCGTGGTCAGTAAATGGGGAAGAGAGGGTGCACCCAAGTAGTTAATTTCCTTCGGAGCCCAGCCATTCCTTCAGCGTCCTTACATCCGCCGCGATGGCTTGCCAACTGGCTTCCGTTTGCGACGCATCCTGATGATCGGTGTACTCCATGTGCAATGACAGTGGACCAACGAACCCATCGCGGCGAATCAAGTCGAACAATGGCTTGGAGCGTCCTTGGCCCAAAGGCACGTTAACGGGTTGGCCGTCGATCCAGTCAAAGTCCTTGATATAGGTAGCGCCCATACGCTGGCGAATGGCCGCATAAGCTGCCGGATAACTCTGGCTGAGTTCCAGAGTCGTGTGCCGAATGTCGAGAGCTACCGCCATGCCTTGCGGGTCCACCTCGGACAATACGTGGAGTAGATCCCAAACCGCGGCTCCCACGTAGTTCCGTCCCGCATGGTTTTGATAGAGAGCAACCACCTTGTTTGCTCGGCAGAGTGCAGCCAGCTCTTGTGCCTGCCGGGCAAATCGATCCAGTTGAGGCAAAATGGGCTGGGAAAAATCGTAGCGGTAGTAATCCATACGGAAATAAGGGATCGCGTGCTTCGACAGCTGAGCAAGGTAAGCTTCCGAGTTCGAATCTACTTGATTGACATTGCTGGCGGCGATCAGCACCTGTTGCCCGTGCTTTCCCAAAGCCTCACACAACCCGCCCAGTTTCTGCTCAAGTTCGCCGGGCTCAATCTGTCCTCCGGGCCTGAGCGTGGCTTCAATGCCTTGCACTCCGATGGAGTTCAGTCTCTTGCCCAGTTCGTCAAACGAGAGCGATTGCACGTGTTTTGTGAACACGGCGATGGGATTTGCCGCTTCAGGTTTCGCGGAAGCCCGCAGCGGCATATTGGCGGTGGCAGCCATCGCGGCGGTCGCCGTGAGAAAACTGCGGCGATGAACTTTCATGCTTGGTACCCTTCAACACGGAGATGGATGCAAGTGTAGGTATTTTGATAGAGCCGGAAATCAAGAACCTATCCGAAAACTATTGTACCAGTCCATGCAGCGGTTCGCAGAGATGCTTCAGGGTGGGTCGTATCCGCCACGACTGAAGGGATGACAGCGAAGAACGCGGAGCGCGCCTCTCCAAAACCCAACCACCGCTCCATACTTGCGAATACTCCCAACCATGTACTCGCTGCAAGTTGGCTGAAATCTGCAACTCGGACCAATCAGAGGTGAAATCCCACGTTGGTAGATGCGAACCAACAAGATGAGCAGCTTGCCTGGCAGACGCCACACATATTGCACAGCTCTAGAGAAGTATTTCATAAGTGGATAAGGCCATCTTTATCGCAACAATCCTTGAGTCCAACTGGTTACTAGGCTCAGCCTAGTAACCCAATGCTTTGCAGGCTCTGCCTGCGCTGTTCGTGAACTCGCCATGAAGTCGCTTGGCTTGACTCACAAGGCAGAGCCTTGAATTACAGCGCGTTCCAAGGCAGAGCCTTGGAACGAGGGTTGTAC
>JANSWS010000044.1 GCA_024743355.1 bacterium
AGCATCTCGCGGCGTTCCAGATTCTCGACTCTAAGCGAGCTACGCAATTGTCTTTTGTGACGATTGGCGATTTCGGATGAACGTCTTCTGATGGATTCAGACTTGCGTGACTTCACTTGTAACGTCCTCAAATCGAGCAATAAGCCGAGTTTGTATCGGTGTTAGCCGAGGTTTGTTTTAGGGAAGGAAGCTTCCTGTTTGCGTGGTTATGCCAACAACCGAGATGCGGGCCCAAAGAGGTCCAAAACAGCATACAACCGCGCGGACACGGAACATATCGCCAATGATAAGATGCGAAGGTTAGGTAAAAAGCAGTCTCGATTCTAATTCCGCCACTCAGCGTGTCAACGAACTGCAATAGACCTCAGATGCCGTCGATACGGCCCAAGTTCCTGGCAACCACCAATTTTTGCTGACGGTACCTCGGCAAGCGTGGCAACATATCGCTCTCAGGCGCAATCGCATTTTTCGATTCAACCCGAACCCCTTCAGCAAAACTTAGCTGGCGAACCTCCCGTGTGACCGCTTTCGCAGGGAGAACTTCCGGGAGTTCGGCAGTTTGTGGGGATCACAAACCAGGATTGCAGATTGTTCGGCTTGCGAGGCGCCTGGGTGTCAAAAAAGCCGGCTTCCGGCGCGATCCTTCTTCGCGCCGCCGCTGTGTGCGCAGAAACCTGAATCGCCCCCTATTTGGGCCACCTGGAAGAACGGTTTCCATCCGTGCGTCCCGGCTGCGAGTGCTAGCAATTGATGTTTCTCGCGGTGTTCACTGGTCGGAACGCGGAGAAATTGGGGCGACCGAATCGCTGCTTGCGGGCCGGGGAGCTGGAGCAGCCGAGTCTGTCAGTTCGCCATCGATCACCAACGGAATCCCCCTGCAACCCTCTAGTGTAAGCCCTAAGGACCCCTCTAGCGAGGTGTCAAGCGATCGCTCATGAGCGATATCGCTGGGGCAGTTGATATCGGCCCTCTCAAGAGAAACGGCGCCGCGAGGGGGGCTGCTGTGCCCTCCGCACGAGACCGGAGCCGATCGTTGGAGCGTGTCGTTGTGACCTCATACGTCATAAGCGCAGCTTCAGATTTTTCTGTTTTTATTGGTCGCAGCAGGCTGTTCTGGGCCGGGCTCGTGGACCATGCAGCTCCAGAAGCTACCCTTGGCCGCCTTTCGTGATATCGGATTGACCTCGATAGTCGTTAATTCGAAGTTCAGTCGGCTAGGTGGCTGCGGCTCTGGGGTGTCTGGGTGGCTTGCGGTGTTTCTGCAGGGTGTTTCGCGGGAAAAATATCCCGTTTTCTCTGTTGGACACTTGGTTTTCTGACTGCTTGGGTTGCTTAAGGAGTGGGCAGTGGCCTGGTGCGCGCTTTTTGGGCAGTCTTTTGTGGTGGGTGAGTGGAGCTTGCGCGATCGGTCTAACTGCTAGCAATGAATGGACTTACGACGAGGCATTTGCTCGCAACTGGAAGATGGAGTGATGTTTGGACGACGGAGGTCCGGACGAGTAAGGATTCAATTGATCGAAAAGAGGAAGGTATGAGTTCCGATCCCACCCATCAGTTTGGCTCAGGTCAATATGGTTCGCCCCGCCCTTATCCGGTGAGCAAGCCGCCTAGTCCATTTCATTCTGCTAGCAATCAGGGTACGGCGACCCACACAGCTTCCAGTCCATCGACGGCTGCCTCGGTGGCCTCACAGCCAGTTCGGCCCCAAGAGTCTCCTCTTCACCCTGCTGGGGGTAATGGTTCCATGGGAACTGCAAGCGAAACCGCCAAGTTGCCATCGGAAGCTACTTCCAAGTTGACGGCAGACCTGCAGCGATTTGACAGCGTTGCTCAAGAGATCCGAACCCAGTTTGTCCCCGCAGCCGACTTTGAGGGCCGCTGTCAGCAGGCCTTTGATGTGGCGAACGACCTGTTTGGCAATGCTCCGACGTGGGTTTGCTTCTATCGTGAGTTGCTCGGTGGCAATGGCATGATTCACCAGATTTTCACCACCAACGATGAGTTCGGAGCTTTCCTGAGGACCGAACAATACCATCAAATCCAACTCATGCTGACTGCCCTCAGAAGTAGGGATTTGCCTGAAAATGATCCGAATGATCCGCAGCGCATGATCACGGTGCGGTTGCCAAAGAGCTTGCACGAGGCCATGTGCGATGAGGCGGGGCGACTGAATATCAGTGTCAACCGGCTTTGTATCAGTCGTATGTTGCAGCTGTTGGATCCCAAAATGATCCCCGAAACAAACTCGAAGCCTCGTGGTAGAAAGCCACGGACGCGAGCCAAGCAAAGTTGATCGCTATCCTTGGTGGGGCCGCGTCCGGCGTATGGGATCCTCGCCCGCCGCTGTTCAGGCCACGCTCTGCGCTGGAAGTGGAGTTGTGGGGTACGGGAAAGCTGCGTTGGGGGAATGAGGGTACCGGTGCCCTTCGAGGGCACCGGAGCTGCCGCCCGTATTCTATTGGGGGGCTTGGCCACGCGTGATGATTCGCGTGTCAGGCATGCACCCTGCGTGATTTTGGCTGGCTGATGCCTTATGTGGGATAGCTGCGCTCTCCCGCGGCAGAAAAATGGCATTGTGGCTACCGAGGGAATGTTTTAGATCAAACTCATGTCATTCCAAGTTCAGCTCGACGCCTACGCAGGTCCTCTGGATTTGCTGCTGCACATTGTGCGGAGAGAGGAGATTCCGCTGGCTGAGCTGCCGTTGGCCAGAATCGTCGACCAATACCTGGACTACCTGGAAGTGCTGGTTGAGCTGTCCATCGACGACGTGGCTGACTTTCTGGAGATTGCCAGCCTGTTGGTAGAGATGAAATCCAAGCAGGCTATACCGCAAAACGAGGAAGAACCCGGAGCGGAAATCGAGGAGTCGTTAAGTGAAGCATCCGACGAGCTTGTTTATCGTTTGATGGAGTACAAGCGAATTCGAGACGCCGCATCGATCTTGGAGGAGCAGGGCGACCAATGGCAACTCCGCTATACGCGACTGAGTAATGAATTGCCCAGTCGCCCGGTAGGTACAGGCGAGCATCCAATCGAGCCCATTGAAGTCTGGGATCTGGTGAGCGCGTTTGGACGGATCCTGAGAGAAAGGCAGCCACCCCAGTCTGCGAAGGTTATCTACGACGAGACACCGATTCATGAGTACATGAAGCGCATCCACCAACGCGTGGCTGAGCGGCAACGCGTCGAATTAACCAGTCTATTTGAAGCCGGGATGCACAAGAGTGCTTTGGTCGCCATGTTCTTGGCAACCCTCGAGTTGACAAGGCACCATGGATTGGGGACTGAGCAGCGTAGCGCTGGCGAACCCCTGTTCCTTGTGCCCACGGAGTCATTTCAGACGGAATTGGAAGTGCACCAGGTCGACAACCTGTCTGCGGACAGGGTCAGGCAGTCTAATCTTCCTATTGTGCCCAGATAGCCCGTCTTGGTGTTGTTGCTTGAGTTGGCCACTGCGGGAGCAGACACTGCCATCGGTTCAGGGGCTGGTTCAAACACAGCAGCGGTGCAATGCCGAGTGGTTTCCTATGCCAATGCTCAGTTGATGCTCGGGCCTCACGGCGATCGTTCTGGCTTTGATGGTACTCGTACTCAGGGCGCAGACCGGTACTCGTACTCCAAAGAATCTCGATGATCGAACCGACTTTCGATCATGAACGACTCGAATGCAACTCGATTGCTGCGGTCTAGCGTTAATCCAACCGTTCTCGGGGCCACTGCCAGCTCTACTCAGCTCAGCTCAGCCCAGCCCAGCTCTGTTCAGAGACGCCGCGATCGACGGTCCCTTAGTTGGATCCGCCTGAAGTATCCGATTCATCATCGGTGTCTTGCGATGGCGCGTCGTCTCCTCCGCCAACAGCAGCCATAAATTCTTCCTGGCTTACTGAGCCGTCGCCATTACTGTCAATTTCAGTCAGGTTTTCTGCCAGTCGCCCGCTGATCTCGTCACCTGAGATCTGCCCATCTTCATTCGCATCCATTTGTGTAAAAACCGCAGCCGGATCAAATCCGCCGCCACCGCCGCCGGGGCCGACGGCCATGCCTTCCCAGGACGCGTTGGGATCTTCCTTCAACGATTTGGCTAATTCGGAAAGCTCCGCGAACTCTTCTGGCTCCTCAATCTTCGATGCTTTCTGCTTTTCTTCCATGAGCATGAATTGGGTCATCAGCCACGGTCCGGCAGCGTAGCCGGCGATGGCCAAAATACCGACGATGATAATGAAAGGGAGGGAAATGAGAGGTCGCTTTCCTGTTTCTTCAGCTTCAACGTTCATAGCAAGGGCTCTGGATTAAGGCGGCGGGGAGGACTCGCAAGCCATCCCCAGTGGTAGGAAATCTAAAGGGCGATTGTTCGTTGCCGAGGGGACGAAGCCCAGGTTTCGGACGAAATAGAACTCAGGCACGCAATCCTATCGATGGCGTGGCGCCGAGGCGGGGTTTCGCAGCCTGTCAGGAATGCGAAATCTCAGATTACGACATCATCATAGTGAGTCAACGCCGCATAGCTAGCCTGTATGCCGCAGATCGATGCCGTGATGAGTAAAGGCTATTCCTGAATCGGCAGTTTCAGGCTTTGCTTGCGGCCTGCTCTGAGTAACTCAACCGCTACCTCATCCCCCGCGCGGAAGCGATTGAGAACGAACCAAAACCAATCCTGTTCTCTCTCCAGTTGATTGTTCCCGGCCAGAGAAATGAGAACATCGTCTGGCAAAAAGCCGGCTTGCCGGGCGGCAGCATGGGGTCCGAATTTTCCGGCGCTTTTCACTTTGAGAGCCATTTTAGTATCGATGCCCAGCGCCGATTTCTCTTCGGGGCTCAGCGGAGTGAGCACCATTCCTCCGGTTGTCATGCGTCGAATTCCCCAAGAGGATACGCGCCATGAGATGTCGTCTGCTTGCCTCCAGCCGGCAGGGAGTTTGAGCGTAGCAGTCTGGGATTGATTTTCACGCTTCAGTTCCAGCGAGATCTCCCCTCCCTGTGGCGAAGTTTGATTCAGCACCCACTGCACGTCGGCAATGGATAGCAAAGGCTGATTCGCCATCGCCAGGATGTCATCGCCGGGTTGAATTCCAGACTGTGATGCGGGGGATCCTGGGACAACCTCCAGAACTTGGGCGCGTTTTTTGGGGTCGAGAACCAATCCAATGGATTTGGGATGTGGATAGGGGTACATCAAGTCCTCGGGGATTACCTCGTTGCCGCTCCAGTAGTAATCCCGACGAGCATCGCCGATTTGATGGCAGTGGATGCAGCTCTTGACTACATCACCGGAATAGTTGAGTTGATCGGTGTATTTGTCTTTGTGGATTGGATATTTCTCGGGTGATGAAAACTCGAGAGGCTTGCCGCGCTTTGCTTGGAGTTTCTCCCGGTTATTGGGGTAATCTTCGTGAAGCTGGAGTGCTCCCTCCAGAGCTCGAGCCATGCCTTCCAGAGACACATCCCCTAGCCATTCCGTGCGATGCGAGCGTGTGCCGAATCTGCCGTAGATGGTCTTGTCGGCATTCAGCATAAAGACCGCAAATGATTGATCGGTGTCAAATTGAAAAGTATCAAGGTCGAGGCCGTTGGTTCCCACAATACGCACACAAACGAACTGATCTAGAAGCGGTCGCAGTACCGGGTCGGTGTCCACCAGTTCATCATCCAGCTTGACGCATTCCTCGCAGGGTATGCAGCGCAATACGACCAGCAAAGGCTTCCCGGTTTCCTCGGCAATTCGATAGGCTTTGTCCAGATCGTTGTAAATCCAAAAGCCTTCCGCCTCGACTTTGGCCCGATCCGCTCGGACTTTTTCCTCCCGGGTCATCTGCTGGGCGAGCGTCGGGGTCGTAGCCAAGGAAAGTAGAAACGGAGCAAGCAAGCAGATATTACGGATGTACATAATCGCGCTACCTAGTTGGCGGGCCGGCAAACAAGGACAGAACACGCATGCCCAGGCAAGCCATGATGCGACCGGCGTGGTCTGGCCGCAAAGTCCACGTTGATTGGGCTAAGGAACCGGTCAAAAATAACTTCCGCAACCTATAGTAGCCATCCTCGCTCCCGCGTGATGTTTCGCCTCAAAAACAGGGAAGTTGGTTTTGACCGGTTCCTAAGGTTGATGGCAGAAGCATAGTCTACACGTTCCCGGCCGCTAAGTGTTCGGTTTGCTATTTCGGGCGGGTCGCAAAGGTCTGTGAGAATCCGCGGGCGGGAATGGCGACTTCAAAGCGAAGGCTATCGGCCGTAACCTTCATTTGGATGTGGTGTCCCTGGCAGGTCTCGGCCGGTTCGTGATTTGCGATAAAGGCATCCGGAGCATTGTTGACCGATCCGTCGGGCCGCAGATTTTTATGGACCTGAAAAATGGCTTGCAGCGATTCGGTCGATTTCAGGTTTGCGAACACCTCGGGTAAGCAACCTTTCTGGTGCCCGTTATTCATGATCGCCACGGTCGGCTGGATGGTGTGCAAAACCACCGGATTATTGCTCGCGTCTAAGCCATGGTGAGTTACCTGATAAACATCGACTGGGCCCACAAGGTTTCTGGGGCAGACAAGATTTGCTTCCTGGTTCCAGGTCAGGTCGCCAGCATCGAAGAAGCGGAACTCTCCGAAGGTAACCAGCATCACCACGCTATTCGCATTGTCGGAACCATCGCGATCCTTGGTTTGGCAGTCGGCGCATATCTCGTCGTTGGAAGCATGACGGGCGTCTGCCTGCATGAATGTTTGTCGTGTGCCCAAGCATTCCATCGTGATCTGCGGACCACCCGTAACTTGCTGGAGAGGCAATGTATCACCAGGCTGAATGACAATCCGCCGATCGCATTGAAACCCGAAATACTCCGGGCCGGGATCATTGGGCATGCCTTCAAAGACTCCGTTGTCGTAGACGGTTCCTATCGGCATTAATTGTGAAAGTAAGGCGGCCCCGCCGAAGTGGTCGCGGTGGTAATGGGTGGTGATCAAATGATCGATTTTTGTAAGTCCGGCCATGCGCGTGGCGACACGCACGATTCGGTTGGGGTCGCGTACGCCGGGGTTGCCGCTATCGACCAGCACCGACTCTCCGGCAGGCGTTACCATCAGAGTGGCAGCCCCGCCTTCGACATCGATCCAATAAATCTCAAATTGCTGATCCTGTTCCCCGGAAAACGCCTGTTGGCAATTTGATGGCAGTAGCATCCACAGCAAACAGGTCGGAAGCATGAAGCGGACGATCAAGTTGGGCAGAGGGTTCATAGTATGGGATTCCGAGGTCTGAAGGTTGGGGATTCATTTGGCTAGGCGGATGCAACTCACCGTTTTCGTCGGTGTTTCGGAGGCCAGGTGGCAACCAGCGCGAGCGAGCAAGGCTAGGACTGCCCTGACAGCTCGCGTTGCCGCTGGAGTAGCTTGTGGTACGCGGGCTCGACGATCTGCAACAGGCCAGCAGGATAATTGAGCACGCCTACGTGCTCGGTGAAATCGCCTTTCTTCCACTTGGGATAGAGTGCCCGGTAGGAAGCGATATGGGAAAGAACATCGACAAATTCCTGTGGCAGCTCATTGTCGTATAGTAAGTCGCCGTTTTCTAGGATGGCCCGTTCGACCCGACAATTGAGTGGTTCAAAAACTTCCAGCATCCAGGTTCGCCATCTTTCGTTTTCCTCTTCCGTGGTTTCTCCGCTGCCGAAATAAGTGGCTTGGCCATGTGCGGGCCAGAATTTTTGACAGAACGCATCCCAAATGGCCTGATTAGCACGAAAGGTCGCATACAGAGGCCCGTATAAGTTACGAAGCTGCAGATTTACGCGTTCTAATTCGGCCTGACGCTGTGCCTGATGTCTTTGCAGCAAGAAAGTCACAACATAGCCCACAAGTGCCAGCGCGATGGATGCGACAATCGCCCATGCTTCAATGCTCACGAATTTCTCCAGGGGTCCAAGTGACTAAGGTCAACGTCTACGCTGGCGATTAGTTTAGCAAGGTGTGGCAGCCCTAGCGACTTTAGTCGAGAGCCCCTTTGCGTTGCCTGTTTGCGATCGAGAGTCGCGCGGAGTCGGCATAGAAAATACGAGTACCACGATCAAACGGCTGACCAGTCTGAGACACCCGGGGTTATCTTCGGCTTTCAGGTGTTGTTGTGGGCTCGGTCGAGAATTTCCATCGTCGGCGGCAGGGGTTAATATAGGGATCTGCTTTTGATGGGACGGTTCTCCCTAACGGTCTCGTCGGCTGCCTCCTCCCGCGCCTCACCAATCAGGCTTTCGCCGGAATCCGCTGACTACTCCCCAAACTATTTGAAAGAGTTATGACCAACCACCTTTTACACGCCTGCTATTGGATATTGGCTAGGATCGTCTGTCCCCAACGCATCGCGAGTTGCAAGTTGCGCAATGTCGGGTTGGTCATTTTTGGGCTGACGACGGTGAGTCTGGCGGAAGAGACGGACAGCCAGTCATTTCCCAAGTTGGAATTCCGCAAATGGAGCGGTGATATCAATGTGCCCGATCCAGTTGCCGTATCGGTCGATGATTTCGGTCGTGTCTACGCCACGCAAACACGACGTCGGAAAATCCAAGATTTGGATATCCGTGAGCACTCGGAATGGATTCCCAATGATTTGTCGCTAACGAGTGTCGAGGAAAAGCGGGCCTTCTTTCACAAAGCTTTGGCCATCGACGGTGATCAGCAGGAGCAAAGCAAGCACGTCCAAGATTGGAACGAAGACGGTCGTCACGACTGGCGCGACTTAACGGTGGTTAGTGAAGCAATCTATCGTTTGGTCGACCGAGACCAGGATGGTGTCGCGGATGAGATAACGACTTTTGCCGAGGACTTTCGCACGGAAGTCACGGGTGTGGCCGCGGGCGTGCTGGCAAACGACGGCAAGGTCTACGCCACGATTGCGCCGGACGTTTGGCTTCTCCGCGATCATGACGACGATGGCGTGGCGGATAGCCGAGAAGTGATCGCCCATGGTTTTGGCTTGCACATCGCGTACGGCGGTCACGACATGCATGGGCTTACTGTCGGACCGGACGGGAAGTTGTATTGGTCGATTGGCGACAAGGGGATCCACGTCACGACTCCGGATGGCCGAGTGTATGCGTATCCTCATCGGGGTGGAGTCATGCGCTGTAATCCGGATGGTAGCGATTTCGAAGTATTCGCCCATGGGCTCAGGAACGTGCAAGAGGTGGCCTTTGACCAATACGGCAATCTGTTTGGGGTCGACAACGATTCGGATCAACCGGACGAGAAGGAGCGTTTTGTGTACATCGTAGATGGCATGGACGCCGGATGGCGCAACTACTACCAATACCGCGGTGAATCCTACAACGCCTGGACCGCAGAGAAATTATGGGAGTTGGCCGGTGAACAGCATCCGGCATACATCGTGCCGCCCATCAGCCACTATGTTGATGGTCCAGCCGGCTTCAAATTCAACCCGGGGACAGCCCTGAGTCCGGAGTACCGAGACTTTTTCTTTTTGACAAGTGCTCCCAACGGACAGCAGTATGCTTTTCGCACCGAAAGGACGGGCGACAGCTTTCGGATGCTGGATGCCCACCAGATCGGCGAAGGACTGGCGATTGTCGGCTTGGCCTTTGGACCCGATGGGGCACTCTATGGAGCTGACTGGGATGGCGGCTATCCCTTGGACCAGAAAGGCTCGGTCATTCGCATCGATGTCCCTGCGAACGCCGCATCCGAAGCGCGGGGCGAGGTGCAGGAGTTGCTCAAGCAGGATTTCGCCCAGTCGCCCGAAGCTCAATTGCTGAGTTTGCTCGGACACGCCGACATGCGGATACGTATGCGTGCCCAGTTCGACTTGGTCGAGCGCGGCGCGACTCAAGCTTTGGCTGCCACCGCGATGACGGAATCGGCGGACATCCTGGTCCGGCTGCACGCGCTGTGGGGATTGGGGCAGCTTGCTCGGGCAGGAGACGTGTTAGCCCGAGATACCATTTCATTACTGACACGCAGTTCCGATGCAATCTTGCGTGGGCAAGCAGTTAAGACTTATGGGGAAGTCCCCGAAGTGGTTCCCGAGCCGGTACTGCCTTTATTGGCGGATCCCGATCTGCATGTCCGCACCCTGGCGGGACTTGCCTTGGCTCGACATCCGACAGACAAAGCAGTTTCTGCACTACTTGAGCAAATTGACGCCTTGGAAGCTGAGCAACACTACTTGCGACATGCATTGGTCTTGGCGCTGGCCGCGTGTGCCTCCAGCGAGGAATTGGCGGAACAATCCAGCAGCGAGAATACCATGCGACGCTTGTGCAGTGTTCTGGCCCTTCGTAAGCACGCGCACCAGCAATTAACTTTGTTTTTGGATGACGCCTCGGACTGGGTGGCCACGGAAGCCGCTCGAGCCATCCACGATGAACAATCTGTCATTGCGGCATTGCCAGCTTTGGCGGAAGCGTTGTTGAGTCGCGAATCGCAGAGCGAAGCGTTTTTTCGACGCGCGCTGAATGCAAATTTCCGCCTGGGGACAGCAGCCGCAGCTGCTCGCATTATCGACTACGCCCAACGTGACTCAGTCAGTTTGGATCGCCGCCTGCATGCCCTGCAGATGCTTTCCGGTTGGCGGAACCCACCTGCTGTGGACGGTGTAGAAGGAATTCACCGCCCGCTTGCGGAGGTTGATTCTCGCAGCCTTGACAAGGACGAGGTTGCGGCTGCTTTAGGACGTTTAGCGTTGTCGGAGACGGCCGAATTACGGAATGCGGCTATTGCCGCAGCCAGTTCGCTGCAGTTGGATTTTTCGTGGGACACACTCAAGGTCTTGGCCCAGAATTCTACGCTCGACGTTGCCACTCGACGTACTGCCCTGCAAAGTTTGAGTGAGAAATGGACCCAGTTGCTCAATGGTATTGCAGATGAAAGTCCGGAAGAGCTGCGTGTTCAGGCGCATGCGATTCAGCTTCGGCAACAATCGGAAGCGGGCTACGCAGGATTGGAGGAAATAATCCGTGGAGAGGCGTCGGAGGGGAGCAAGCAAGCGGCGATTGGGATCTTGGCGGAGCAAGCCGACGATGTCAGCGTCCGCATATTGGGCGGTTTGGGAGAGCGACTGCTGGCGGGGGAACTGGATGCGGGTCTGGAGTTAGATGTTTGGGAAGCTTTGCTGGCCCTGAGGGCCAAGCATCCGGACTTGGCGGCTACGATCGACGCGATCGCATCGGAGCGTGGTGCGGAGGAGCTTTCTAAAATCTCTTTTCAGCTAGCCTCGGCAGGTGGCAACCAGCAACGCGGTGAGATACTGTTCCGCACGCATGTCGAGGCCCAGTGCTCGCGTTGTCACCGAGTTGGAGAACGAGGAAGCGAAATCGGTCCAGCATTGACTGAGATCGGTGCTAAACGCGATGCAAACTATCTGTTGCGCTCGATTCTGGAACCCAGTGCGGACATTGATGAGAAGTACCGCAGCCATCTGCTTCTGTTGGACAATGACGAAGTCATTTCTGGCGTGTTACAGCAGGCCAGCAATGCGGATGAAACGGTGATCGCCAATGCCAGTGGCGAGCTGCGGGTAATCTCGAACGAAGAAATCGTGCAGATGACAGAACAAAAAGTTTCCTTGATGCCAAAAATGACCGAAATTCTCACCGCCCGAGAGATTCGCGACCTGGTAGCCTATTTGCGAAGCCTCAAATAGTACATAGTTGCATGGATATGACGGAGTTACTCAGGGTGGAGCGAATGCGCGGCCTAGTGTTGGTGATTTTCGCGTCGGCGTGCTTTGTTCTTGGCAGTGTTCTTGGCGAGGAATTGCGGCTGCAGGATCCAAGACTGAGCGTGGTTTTGTTTGCCCAGGATCCTGATATTGTCACGCCGATTGGCATGGCCATCGATGCGCAAGATCGGGTTTATGTGGTCGAGTCACACACGCATCATCCGCCGGCTGACTACAGCGGGCCGGCTTCGGATCGCATCAAGGTTTTCGTCGATGAAGACAACGATGGGCGTGCCGATCGACAGTGGGTATTTGCCGATGGACTTCAGCAGGCGATGAATCTGGCTTTCTCGCCAACAGGTGATTTGTACGTAGTCTGCGCCCGCGAAGTATATCGTTTTCGTGATTTCAACGCCGACGGAATCGCCGAGGAACGTGAACGCATTTTACAGCTGTCCACGACCGAAGGTTACGCCCACAATTGTTTGCTCGGAATCACCTTTGATCGAAACGGCATGCTGTATGTTGCTCGCGGCAACACAGGATCGCGCTATTATGCTTTACAAGGCAGCGACGGTAGTGTGGTAGAAGGTTACGGAGATGGCGGTAGCGTATTTCGTGCTGAACCTGATGGAGCTCAGGTGCAGGAGTTTGCAACCGGGTTTTGGAATCCCTTTGATCTCAAGTATTCCATCGACGGTGAATTGCTGCTGGTGGATAATGATCCTGATGCAAGGGGGCCTAATCGGCTTTTGAAAGTCGTCGAAGGTGGCGACTACGGCTACAAGTCGCTTTATGGTGGGAGCGGCAACCATCCTTTTCAGGGCTGGGATGGCAAGCTGCCGGGCACTCTGCCCTACATCGCTGGCACCGGCGAAGCTCCGTCCGGCGTTATTCACTTGAGCCGCACTTCTTTCCCGGCGGAGTATGCGAACTGCGTGCTGGCGACGATATGGAACGAGAACTCGCTGGAGTGTTTCCAACTACACCGCGGACCTCACGGGCTGACAGCCGACAAAAGCTTATTCATCAGCGGTCCCAAAGACTTTAGGCCCGTAGCCTTGGAAGCCGATAGCCGGGGAAACCTGTACGTAACCGATTGGGTCTTGGTCCATTACCCGAATCATGGCAGGGGGCGGATTTGGCGAATCTCATGTAACGATGACGTCGAGGATCGACTGAAACCGGTGGCTTACTTCGAACGGAGGCAAGACGATGGGCATACTCCGGACGCAACTGCATGGGCTGAGGAGGATTGGTTAGAGGAACTGAAAAATGCAGATCCAATGCGGAGACACCAAGCGATCTTGGAACTGTCGCAGACCGCAGACGAGAGCCGGCTGGAATTGTATCGACGTTCTGACGATCCCGCTGTTCGTCTGGCGTGGCTGCTGGCTTGTCAGCGACGCGCGCGAAGCCATGGATTGTGGTTGCCGGCGGCGGTGCTCCGCGAAGCGATCGGGGATCCCGATGACCAGCTTTGTCTGGCGGGATTGTTGGCTGCGGGTGAATCGTTTCGGCCAGAATTGAGGCCAGAGATTGACTTGGCGCTGAGGCGTCCACAGGTTACGCCGCGAATCTTTGCCGCCTGGTTGGCCGCCGCTGAAAACCTGCAAACCGCCTATTCAGACACAGTAAAAAAACGGGCCAAGGACAAGTCCAATCAGATCAAGCCCGCCTCCGAAGTAGAAAATCTGTATGCGATCGTGAACAACCAGCAACTGAACCCCGCTGTGCGAGCGATGGCGGTCGAACGCTTGGAGCCAAGTGTGCTGCTCGCGGAAGAGTGCTTTGAACTGCTGGAATTGGCGGAGAGATCCGATCCGTCTTTGACGGTAGCCATTTTTCGTAGCCTGGCCAGGACAGAAGTTGCCGAAGTTCGTGAACGACTGACCGGCTTGTGTCAGAGAATGGCGTTCGATGCATCCCAGACGGAGTTTTTGCGTTGTTCGGCGATTGATTGTTTAGCTCATCTGAAAACCGCGCCCCCAACGTTCTTTGGAGAATTATTGACTGATACTCCCAGGCCGATTGCGCTGGCGGCCGCGGATGCCATGCGGCAGAACTTCGAGGGTGCAGAGGCGGAGCGCATCTTAGACTTAGCCTTGAGCACTACACGATCGCATACCACCATCGATGAAACCCTGCACTATGCCAGGCATGGTCTCAATGCCGAACGCAATCCGTATGTGCGTTCACGTCCCTTAACTGCGGAAGCTTGGCAGCTCGCTCTGGCAGAAAGAGGCGATCCGCTCAGGGGTCGGCGAGTATTTGAGTCTCCGCGGGTTGGTTGCGACAAATGTCATAGTTTGGATGGTCTGGGAACGCTGCTGGGGCCTGATCTCAGTCATGTGTCGCAGTCCAAGTCACGCGAGCAAATTATTGATTCGATTCTCAATCCATCAGCTGAATTTCCGCCACAGTATCAGGCTTGGATGGTGCTCACGGAGGATGGGCAGGTGCATCGTGGACTGCAACTCGATCACAAGCAGGGAGGAGCCATCGAACTGACCTCGGAAGATGGCCACTTGGTTCGCTTTGAGGCCGAGGATATTTCGGACTATCGCGTTTCCCCCAATTCCCTCATGCCGCAGGGATTGGAGCAGACGATGTCCGTGGGTGAATTTCGTGATCTGGTTGCGTTCTTGGTATCGCGGCAATAGCAAGCTCTTGCAGAGGGATAGTGTTCATGGTCGGCAATGGTCGCAACATTTCAGTTTTCTGGTTGGCACTGAGTATAGCTGTGCTCGGTAGTCCGGCGCTGAGTATACAAACGGTGTGGGGGCAGCAAGTTGCATCGCCCGCGTCAACAGCAGCTGTGGTAGAGCAATGGATTGATCAAGAATTAGAGGGGTTGCTCCAGGTCTATGTACATTTACATCAGAACCCGGAAGTCTCCTTTCAGGAGCGAGAAACGGCCGAGTATGTCGCGCAGCGCTGGCGCAACGCCGGGCTTGAAGTAACCGAAAATGTCGGTGGAACCGGCATCGTGGGCATTCTGGAGAATGGTGACGGACCCGTCGTCATGTTGCGTACCGACTTAGACGCGCTGCCAGTAAGCGAGGCAACAGGGCTCCCCATCGCTTCCAAGAAAACCGTCGTTACTGATTCCGGCACAACCTCAGGAGTCATGCATGCTTGTGGACACGACGTGCATATGACATGCGTGATTGGCGCGGCTGAGTTTCTGGCCAGCCACAAGGACCAATGGCGGGGAACTTTGATGGTGATTGGACAACCCGCCGAGGAGCGAGGGGCCGGCGCTTTGGCGATGTTGCGAGACGGTCTGTTTGAACGCTTCACAAAACCTGATTATGCGGTGGCCTTGCATTGCGAGGCATCGACTCCGGCAGGTAAGGTGGCGCTCAGTCCGGGTTACTCATTGGCAAATGTCGATTCGGTTGATATCACCGTCAAGGGCAGGGGTGGTCATGGTTCGGCACCCGATACCACCATCGATCCCATTGCGCAGGCTGCGGAATTGGTGGTCGCATTGCAAAGCATTGTCTCGCGGGAGATCAAGCCGGGCGAGCCGGCGGTGGTCACGGTTGGCTCTATTCATGGTGGAACCAAGCACAATATCATCGGTGACAACTGTCATCTCCAGCTGACGGTGCGAAGTTATAGCGACGAAGTGCGACAGCATTTGCTGGCCGCGATCAAGCGTAAAGCGCTCGCTGTGGCACAGAGTTATCGGGCTCCAGAGCCTGATATTCGGGTATCCGAGGGGACACCTGCGCTGAAGAATGATGCGGAACTGACCTCTAGGCTTACCCAGTGCTTTCGGCAGTGTCTGGGGCCGGAGAATGTAATGCCCATGGACCCCGTGATGGGCGGCGAGGATTTCAGCCAATTTGGATTGGCCGGTGTGCCCATCGTAATGTATCGTCTGGGGGTGGTCTCCCAGGATCGGCTCCAGCGATTTGCTGACCTGGGACAAACGCCGCCTTCACTCCATTCCCCAAGTTTCTATCCCGATATTGATCGTGCATTGCCAGCTGGTCTGAGTTCTATGATTTCAGCTGCCTTGGAGTTGCTCGCGCCCGCTGGCTGAGTTGAGTGGCGAAGGGCTCGGGCTGGAAATTGCGGGATGTAGCGGTCGTGTCAGCCCTAGCCGCGTAAAGCGCCGGATGAAGACTTGAAATTGTGCGCATCGGCCCACAACCGGTCCAACAATAGGTAGGCGTGTTTCCGCAACACACTCGCACGATTCTCCGAATTGCTTTTGCCGATGCGGCAGCTCGGAATGCTGTGTCTGGTGAGAGTAGGATCAAAACTTGATGAGCCGATTTCCTTGGGGATGGCCCGGGTATGGTAACTTC
Organism: bacterium; assembly: GCA_024743355.1. Lineage (GTDB taxonomy): Bacteria > Planctomycetota > Planctomycetia > Pirellulales > Pirellulaceae > Aureliella. The sequence goes on from JANSWS010000044.1 coordinate 15,981, forward strand.
TTGCGGACTACCGCCCCGGATAGTCCGCTGGGTTCCATCCCGCCGGCCGCCCTGATCGAAAGTCTAGGTCGGATCTTCTTGCGCCGCTGAAAAGGGATGCACGAGCTTGAAGAAGATTGCGCTAACGCTGCTAAAGCTGTTAATCCCAGCGGGCATCTTTATTTACCTGCTGATGGGAGTGGATGCGGACGACTATGCTGCCTTTCAGCAGCAGAAAAAGCACTGGGAGTTGTTGCTGGCGGCCCAGCTAGTTGCCACATCCGCGATCCTCGTTAGCATTCTGCGCTGGTGTGTTCTGGTTCGAGCCTTTGACATTCCATTCTCCTATCGCGAGGCACTGCGATTGGGATTCTTGGGCTACTTGCTCAACTTTGTGTCCTTCGGCAGTGTCGGCGGAGACTTGTTCAAGGCGATTTTGGTGGCCAAGAACAAACCCGAGAAGCGTCCCGAGGCTGTGGCCAGCGTGCTGCTCGATCGAGCTCTAGGATTGTTGGGGCTGGTTATTCTGGCTTTCCTGTGCTTGACCTTCATTCCCAAGGCACCTTTGCCGAATGCCATGATCCAAATTCGCAACGGCGCAGCGGTGATTGCAGCTGTATCTATTGCCGCGTTATTGGTCGCAGTATTCGCGGGTAATTGGTTCGAGCGTTTGGTTAGTTGGATTGAGAGCTGGCCTGTGGTTGGGGTCCCTCTATCGCGCATGGCGCGAGCCGTACGACTTTTGCGCAAGACTCCGATGACGCTGGTCTTGCTGGCCACTTATGCACTGGGGGTGCATTCCATGCTGGCCTTTACGGTGTTTTTGATTTCCAAGGGCATCTATTCGCAGTACCCAAGCTTCGCTGAGCATCTCTTGGTGGTGCCGCCTGCTATGGCTGCCGGAACCTTGCCATTGGCTCCCGGTGGCCTGGGATATCAGGAAGCGGCCTTGTCGGTCTTGTTCGAAATGCTCCCCGATCTGCCTGAGGGATTTTCGGGAACGTTGGTCGCGATCATCTATCGCTTCATGACGCTGATGATTGCCGGAATTGGGCTGATCTACTACGTGAGTAGCCATGGACGCGAATTCCGTTTCGCGGCTTCCGATAAATCTGATCCCGGCCCTGGCTGAGTCGCAAAACCGTCACCAACGTGACAGGCAGTTACTTGTTGGTCCTGCCGAAGAGATTCGCGGGCAGGGCATTTTCCGAGGCGTTCCGCATTCCGACTGGTAAGGTACGGTTCGTCGGTACCTGGCCCTATGGGACAGGGCGTAGCCTGTTTAGCCGCTATTTTCGACATCCTCCGATTAACATGAACACGCTTCGGATTAGCAATCGCCGGCTGATTGAAATATTTGAGACCTTCTGGCAATGGCGATACTTGTGGATTTCCAGCTCCTTGCTGTTTGCCATCCTGGGGCTCGTGTACGCTCTGCTGCTGAAGAGCGATGCCTGGGTAGCCTCTCAGGGGCTGATGATTCGCGACGAGGCGAATGGAGCGGTCATGCGACTGGGGCGTTTCGAGAGCCAGACCGCGATGAAGGCGGCTCAGGAAACAATTTTAGAGATGGCCCGTAGTCCCCAGGTATTGAGGAGGGCTTACCGCGCAGTCGGCCCCGAGCCCGTCAAGTTTTCTTGGAATGAGCCGCAGTTCGAACTTTCGAATGAGGCGCTGGATGAACTTGCCAAGCAGGTCGAGGTGCGGGCGCCAAGAGGCGCGGAGTTGGGCACCACGGAAGTCATCTATCTGGATGTCGAGCAAGCTTCCAGAACTCGGGCATTGGAATTAAACATGGCCATCTGTGAAGCTCTGGAGGACCGGCTCAACCAGATCCGTGAGTCGCGTGCACGTGGTGTGATTGACGAATTGCGAACAGCCCGTCAAGCGGCTGCTGAGACTCTGCAAGCCGCGACTCAACGTCTGAAAGAAATTGAATCCGATGTGGGAAATGATCTCAGCGATTTGCGCGGCCTGATCGAGAACAGCGTCAGTGCCAGTTCGACGCGGCAGACACTCGATATTGTCAATAGTGAACTCCGAACCGCGGAACTAGAGCTGTACCAAACCCGCATGGATCTGCGTACCGCCGAGCAATCGCTGGAAGATCCTGAGCAGCTCTTGCAGACTCCCACCAAGCTCGTGCAAACGCAACCTGGACTTCGGCAATTACGAGAAGGTCTGGCCAACGCGGCCATCCGGGCTTCGGAATTGTCCTCGCGTTATACCCAATCACACCCATTGGTCATGGCGGCTGAGGAAACCAAAGCCAGGATTCAGCAGGAGCTTCGGGTTGAGCTGCAAACCTGCGTGGCTACCCTGCGTAAAGACGTCGAATTGGCCACCGCTCGGGTCGAACAACTGAAGAATCAAAAGAACCAACTGGAAAACCGGATTGCCAAGCTGGCGGCAGTCAGAGCTGAATACGAGAATGTCGTCAACGATGTAAAGTCCTGCGCTACCCGGCTGCAGGATGCCGAACGCGAGTTAGCTGCGGCACAGGCGGCCAGAGAAGCGGCACTAACGTCCAGTTTGATTACTCGCATCGACTCGCCAATCGTCGGGGACGATCCGCTGGGACCTGGAAAGACGACGATTGTGTTGGGGGCTGGAATCAGTGGATTGATGTTCGGACTGGGCTTGGTTTTTCTGCTGACGCCCATGGATGGCTATATCAATTTTGGACGGCGACGGATGGACTACAGCGGCGACTTCGATCGCCGCGTACAGCAACCAACAGCGCGGGAGGCATACCTTCAAAGGCAGGGCAACAGGGACGAGCATTATCGGAATGCGGATGTTGGTATGGGTGGAACAGCTCAAACGTTACAGGAATCTGGCGAGACGACGGTCAGGACAGCCCGGCAGCCGAGCCCCAGTTTCTCGCAGCTTGCAAACGATCTACCTTCGACTGCGGCAAGTGCAGCCGATCATTCCGACATGGATGCGGGCCAGTTTGACTTGAGCGAGGGCTCACAGCGCGAGTTGGCGTCGAATCCGGACGGGAAAGGGCAGAGATTGGCAGACAAGGGAAGCGACAATGGGGAACTGAAAACTGATGAGGATGATGGTCCTCCGCTGATTGCCGGGGCCTTACAATCTGCCGAACTGTCCGCCGGATTGGAGACACGGCCGCACATGACACCAGAGTGACAGCAGCCTTTGGAGTTGAAACTCGGCTGGAAGTGGAACTTGGAAAACGGGACGATATAGGATAATTCATGGTTGAGGCAGATCAGCTCACGAAGACCTACCCTGACTTGCAGGTCGGCAAGTTCGTAGCGTTGGACCATGTATCTTTCTCAGTTGGAGAGGGCGAAATCTTTGGCCTGTTGGGGCCAAATGGTGCTGGCAAAACAACGGCATTGCGGATACTCAGTACGGTGTTGCAGCCGACGGAAGGCTCAGCCAGAGTCAATGGTTTTGATGTCGTTACACACCCTGATGAAGTGCGGCACAGCATTGGTTTCGTCTCTAACAACACGGCCATCTATGAGCGGATGACAGCTTGGGAGATGGTGGAGTATTTTGGCAGGCTCTATGGACTGGCCCCGGATCATCTGGAAGCCAGGATGCACGAAGTCTTCGAGCAGCTCCAAATGATGGATATTCGCGATGTGGCCGGGGGGCGAATGTCGACGGGCATGCAGCAAAAAGTAAATATTGCCCGAGCTATTGTGCATGATCCGCCGGTGCTGGTATTTGACGAGGCGTCCATTGGACTGGATGTTCTCGTGGCTCGAGCTCTGCTGGACATCATTTCGGGACTGCGTGACGAGGGCAAGTGCATTATCTTCTCCACGCATATCATGCGCGAGGTAGAACGGCTGTGTGACCGAGTCGGCATTCTTCATCGCGGCAAGATGCTGGCATATGGCACGTTGAGTGAATTGGCTGAGCAACGTGGCGAAGACGATTTCGAAGAGCTTTTCTTCCGCTTGCTTAAGGAGTCGGATCAAAACGAAGTGGCGGAGATTTCTTCAGATCGAAAATCCGCTGTGACTACTGTCAGCCTCTGGGGGAAGCCATGAATTGGAAGCATGTGCAACTCATCTTTCAGCGTGAAATGACGGATCAGCTGCGTGATCGTCGTACGCTGTTTACGATCACGGTGCTGCCGCTGCTGCTCTACCCTTTCCTGGGTATGCTGATGATGCAAGTGGCACAGTTCAAGAACGATAGCAGCGTGCGGGTTCAAGTTGTCGGCCTGGAACACTGGCCCTCCGATCAGCCGCTGCTAGATGCGGAAGGCGATCTGGTCGTTGAGCCCGGAATGGAGCGGGTAGCGAAGTTGATCGACTTCGAGTCCATCCCTTGGAACACGAATTTGAATCCCCTCGCAGCCGATCGAGAGGCCGGCGACGATGATATTTCCGCGGTTGAGAGCCGAGCCCGCAATGCAGTCACATTGGACCAAGCGGATCTGGTGCTTATTGTTCAACCTGATTTTTCACAGCGGCTTAAAGAGCGTCTGCGGGGTAGCGTCGGCGAATCCGATTCGCCAGCCGCGGGTGCGTCTGATGTTGCCGCGGCGCAGTCTGCTGAACTCGATGATGGTCTACAGGTTGTCGCCAACTTGGCGAGAGATCGTTCACAGATTGCTCGAAAGCGGTTGGAAACTGTTCTGGAGAGTTGGCAGAGGAACTGGGCGAGCTCTTACCTGGAGGAGGCAGGAGTCAGTCCGGGCGTCTTTAGACCTTTGGCTTTGAATGCGACGGACTTGGCCCCCGCCTCGGTCAAGCGGGCCATGTTGTGGTCAAAAGTTCTCCCCTTCGTGATGCTCATCTGGGCCCTGACCGGAGCTTTTTATCCGGCCATCGACCTGTGTGCGGGGGAAAAAGAACGCGGTACCCTGGAGACTTTGTTGTCGAGTCCCGCGAGACGACGTGAGATCGTGTGGGGCAAACTGGGCGCTATTTGCCTATTCAGCATCGGCAGTGCGTTGCTCAATCTATTGAGCATGCATTTAACCGCGGGCATGATTGTCAAGCAGCTTGCATCGCAGGGCACGCCGCAGCTGGCTGAAGCTTTGGGTCCCATGCCCTTCCATGCCTTGGGTTGGTTGGTGTTGCTCTTACTTCCCATGGCAGCTTTCTTTAGCGCGCTCGCGTTAGCGGTCGCAGCCCTGGCACGCAGTACGAAAGAGGGGCAGTACTATTTGATGCCGCTGCTACTGGTGACTCTGCCGCTGGTTGCCTTGCCGCTGATGCCCAGTCTTGAACTGAACTTAGGCACGAGCTTGGTGCCAGTGTCCGGAGCCATCTTTCTGGTGAGATCGCTGATTGAAGGACGCTATATCGAAGCCCTGGTGCATCTGCCGGTAGTGCTGCTGGTTACAGCAACCTGCTGCTGGTTCTCGGTTCGCTGGGCGATTCGTCAGTTCGAAAGCGAGTCGGTTATGTTTCGCGAGTCCGGACGCTGGAATATCCGTATATGGGTTCACCATTTGTGGCGTGATCGCGAGGACACCGCCTCACCCGCGGAAGCGGTGTTGTGTGGCGTTATCATCATCGTGTCCATGTTTTTTGCCCAGTTTCTCGCGGGTTCAAGCATTGATTCCTGGGCAGCGATCGCCAAGTCGACCTTTGTGGTCCAAGTCGGCTTGATATTGACACCTTGTCTGCTGATGGCCATTTTCCTGACGCGATCCTTCACGCGTGCACTCAGGCTGCACAAGCCTCAGCCGAGCCACTTGGTGGCGGCCATCATGCTCGGACTGTGTATGCACCCCAGTTATATGCTTCTGTCTTCTGGGATTCAGCAGGTCTATCAGATTGGAGAAGAAACTCAGCTGGTGCTCCAGCATTTTCAGAGCATGGTAACAGCCCAACCGCTGTGGGCAGTTTTGTTGCTCATGGCAGTGTTACCAGCCATCTGTGAAGAACTGGCGTTCCGGGGCTTTATTTTCGGAGGCCTACTCCGCCAGCACGGTGTTCTCAGGGCGATCATCATCTCTGCCTTGTTCTTTGGTTTCACGCATACCGTCTTGCAACAATCCATTTCGGCCAGCGTGATGGGGCTCGTGCTGGGGTTCATCGCGTGGAGAACTGGAGGTGTTATTTGCACCATGCTGGTTCACGCAATCAACAATGCGCTTTCATTGAGCATGGCCTGGTTCGGAGCCAATTCGGTGGACTTGCCGGTTGCTTTGGACTGGGCCTTGACCCACCAAGATGGAGCCTATGTCTACAATCCGACTTGGACAACGGCCAGCATGGTGCTCAGCATCGGTTTGTTATTTATCATCAGCCGACGCAGTAGTGAAACGCGACGTTTCGCACAAACCGAGTTGGCCTGATGCACGCGGCCGTGACCACCCGCGGGACGCTGGCTGCCGCTTGGATTTTTGCGAGATTTCGCTATCTTGGACCCGGCATCCGTCTCTTTGTTTACAGGTGTCGCAATGTCAGAGCAAGAAACGCCGGCCAGCAAGAATTTCAAAATGATCCCGACGGAGGATGAGCTTGGCAGCGTGCAGCGTGATCTCACCTTCTATCCGGTGCATAATTCGCATCCACAGACGCTGGCGGCGCATCAGATCGAGCAGTTTAATCAGCAGGGCTACATTGCCCCTCTAGACGTTTTCTCCAAAACTGAGATCGCGTCCGTGCGACAGTATTTTGACGACCTGTTGTCCAAGGTGGTGGCTGAGGGCGGGAATAGTTACTCGATTAGCTCGGCGCACCTCAAATATGGGCCGGTCTACGATTTGCTTACTGAACCGCGGATCGTAGCCTACGTTGCCGATTTACTGGGTCAGAATGTCATCGGTTGGGGTTCGCACTTCTTCTGCAAGATGCCACATGACGGACAAGCTGTAGCTTGGCACCAGGATGCCAGCTACTGGCCTCTTTCGCCTTCGAAGGCAATTACTGTCTGGCTAGCGATTGACGACGCGGATCGAGAAAACGCGTGCATGAAATTTGTTGCCGGTTCGCATTTGGCCGGTCACATGACTTACCGCCCCAGCAGTCCCGACGAACACAATGTGCTGAATCAGACCATCGATAACCCAGAGCAGTTCGGCCAGATCGTTCTGGACGAACTCAAGGCCGGGCAAGTTTCGATTCACAGCGATCTTCTGCTGCACGGGTCTGAGGCGAATCAATCGGAACGCAGGCGATGCGGGTTAACGCTCAGGTATGCCAGTGCCGATGTGCGTGCGGAGCTGGGATGGAATCAGAAAGGCGTTTTTGTTCGCGGAGCAGATGCCAGTGGACATTGGTCGAACAATAAACGCCCGCCGGGATAACTGGAGGCTCATCCGAATGTCGCATTAGCCGTCATGAGCACCCCGTGCTAAGACAGCTTGACGATCGCTAGCGTTTCATGATGGGGTCTAGCTTGAGCGGAGCAATCATACGTGATCTCTGCGGGACCTCGATGTCGTTCGAGCTACGGGTGGCTCGCCACTCGTTGGTCTGCGACCATCTCTCGTCGGCAGGAACCCTGCTGGATGTTCCTGGATCACCCGAAATATCGCTCAGGTGAATGATTTTGGACGGCTGTGAGGCGTTGTCCGCAAACCCCAGGGCTGGCGAGGAAGTCGGGTCATGTGCCGGGGCCGCCGACTCATGTGCCCCAGCTACCGCCTGCCATTGAGAGTATTCATGTTCAGATCCCGAACCGGGGAATTTTGATTTGCTGATGTGTTCGGCAATCAATGCAAATTCTCGACGGACACTCACATCGCAGTTTTCCAATTTCATGGCCAGGTTCTGGGCTCCGCCGGGGGAACGTTCACAAACCTGGGAAATCTGGGATATGAACTTAGCTGTTTCCAGAAAATTGTAGTCGGCCGTTTTGCTCACAAAGGGTCCTACACTGCGTGCCAGAATATCAGCTCCCAAATTATCTAGCTTCAAGAACACGTCCATCTGTCCCTGGACAAACGACTTGCCCGAAGGATTCGCTTGAGCATCGGTTCTCAGGATGCAAACGCAGCTTCCTGTGACTTTGCGGGGAGCCAGTGTGCCGTCGTAAGTCCCATCCCCAAGATAGATGTGCATGTTCTGATCGGCATATACCAGATCGCAGCGGCAGGTCGTGCCGACACCATCATTCGCGTAAAACGAATACGGATTCAACCGTTGGGCCGTGACTTTGGTAATGCCCATGATCTGCCAGATGTTGACCATTACTTCCGGTCTGCGTACCAGAAATGAGAACATCTGCGGGTCGCATTCCACGACTTGGCTGGGCATTCTGCGAAAGTAGCTGGGGTTTTCGACGACGTCTCGGACCTTGCCACTGACCTGGTTATTTAACTTGTGGAAAGGAACGTTGCGGACTGCGTCTTTCTTGGCGGAACGACTCGAGCTGCCTTCCTCGATCTCTGCCGCCTTTGCCTGCCCCGCAAGGGACAGAAGAAAAAGCACTGACAGTGCAAGAGAGATGTACCTGTCGCGCGGGAAACGAAAAGCCGCATATAGCAATGTGCTAGCAATACGCATTGACTGACCGTTGCCTACCTAAGTTCCCGCCTCTGGAAGAAACGCTCAATTGCAAGCAATTGATTCGCTGTGGATCACGACGAAGCCGTGCCTTCCCTGTTGTTTTCGGTCGGAGGTAGGGTCAATCCGTAGTGGTTCTAAGGCAGCGGCTCAGGATTCGTACGAATGGCAGCGGCACAACTCCTATGGAAAGCACCAATTGCCAGGATTACGCGATTGGCTAGTTCTGATCGTTGTAGACCAGCGTATCCTCTTCCTTCACGACCGGAGTTGGAATATTGGCGCTGCGGAGTTTGGTGCGGACAATTTGGATACCGGGTTGTGTGTGCCGTACTTGAAAGCGAAACACGTGTCGATCGTTGCTGCGCATTTCGGGGATCGGAGCAAACACAAGCTGATTTTTTTGTGCCTGGTGTTCGACAGGTGCCGCAATGACGGCCACCAATTCAGCACCGGCGGGCAACTCAACAGCCAATTGGACATCGCGATCGGGTCGCGTGCCCACGTTGGCGACTTCGACGGAATATGTTTCCGTCGCTGCTGCTTCGATCGTTCCGTGATCCTGGGACAAGGTAAACACCAGTTCGGCTAACCCGTTCACGGTCAGTTCCGATTGTGCTTCCGCGGAAATCCCCAAGTCACCGCTGGCAGCGAAGCTCAGAACTTGAGGTCCCAGTTCAACTGGCAATACCGTGACTTCAATGGGAGCGGATTGGCCTGCCGCCAATTCATGCAGTCCCCACTTTACCGTGTGGGTGGCCGGGTCATATTGACCGTGCGCATCGGCTCCGTTGAATTTCAAGCCGGAAGGCAAGTGCAATTGAAAATCCAGGTTGGATGCGGCCGCGGTGCCAGTGTTCCTGATCGCAATCTGGAAGGTGGCCTGGCGTTCCAAGTAACGCACTTTCGGACCATCGATTGTTGCCATCAACTGCGGAGAGCGAACATGAATATCCTGGGTCTGTTTTGCAGAAATACCATCTTCAGAGACTGCCCTGACGAGGCAGGGGGCCTGTCCCGGCTGCACAGCCCGAAGGCCCAGCTTGATATTGCGTGTTTCGTTGGGTCGCAGATCACCCAGCATGGCTTCCAATTGTGGATCACCGCTTTCGTGCTTCAATGTTTGCGGGATGTCCGCCTCCAGCCGAACCATGCGTGCCACACCTGTGCCTGTGTTACGCACGGTGACCGTGATGTCTTGCAAATCTCCAATCAGCACGTCGGGTGAAGTTTGCAAAGCAAGTTCCAGCTTGGGGAGTGTTACGACCGTTCGCACGGATGCTTGCGCGGCGAAATGAACCACGGCGACACTTCCCAACTCCCCCTCCACGCTGGGGACCATCTGCAGGGTGATCGTTCTTTCCTCGCCCGCCGCAACTTCACCGATCGTCCAAGTCAAGTTGCCAGATGCATCGGGCTTTGTGGCAGGAATCGACTCGACAAAGCTCATGCCTTGGGGAACACGATCCACAACAGTCACCTCATGGGCGGAGGCGGTGCCAGCGTTTCGGATCGAGATAGTAAAGGTGGCTTTCTGACCAACTTGGATCTCCTCGGGTGCCCGCTTCTGGATCAACATGCTCGGCGCCTGTGAGCCATCTAAATAGCGACTGCCAGGCTGGCTGCTGATTAGCGTGGCACGGGTTGTTAAAGCCGAGGCAGTCGGAGAGCCTGACCTAGGCATGCTTGGGGCGTTGCTTCCAACGGCCGTCATACTGGAAGGCGGAGCCCCAAGCGAGGGTACATTCAGCTCATTGCGGTCATCGGCGTAACTTGGAGGGAATTGGTTTGGAGCCGAACCGCGTGCCGCGTTTCCCGCCGATGCTTGGGGGCTTGATGCAGGCGGCACAGTATTTCCCGCCTCCAGCGATCGACCACCAGCCGCAGGGTTGGCTCCCATTGCGTTGGGAAGTGGTAGCATGCCAGGCCCGGCGTCACGGGAACCGCTACTGCGGGTGTTGGACTCGTTGGCGGCCTGAACAGGCAACATGTTGGTTGCAGGGAAAGCAGGCCGCTGAATGTCGGAAAGGTCGCCTAAACGCGACGATCCTGGTGCCGATGTTTGAGCTTGATTCCCGACACCCGTGGGCGGCCCCAAAACTGGCTGCGGCAGCCCCGAAGGCAGATTGGAACCTGAAGGCAGATTGGTTTGCGCCGCGGGAGGAAGTGTCCTGCTGGTGGGCAACTGTGACAACTGCGATTCACTGTATGAGCCGGCTGACGGTGTGTCTGAGATGGCCGTTCCGCCACTTGCCAAGTGCGCTGCTGAAACGGGAGCTGATCTCGGGGACGTGGATACCTGGGGCGACTTGGCGGGAGATGCTTCGGGAAGATTAGCTGCGGGAAGATCGGAAAACGAATGAGAATTCAGCGCAGGCTGTTCGGGCATGCCACTCTCATTGACCCAGGCCGGTGGGTCTTGAGGTAGTTGATGGGCGACGAGCGAGGTGACAACTCCGCCGCTTCCAGGATTCGGATTTGGAAGCGCAGGAAGCGCCTGGCTCAGCTGGGATCCAGCCTGTACGGAGGGTGCTGAACCAGCTGCCCGAGAAGCAGTGCCCGGTGGCTGGCTGTTGGCAGGCGGCTTGTAGGCTGGCAGGCTTGGAGGCAATCCACCCGCGAGCTCCTCACGTAGCGGATTGGGATCGTCCGACAATCGAAAGCTGTTGCGTTCTGTTTTTTCCTCTGCATTCGCTTGAGCGGATTCAAAAGGAGGTGTCCATTCCGCGTCGACCGCAATGGGAGCAGCCGGCTGGGAGGTAAAGGGCTCGGGGCGGATGGGCTCTCGATCACGATTTCGCGAGTCGTGTTGAGCAAGAGCCAAAGCGCAGGCTCCTAACACCAGAATTCCACCTACGGATGCGAAGCGGGTTACATTTTTTTTCATCGATTGACATCCCTGTCGTCAGCCAGATGCGATCTGGCACGAGCACCGTGCTTGGAGTCCTCGCGCTTGGTAGATCTACTGCTAATGCCTACGTAGCAAATCCGTCTTGCGTCGGGTAGGGCAATCTAGAGAGATAGGGGGTCAAGGCAAAGACGGAGTTTCGTTCAGGGACCCTCGGAACCCGAGTCGAGCTGAAAGAAAGCCGCAACGCCGAATGCGCTTTTTTGCCGAGTCGATCCGCAGAATCGTTACAACCGACCGTCATGGCAGGAGAAAAGACCCCACTGCCCCCCGTGAGATGGTCCTCTAAATACCTCGGAATTAATTTTGGAAATGCAAGCATTCCTAGAGTGAGGACTACCCATGCAGCGGGTTTCATCTTTCGACGTCGTCTTTCACAACGCCAGTCACCAGCAGCTTCAGGCGTCACCGAATTCGGAGACGCGTACGCGCTTTCAGAGTTGGCATAAAACATGCCAATTCATCCACGAGCGTTTCAACGACCTACCTCCGCAGGCCTGGAGTGCATCGGGTCAATCGCCGGAGGCGGTCGCTTACGATGGTCGCACGCGCTCTATTTTAGCGCGATTTACCCCGCAGAATCTAGAGCTGGAAGATGTGCAAATTGAGAGCGTACCATCTCTCAGCCCGGGCAGCCAATCCGCCGTTCTGGGGCTCACAGCCGAGAGCGTTAGCTCGGTAAAGTCTTGGGATTCCGTGCTCTTCGCGCACGCTGCTGGAGGCGATATTTTCGAGAATCGCAATGTTCGCGATTTCTACTGGGAGCTGCTCGAAGGCGCCCGTCGCGAAGTCCCCTTTCGTCTCAGCTTTCTGGAGAAGCAGGCGGAACTGAATTCCTTTGTGGCCCACTGGCTCAGCCTGTTTCAGCTGTTCAAGGATTCCTTTCGACGGACAATTTAGTTTTTTTGCCATAGAGAGCGGCGGCGGTGCCCAGGATTGAAATCACGTCCATCGACGATCCCAGACTGGAGCCCTATCGCGAGATCCGCAGCAAGAATTGGACGGTTCAAAGCGGCATTTTCATTGCCGAAGGGCAGTCGCTGGTTCGAGAATTACTGGCAAGTGACTTTGGTTGTCAGAGTTTGTTGATCGACAGGAAATACCAGCATCAGTTCACAGACTTGCTCGATACACCGACGGACGTACTGGTGGTGGACCATGCCTGCATCGCGGAAATTGTGGGCTTCAAGTTTCATCGTGGCATTCTTGGCTGTGGCCGACGAAAACCGGCGCTGAACATCCGCAGTGACTGGAAAGATCTGGTTCAAGGTGAGACGATCGTTGCTTTGCTGGGAATTCAGGATCCCGAGAATATCGGCGGGATTCTGCGTACCTGTGCGGGCTTGGGGGTTCAGCGAGTGATCCTGGGGCCTGGCTGTGCGGACCCATTTAGCCGCCGGGCATTGCGTGTTTCGATGGGGAACGCACTGAAACTAGAGATCTTTCCCAGTCGCAATCTGGTGGATGACATTGCTTTTCTGAGGCAGCGGGATCAAGTTGCCAGCTATGCTGCCACTCCGCAATTGCAGGCTGCGGAAATAGAACGCGGAACCCTGCCCCTGGAGCAGATTCAACGTTCGGGACCGGCCATGATTTTGCTGGGAAACGAGCGCGATGGTCTCCCGCCCCCCGTTCTGCAGAGCTGCGATCATCTGGTCCGAATCGACATGGAGAATGGAGTCGATTCGCTCAATGTCGGCGTCGCAGCCGGAATTTTGCTGCACTACTTTTGCCGCACATCGATCCATTCCGACTAAACGCAATGCGTGCATACCGGCAATTGGGATTGACTGGCGATGCGAACTGACTGGCGAGTGCGTCTCGAATTCCTGATCAGCCTGTCTCAATCTGAGTACGGAAGCGGTACAATACAGCGGGTAACTACTCAAACGGTTGAATGGCGTTCACGGGCGTGATTCGATCCAGACGTCTGGATTGCCGGCGACCCATTCATGGTATGCGGGGGATGCGATATTGTCCGAGCGGGAGCAAGATCCCCTGAGCTACAGCGAGGCCCATCGAACCAGCATCTTCGAGGGTGGGCAACCTTGCACAGACAAGGCGGCCGAGTGCTCCCCGTCCAGCGAGGGTTCACGGAATCGGCTGGATCCGGTTGCAGCCAATCTCGAGACCGGGGTGCTTCTTGAACGGGCCAACGACGGTGACCGCAAAGCTTTCGATGAGTTGGTCGAACAAGTTGGCGGGCGTTTGTTGAGCATTGCCCATCATATGCTGAAGAACTTCCCACAAGTACGCAGATGGGAAGAGACGGATGATGTGCTACAAGAATCTCTGGTCAAATTGCACCGTTCGCTGAAGGAGGTTCAGCCAGATTCGGTTCAA
>JANSWS010000031.1 GCA_024743355.1 bacterium
CTCCTGTTCCATCAACTAGCATGCTGACAAGCTGTCTATGGAATAACTCGCAGTCGCCAGCTTTGCAATGTATTTTTCCCCAGCCGACTTGTGTGGTACAACGAGCCGGAGTGAAGAGTGAGATTGACAAATCGTTCGCATGATAAATCTGCACCTGCACGATTTGGCGCAACTTCAAAACTAACGCTGCGGGTTACCAATGAACGGCACTTTTCAGGAAAGTGGCGCTGTCCATCTAAGCCATATCGCGCAGAGCGGGAAACTTGCGCCGCCAAAGACGGGCCGTCTTAATGTCAATTTCTGTCTGGATCACCTGTTCCCTGGCATCGGCTTCAAACAGGGGGACGCCCATATGATCGAAAGCCGCCGAACGTCCGTCGAACTCTAAGCCGGGTTCGCGACCGCAGCGGTTGACACCCACAACAGGCGCCAAGTTCTCGATGGCTCGGGCTTGCAACAATCGCACCCAATGCTCGGATCGTACAGCTGGCCAACAGGCAATCACCACGATCATCTCCGCACCATCACGGACGGCGGGTCGGAAGCGTTCAGGAAATCGCAGGTCGTAGCAAACAAAGGGTGAAATCTTGATCCCCTGCCATTCAAAGATGCGGTGGGATGAGCCGGCGGGGTAGTGCTGATCTTCGCCCGATAATGAAAACGGTTGCATCTTTTGGTAGCGGACTAATTCGCTTCCATCCGGTGCAAAGGCCACGGCTTCATTCTTGGACAAGCCGTTTTCCACGGGTGCCGCTACACCTCCCAGGACCGCTGAGTCGAACTGTTGGGCCAACTCCCGCAACAAAGCTTCACCGGCTCGATCTTCATCTTGCGCGGCCACATCTACATTCATGCTGAAGCCCGTCTCGAACATCTCTGGCAACACAATCAAAGAGCCCGCTTGAATGGGAATATCTGCCAACAATTCTCGAACGCGCTGGTGGTTGGTCGGCTTGTCTTCCCAAGCCATGTTCAATTGGAGTGCAACGACATGCATCAAAATTACCTCTTGAGCAGATGTTTCAGACCCTTGGTCAGCCGGCCAATTCCTTCTAGCACCGTGTCCGATTCTAAAGCCCCAAAGGATACACGGATGGCGCACCGATTGTGTACGCCAAAGGTGCTTCCGGGTAGGACTGCGACGCCAAAATCACGAATCAGCGCCTCCACCAACTCCATGTCCGGTCGCTCGGAGTGCAGTTGCAGCAAGGCGTAGAATGCACCTTGCGTCTCCGGGACATGACACAGATCGGCCAAGGGATGAAAGTGTTCCAAGACCTGGTCTCGGACCTTCTCCAGCCCACCCACATAAGGTTGGCACCAGGCGTAGCCCCGCTCCATGGCCGCGGTGGCAGCCAGTTGACTGATGCGCGGGGGACAGACGAGATTGGTGTCCTGAATTTTCTTGATCGGCATCACCAGACATTCGGGTACGACCATATAGCCGACCCGCCAGCTGGCCATGCCAAAGGCCTTGGATAGGGTGAACAGCGAGATGGTGTGGGCCGCCGACGTGGCTTGCGAGGCGGGAGAGTAGTGAGTGTTCGCACCGTAAACGAAGTACTCGTAGGCTTCGTCTGAAATGTGGTAGATGCCCCGGGCCGCGCACAGCTCACCAACCGCAAGTAGATCGCTCGGCGGATAAATCACGCCGCAGGGGTTGTTGGGTGATACGGTGACGATAGCTCGTGTCCGCTCGGTAAGGGCGGAACGAATCGCATCCAGATCCAGTTGGTATTCCTCGGTGGTCGGGACAATCACCGGGCGGCAGCCGGTGATGGTAATTGCCATTTCATGATTGAAGTAATAGGGGCTCATCAGGATGATCTCATCACCTATGTCGGCGATGGCCAGGATAGCATTCAGAAAGCCCATATTCGATCCGGCGGTCACAATGGGTCGGGCATCGTGTCCACACTCAATGCGATTTTCTTCCCAGAGCTTCTGGCGAATGAGTTCCAAAAGAACTTCGTCGCCACACACATCACCATAGCGATGGATGTTCTCAGGCGGCTGTTGGATTCGGGTGAAAACAGAAGGCGGCGGTGGGTAATGGACAATCCCCTGTCCCAGAGAAATTGTCCCAGGGTGGTCCGAGATCATCTTGCCCACGATCGGAATCACGGGGGCTTGAACCTGTTCGATTCGTCTGGCGACGCGGTTTGACACTGGCGATCCTGGCTATGCTGTTACGAAGAGGAACCATTGTTGCTCAGCCGGGACATGAATGCCACAGGCACAGCGGGACTCCCATGAAGTTTGCCCATCCCCAAAAGCTTTCAAGCCGCCAAAGCTGTCAAGTCGCGGCAATTCGTGTAGGCTGATAGCCGATCAACCCTTTGGAATCGAGCGTGAACAGGTGGTAACGCATATGGTTATTCATTGGCATCAATCTCGGTATGGCCGACTTTTGTATGGCAGCCTGGTGTTCCTCGGATGCATGATGCTCAGCATGAGCAAGCTGCCTGGGCAAACCCAGGAGCAGACGCTGGATGCGGAAGCCCGCGTTGCATTGCCAGAAAGCGACGATGGTCTTCCCGGAGTGGGTCCGATTCGTCGCTACGATTGGTTTCGCAATCTGTGGCTGGCCCGCCGCAGCCAGTGGGCCGAGAGTGTCGAGCAAGATCAGCAGGCTGTGGTGTTCCTGGGTGATTCGATCACTCAGGGTTGGGGCGATGATCTGCGGGGCAGTTTTCCCGAACTCAAGGTGGCCAACCGCGGAATCAGCGGTGATACCACCCGCGGCATGTTAATCCGTTTGGACGAAGACGTGCTGTCCCTGAATCCTCAAGCCGTGGTTCTGCTGATGGGAACCAACGACTTGGAGGAAAAGGCGACACCGCAACAGGTGGCCGAGAATTTCAAGCTGATCATCGAGCGGCTCAAGTCGCACGATCCCCAGATGCCGATTGTTGCCTGCCAGGTATTTCCGAGTTCCGCCGAGAAGAGTCGTGACGCCGCGTCTATCAAAGAGGTCAATCGCCTGTATGCACAGGCCGTCTATGGCGATCCGCAGGTTACCCTGATCGATACGTGGACTCTGTTTGCCAACGAGAATGGAGATGCCAAACTCGAGGAGTTTCCGGATCTGTTGCATCCGAATCAGCTTGGATACGACAAGTGGGCGAGCGCCTTGAAGCCTATTTTGGCGACGTTGCAACTTATTGAAACGGAGGCGGAAGCCTTCGAAGTCGAGTCTGGTTTTCAAAGATTGTTCAATGGTGAGGATCTCAGCGGTTGGTGCTATTTGCCGACTTCAGCCGAGATGTTGGAGCAGCGCGAGCGCTGGCGGTCCCGCGCGCCCGACGCGCCGCCCTGGCCTGTCGTGAAGGAACGCATCGATTGGGATGGCCAGCAGGCGACCAGCGACGGCCGCTATGCGGCCATTTCCGGCAGGTTGGTGGTGACCACGCCTCCCGAGGGTCGCAAGATCCAGCAGCTTTGGACCCAGCGCGAGTTTGACAAGGACTTCACCTTGAAGCTCGAGTTTCGAACAACCCCCAACGCGGACAGCGGTGTTTTTTTACGAGGTAAACAACTGCAATGCCGCGACTTTCCGCTGGCCGGACCCTACCAGGAACTGCGGCATTTTCGTTCGGGTGATTGGAACGAATTGGTGGTTGAAGTACGCGGCAATCGAGCCCGCTGCACCTGCAATGGCGAAGTGTTGGAAGAGGCTTTCGAACTGCCGGACAACGGACCCATCGGTCTGGAAGGCGATCGCGGCCAAATCGAGTACCGCCGCATTCGAATCAGCGAATGAGGCAGTAGACAAAGGCGTTCTAACCCGGCTTGTCGTAGCCACCGTCGCCAGTAGCCACCGTCGCCAGACGGTGGACGAAGTCGACCACGCTCTGGCGACCACGCTCTGGCGAGCGTGGCTACAGGCGGCGGCCCGTATGGAACGGCATTGGGGCTAGGGCTGTTTGCGTCCGAAGTTACGCCATCAGTCTGCCCCCTTTTTCCCGGCCCTCACTGGCTTTGGCTAATGCAGTACAAATGCTCCGCACCGCGGATGAAGATTTCGTCGCCATAGATGGCTGGCGAGGCGTCGACGGGTTCTCCCAGATCGTTTTCAGCAACGACCTCGAATTCTTTTCCATGCTGGATCACGGTAGTGACACCGTTGCGTCCGGTGAAGTAGATCCGCCCGCCCGCCGAAACGGGTGAGGCATACATGTCCTTGATGCCAGGCAAACGTGTTTGAGGAATGAGCACCTCGCCATTGGTGGCATCGACCGAGGTCATGATGCCGTCGCGCGATTTGGTGAGATACAGTTGGCCCTGGTATAGCGTGGCAGAGGCCACGTAAGGTGCAGCATCGTTCCGCGTCCAATTGACTTGCTCGGTTCCCTCGATGTCTCCCTGGCTGTCCAGTCGCATGGAATAGATGGCATTGCCGCGATAACCCGTCATACAGATTAACGAGTCTTCAAATCGGATCGGACTGGGGATGGGATTGGTGACTTGTCCACCGCATTGCCAAATCAATTCACCGGTATTCAGGTCATAGCTGCGGACGGTAGTGCCGTTGGTGATCACCTGAGTTCGACCGCCATGCTCGACGATCAGCGGTGTAGCCCAGGTAGTAACTTCGGTTGGGCGTGGAGTCCGCCACCGCAGGCTGCCGTCCTGTGTATTGAGTGCTACTAGAGAAGACAGAAGCTCGTCGTCATCGCGCTGTCCATTTCCATTCTTGTCTTCGTAACCATCTTGATCCCAGGGTACGATCAGCGTGTTGCCCGACAGGGCCGGAGTGCTGGCTTCGCCAAATTGATTGCGAGTGGTCATCTTGCCGAGATCAGCCGACCACAGGATATTTCCCTCCCAATCCAAGCAGTACACGCCGAAGGATCCAAAAGACGCGTAAATGTGCTTGCCATCAGTCACCGGCGATCCTGAGGCGAGTGTATTCGTTTCGTGTCCTTGTTCGTGCGGAACTGCTTCGTTGACGACCGTCTGCCACAGCAGCTTTCCGCTGGTACGCTCGACGGCGACGATTGCAAACTGGACATAGGTCTTAGCTTGAGTGTCGCTATCCGCGTTTCCACGGCCGAAGAAGCCGCGGCCGCCGGGACCGGGAGGAACGTCGCGCAAATCGGGCTCGCCGGGTCGGTCCGTACGGATGGCTACGTTCAGAAAAATACGATCCTCCCAAATGATAGGGCTGCCGCTGCCTTCGCCGGGAAGATCGGTCTTCCAGCGAATGTTTTTGTTGGCGGACCATTGGCTGGGCGGATTCGACTCCAACTGGGAGCCGTCGAAATTCGGACCGCGCCAGTTCGGCCAATTGGTTTGCGCCGAGACTGCGGCAAGGCCAGAAAACGTTAGCAAGACGACCATCAACGGTTCAAAGCGTTTCGTCACGGGAGACACTCCATGGCAGCGAGGAATGATAGACTGACTGCCTTATCTTAGCAGAGGCCGCCGAGTACTTTTCGCAGAAGCGTGCGCCTTACAAAGTATTAAGAAGCCTACCGGCACTTCACAGCAAATTTGTGGCTGCGGCCGTACGGCTTGCGCCGTTACGTGGCCAAAGTAAGTGCCATTAGGCTAACGCCAAAGCGGCTAATGGTTTTCGAAAAGGTACTGAACCTTGGCCGCTACTCTTTGGGCTTCTCGCCAGCGACCAATTGATCGCCGACCTCGAGATCTCCCGAGATAAATTCGGTGAAGCGACTATCGGAGATACCGACTTTTACGGCTCGGGCCCGGAGAAACTCTCCGTCATACATCCACACATGCCGATCCTGGATCGGCTGGTTGTATTCGGCTCTTTCTTCCGCGCTTCTTCGCACAAGATCTTGTTCACTCGAGCTCGCTCGGGCCTCGGCTACACCATCCAGAATGGAACGATCGTCGGGATGCACCAGTTTTCGGTTCGGCGGATAGAACCGCAGTGCCGAGTTGGGAACCTTGATGATGTCGGCTTTCTTCTCAATCTGAAAGGATAGGCTGGCCGTCATACCGGGCAGCAACTTCATGTCGCTGTTAGGGGTTTCAACCACAACCGGATAGGTCACCACATTAGATTCTTCGGTGCTGCTCAGTCGAACTTCGCGAATGCGGCCATTCTCGAAGACCTCACCTGGGTATGCATCCACGGTGAAGGTAACCGGTTGTTCCTCTTGTTGGGCGCGTCGAATCAGTCCGATGTCGGCTTCGTCCACGGAAGCATAGATGTACATTTTCTCATCCATGTCGGGCGCAACGATGAACAATTCGGGCGTTTGGAACTGAGCCGCCAGCGTTTGCCCCTCGTCGATCTTTCTATCGATGACAATGCCATCCACCGGAGAACGGATTTCCGTGTAGGCCAGATTGGCTTGGGAATTCTCCAAGTTTGCCTCGGCCTGTTGCACGGCCGCCTGGGCGACACTCAAATCAGCTTTGGCCGCCATTCGACTGAATTTCAGTTCATCGATCTCGGTTTCCGAAAGAATACTGCGATTGGTCAGTCTTTCGGCTCGTTCTTCGGCATTGATCGCCTGCTGGAGTCGAGCTTCCGCGCGTTTGACTTCGGCCAATCGGGTCTCCAATTGTGCTTTGTCTCGGAGAACAAGCGACTCAAAGAGTCGGGGATCGATCTTTGCCATCAGCTGGTCTTTTTTCACCTGATCATTGAAGTCCACGTGCAGTTCTAGAATAGGGCCGCTGACAACCGCGCCCACATTCACGCGGAGTACTGGCTCCACGGTGCCGGTAGCATTTACATTCAGCGTGATGTCGCCTTTGATGGCCTCTTCCAGTCGGTATTGAGGCTTATTGCGTTCGCGAATGTATTTTGCCGCTGGAAAGTAGGCCGCGGTTCCCAGTCCACCCAGGACGGCGATGACTAAAAGAAAAGTAATAATGCCACGCATGCTATTGGCGATTAGCTAGGAGAAAAGATTCGGGACCATCCCATAGTAATTCGTATGGGAGCCGAATTCTTGGATTAGAGCTGCAAAACGGCGGTACCCCAGGCAAGCCCCGCGCCAAATCCACACAGCAGAACTCGGTTGCCGGGTTTGAGCTGCCCCGCCGCCAACGCCTCGCTGAGGGCCAGCGGGATACTGGCCGCAGACGTATTTCCGTACTGCTCGAGATTTACAAACACTTTTTCGCGGGGAATACCAAAGTCGGAGACTGCGGAATCAATAATGCGAATGTTGGCCTGATGGAGGATCATAAGATCCAAATCATCAACGCCCAATCCGGCGTGGGCCAGACAATCGCGGCAGCTATCCGCGACGACGCGAACCGCCCATTTGAAAACCGTGCGGCCTTCCATGGTCAAATAATGCTGGCCGGCGGCGATATTTTCGGCGGTGAGCGGCAATCGACTTCCGCCGCTGGGGATGCACAAGCTGTCGCCGCCCGAACCTTCCGAACCGAGGGTATAGCTGAGCAAGCCCTTGCTGTCATTGGCAGGTCGCAGCAACACTGCCCCCGCGCCATCGCCGAAGAGAGGGTAGGTTTTTACGTCGCTTGGATTGATCGTGCGGCTCATGACTTCCGCCCCAATCACCAACACGTTGCGATAGCAACCGGAGGCAAGAAACTGGGCACCGGTTACCAGACCGTACATGAAACCCGCGCAGGCGGCATTGACGTCCATGGCGGGAGCAATGCAACCAAAGTGGCGTTGCACCAGACAAGCCGTTGAAGGGGCGGCGTGATCTGGAGTGATGGTGGCGACCAGTATCAGATCCACATCGGCCGGTGCGACGCCCGCGTTATCCAGACAGCGCTCGGCGGCTAGGATGGCCAAATCGCTGGTTGCCTGATCGGGATGCGCCTTGCGTCTTTCGAGAATGCCAGTTCGCTGCACGATCCAATCGCTGTCGCAGCCCAACTCGGAGAGATCTTCGTTGGCAACGATCGTTTCCGGAACATAAGCTCCCGTGGCGGCTACTTCGAAACCGGTCAGTACCGACATGCGGCTGCGACCCGACAAGGCCGGCCGCACTCTCTTGCTGATACGCGAAACATCCGCAACTGTCGCCATGCGTTCCAATCCGCCGTCTGAATTCTTCTGACTAAAATGCGGCTTCATGATAGCAGAAACCCAATTTTGCGGCTAAAGCAAACTCCGGTCCGCATGGTAATTGGTTGCTCTCACAGCCGCGTGATCGGCAAACCTGACCTAGAACCGCTGAAGTTTAACGATAAAGTGAAAAAACAGGACGCAAGCTGCCGGTTACGGTGTGGAACAAAACGTAGGCGATTTGGATAGCCGCTTGAAGACCGGTTTGGGCTGAATGGACGGGCGAAGTTCCGGCGACTTTTGACCTTGGCTGGCCTGAAAAAACCCTCTGAGGACCGACAAAATCCGAACCCGGGTTCTCGTATCACGGCAGCTGCCAGGATTTCCGCAGAGCCCATTCTATGCTGAGTAACACACAAAACAGTATCAAATAAAGCCAAGAGTCCCAAGCCGCATCCCCCAGACGTCTCTTTTCAACGATCGTCACTTTGGAGGCTTCCTGGCGTTGTTTCAAGGCCGCTAGCGCGACTTCGATCTCGTCTGGCAGAATTTGCATGCCGCCGGCTGCCTGATTAGCGGAGACGATGTTTTTCATCATCTGCCAGTCGGCATCCGGTCGCGCGAGTTCACGTGATTCATCTCGAACAATGAAAGCAAAATCGGTTTCATAGGCCGATCCGTCGTCGGCGGAAGCCTGTAGCGTAGCGCGATAGAGTCCCGGTTGGCTGAGGCCCGTGATTTTGGCGGTCTGAGAATTGTCGCCCGTGGGGCTAGCCGGTAGTCGCTGTAAACGCTGCCCATCCCGCGAGAGTTCAATATTGACATTGGTTGGCATCGGCTTGTTGTCGCTACCGCCGAACCATTGGATTTGCAGCTCAGGCGTATCGTCGATCAACAGCCGACGGCTCTCGAGCTCCATACGGAATCCTTCGCTCAGGGTATCGCGTCGAATCATCCACAGCAGTGCTTGTCGCCAGAATTGTCGGCTCACCTTACTTTGTCCTGCCAGCCACCACCGCCACGTGGAATTGGCGGCAAAGGCGAGTACGCGTCCATTTCCAAATTGACCGGTCACCAAGGCTGGCTCTCGCTGAGGACTCTCCAACAAAACTTGAATCCCCGGTCCGACCTTGGTGGGTCCCAGGCGATTCATACCCAGCATTGGCGGCAGTTGTTGCCACAGTCGCGTGTTGTCGGGTTCCGGCAGCAAATTGGTAATCGGATGGGGTCGCGTGGGCAGCAGCGGTATTTTGCCCTGCAGATGAAAGCTGGGATCGATGTCGGTGCCAAACGCTTGTGAACGCTGGGTCAGCCGCGTAGGAAACAGCGGTTCCAGGATTCGTGAGCGTCCGTAGCCGCCGGCATCGAAGCTATGGTAGCCACCCATGAACAGGATTCCCGCCCCGGCTTGGACACGATCGGCGATGGCTCGCTGGGTCTCGCTGCTGAATGCTGAGGCATCGAGATCGCCGATGATGATTGCGTCGTAGTCGCGGAACTGGATTTCTTCGGTCAAATTGCGTGGCCCGCGTTGTACTTCGCGTTCTGGCAGCCAGCGATATTGGACATCAAAATCCAGCGACTCATTCAGTGCCCGCTTCAGGAATAATTGTTCCTGTCTCGGCTGACCCTCGAGATAGAGGATCTTAGCTCCGCCTTCGCGTACGGAGATGAAGCTCAAAGCCGTATTGTTGGATTCGATTTGGTCGTTGGCGTCGACCGAGACGGTGGCCTCTAGCAGATATTCGCCCTCTTCGGGCAGCACGATATTAAAGTCTTGGGGCAGCAGTTCATCCGCTCGCGAGGCCAGCAGTTGCCGCGAGGCGACAATGCGATCCGCTTCTCCACTGGCCCGGAGTTTCAATTGAATGGTGATCGGTTGATTCTGCATGCTTTTGGCATGCACCACCAGGCGGACGCCGAGTTCTTTCTTGACGAAGGCGGAGTATTGTTCGGGAAGACCTTCGATGGCCACATCACTGAGCTGGCTCTTGTCACTGGGAGCGCCGATGCCCACCATAAAAACGGGTTGATCCAATTGGGCCATCTGCCGGGCGACCATGCTCGGATCGGCGCCGGGAGGAATCGCGGTCTGTGTCGCGTCGCCCATAATAATCACGCCACGCAGTGGCGGGTCGACTTGCAAACGAGCGACTTGCGAGAGCGCGCGACCAAGGTCCGTGGATCTGCCGGCTGGTTCATTGGCAAAAGTCTGCTCCAGTTCTGGCAGATCTTCGGCGACCGCGGCTTGCGGTTCTTGATCATAGAAATAAGGCACGATCTTCGTCTGTCCGAGGCTCAAGTTGGTGAAGGCCACGAGTTCCTCCCACACTTGCTGCTGAACCTGCCAACGATTCAGGCCGTTGGTATCACTGGGCAAGGTCATGCTTTGTGAGCGGTCCATGAGAACGGCGACCGCAGCCTCGCTTTCACGCGTTTGCTCCGATATAAAGCCGGGCCTAAGCCAGCCCAACAGCAGAATCAGCATGGCTCCCAGTCGCAAGGCTGCCAGCGTCGTTCGCTGGGACTTGGACAAGCCGGCGCTGGAAAGCGTCAGCCACAGGCTGGCGATCATGATCAAGGCCACCGGAACAAGCGCCCACCATCCGAAGACAGGTTCGAGGCTGATGCGTTCCAGTAAAGACAAGGTGACGGCCTTTGAGGGCAAGAGAAGCGGCTAGCGAAATTTGATCTTGTAGAAGCGGTTGGACATGGCTTGTTCGGCCAAGAAGAGTCCGGCTACCAGTAACATCAACAAAGGGTACAGTTCCCGACCAAAGCGAGCCTGGCCAACGCTGCTTTCGACCTGGTCGCGACTGCGGGCTAATCGATAATTATCGGGTCCCAGTTGCTCATCGAGCAAGCTCTGCTCGACCCGCTCGAGCTGTGTGTCCGCGGCCGGGCTGTTGATACTGAACCCTCGGGATACCGGCTCTCCGGTGAGTCCCCGCAGGCGATAGATGCCGGCCTGCGCGAACTGCCCTACGGTCAGCTGCTCGTCCGCGGCCGAGACGGTTCGGGTCTGCCCATCCGGCAGATACAGCGCATAACGCGTCGGCCATTCACGACTGGGATTGCGGAGCACGACGGGCGCGTTGACTTGAAAGTTCATGCTTTGACTGGAGACACCATACAGCGCATCCAGCGCGCCGCGCAGCAGGGCGAAGGCTGGCAGGGGATCATCGGCGATCCACAAGTCGTTCCACAGAATCTCACCGCGGACTTCCACATGCGGGATAGGGGTGGTAAAGGTGATGATCTGCCCCTGACCTCGATTCTCCGCGATAATGGCCGCCGATTGATCATCGCTCATGGCCATCAGCACTTGGGCTTCAGGCGATAAAGTCGGTAGCTGCCAATTGAGATAGACGGAAAAGGGATTCCACAGCTGTTGATCGATTAGATTGCCGATGTCGCGAAAGATTGGATGGGACATGGCCAGCGGCGCCATAAAGGCGCGACGATCACGCGGATCCCGAGTTTTCACCGGACCGAGTTGGCCGGGCAGCAGGCTTAGTAGCGAATTTCCTTGGATCGCATCCAGGCTGCCCATGGCCGGCCCCAGCACCAACAGTAGACCTCCCCCCTGCTCCACCAGCTTGCGAACTTTGTCCGCAGCTTGACCGGAAATCGCAGGCGGGTCGTGCATCCAAACCAGATAGAAGCGACTCAAATCCGCCTCGCTTAATTGCGAGTAGCGGATGCGTTCGATCAGCCCCGTTTGCGCCTGCTGGAAGGGATCGGCCAAGGCTTGAAGTCGCGGTCCGAGTTCGCTGTCGTCGGTGACAATCAGCGTGGGTTGCTGCTCCCGAGCGACCACGGACACAAAGCGTTGATTGTCGATCTCCAGCGGATCTTTCTTATCCAGCCGAATGGAAAAATGATGGGTACCCACAGGCAGCTCGCGCGACGTCAGCTGAACGGTAGCCGATTCCTGGCCGCTCAGATCCACCACCTTACGATCCACCACTTGTGTTGGTGCTATCTCCATCACGCCGTTGCGGATGATCGGCAGTGTGGGATCCAAGGACTCCTGCAGTAATTCAATCGTGGCCGATGCATTCGATGCCGCGCTCGCGGGTCGAGATACGGCGACTTGAAGCGTGACATTCTGACCAGCGAGTAAAGTCTCTGAGTCAGCCTGCGGATCACCGAGAGACCAATTGGATTGCTCTTCCGATCCGACATCGATGATTTGAACCAATAACTCGCCCTGATGCTGATCAAGAATTTCTCGTAGGTCCGGCTGAGCCGACGTCCAGGAGGCGGCACTTAAATCGGTGACAACATAGACCTCTTTGCGCTCGAGTTCGCTGGCTAAAACCAAATCGATCGCGGTTCGCATGCGGGAGGGCAAGTCGACGCTGGCGCTAGCTGGTTCGATCAGCTTGATCTGAGCTTCAGCCGATGGCGGATCCAATGCCAGACTGCCAACCGGCGCGCCGCCCAGAATTCCCACTTTGCTCTCGATCGGCAATTGATTGAGGACCCACAGAGCCAGGTCCTTTGCCCGCTCAAGTCGAAGCTCGTTCTGAAAGCGATAGGACATCGTTGGACCGTTGTCGACGATTAAGGCTGCGGCAACGGGCGCGGACTGGTCGGCGCTGGGCACCGGAGGGCCGGAGGTCAGGCTTTGGTATCCCCAGGCGGCCGAAGCCAACCACAGAGCCGCAGCGACGATGCCGCTGACAAGCCACACGCTCTTGGGGCGGCGACCAGCGAAAGCGACGGCAGTGATCAGAGTCGCCAGGGCGGCTAGCAGCGCCAGTCCAGTGACCCCCAGGATGCTATCCAGCTGCACACTGTGAACTCGAGGGCGGGCAAGTGCCAACGCGAGACCTGCCAGCAGCAGGATCCGCAGCAGCAACAGCAAGAAGTGTCGCAGCTGCCAGCTCGTGCTCTGTTCCTGACGAGTCTTGCGAACAAAACGCAAGGCGGGAAATTCAATCGTCTGCGGCTGTCTTTGCCCAAACAGATGCAGCAAGATCGGAACGCTCACCGCGCCGACGCCTGCTAGCAAAGACAAATGCAAAAAACTCATAGACTTTCAGGCCCGCAGAGGAGCATTAAAAACGATTGCGACGATTCAGTAGGTATTCCATCAGAGCCTTGTCATAGGGCATGCTGGTATCCAGGGGTACATAGTCGATGCGACTCTCGTTAAATTCGCGATCCAGCCGATCTCGAAATTCCTGGATGGTCTTGCGATAGGCTTCCGCAGCGTCCGCGGCTCGAACCGGTTCGCTGGCTCCCGATTCCGGATCGTGCAACTGCAACGAGCCTTGAAACGGAAAGGTGACTTCGGCCTCGTCCAGAACGTGGAAGACAATGATGTCATGCCCCGAGTGCCTCAAGTTCCGCAGCGAGCGGAGCATCGGTTCTTCATCAGTCAGTAAATCACTGAAGAGCATTACCAGGCTTCGTGTCTTGAGCATGGCCGATAGCTGTACTAACGAGCCTGCCAAATCGGTTTGCCCCTGCGCCTTGAGCTTGGTCAGATGGCTGAGAATTGTCGGCAGCTGACTACGGCGACTTCGAGGCGGCACGTTAGCACCCAACTTGGTATCGAAAGTTACCAGGCCGACTGGATCTTGTTGACTGATCATCAGATACGCCAGCGCGGCCGCCAGGCAGATGCAGTAATCCAGCTTGGTGAGTTGTTGCCGGTAGGTGTAATCCATCGATTGGCTGAGATCGATTGCCAGGTATCCGGTCAGATTAGTTTCTGATTCAAACTTCTTAACGTAGTATTTTCCGGTCTTTGCATAGGCCACCCAATCGATGTCCTTCGGGTCGTCGCCGGGTGAATAGCGGCGGTGTTCACTAAACTCGACACTGAAGCCGTGGAAGGGACTGGCGTGAAGGCCGTGGAGAAAACCGCGAACAATCATTTTGGCCCTCAGATCCAGGCGCTTGATCTGGGCCGCTAGTTCGGGTTTCAAATACTGTTCAACAGCAACCATGTCGCGTCGAGATTTCAGGAGTTTCGAATGCGTGTGAAAGCAGAATTTCGGTTGGCGGTTGTCGGTCCGACCGGCTGACTACCCGCCGCGGTCGTCCGCTGCCAAATCCGGGCGGGGAAGCTGGTTGGAGGCGGTGTGCTGCTGGCTAGCGCGACAGCCATGATGGTTACTCCGATGCGATCGGCGGAGCCGCACCCCCCTCGCCGCTGAACTTCGGCACGCTGGGTTCAGGAATTTCCTGAACCAGCTTCTGGACGAGTTTCTCGGTGGTCAGCCCTTCTGCCTGAGCTTGGAAGTTGGTGCTGACACGGTGTCGCAAGACGGGTACAGCGATGGCACGGATGTCATCAATGGCGACGCTGAAGCGACCATCCATAGCCGCGATGGCTTTGCCGCCGTTGATCAAGAACTGGCCGGCGCGAGGCCCGGCGCCCCAATCCACCAATTCACGGATGAATTTAGGTGCTCGCTCATCGGCGGGTCGTGTAGCGCGTACCAGATGAGCCACATATTTGACGATGTAGGGACTGACGGCCACGCTCTGGACTAATTTCTGGATGTTGATAATGGCTCGGGCAGAGAGCACCTTGTTGACTTCGGGCTTCTCGTTGCGTGTGGTGGCCAGCAGGATTCTCTCTTCTTCTTCTTCCGTCGGATAATTGACGATGATATTGAACATGAACCGATCGAGCTGGGCTTCCGGCAGAGGGTAAGTTCCTTCTTGCTCGATGGGGTTTTGCGTAGCGATGGTGAAGAAAGGGTCGGGCAAGGCATAGGTTGCACGGCCCACGGATACCTCGCGTTCCTGCATCGCCTGCAACAACGCCGCTTGTGTCTTGGGCGGTGTTCGGTTGATTTCGTCTGCCAGCAGAATGTTGGTAAAGATGGGACCCTCGACAAAGCGGAATTGCCGCTTGCCGGATTCGTCTTCATCCAGAACGTTCGTGCCAGTGATGTCCGAGGGCATCAAATCCGGGGTAAATTGAATTCGATTGAAATCCACGTCCACAATGCGGGCCAATGAGCTGACCATCAGGGTTTTGGCCAGACCAGGCACACCTTCCAGCAGACAGTGCCCACGGGTGAAGATGGCAGCTAGCATTTGCTCGATGACTTCATCCTGGCCGACTACGACTTTGGCCAGTTCGCGGCGCATGGTGTCGCGATGCTCGCGGAATTCGCGGAGCAGATCTCCAACATTCTTGGGTTTACTTGCCGGCTTATTCGACACGTTGATTCCCTACCTTGGACGGACAAACGGGTAATTTTTTCGGCAGCCAGCCAACGCCACGCACGGGCTGATCTGGCAAACGCGGCTGCACGGGAAGGATGAAAAGTCAGGATCGATGATGGTCAAACAATAACCAGCTACGCTCCGGGCACGGACGCGTCCCATTTGCGGTTGTGTACCGAGTGCCCACTTCAGGCAACGATGCCCGAATGGAAACGAGATTCCGTATTCCGCGAAAAGACTATACTGGATGCGACAGCAGAGAAATGCAATCGCACTCATTCAAGTATCCGGCCCAGGGGTGAATTCATCTTGATCGAATATGGGAAAAGCTGGCCAAACAGCGACCTAGCACGAAGGATGCGGATGACGAGAACGGTCAAACGCATGGTCTTCGGCATGGCTGTCTTCTGGATTCTAGCAGTATTCTACGCCCAGACACTATGGGCCGCGCCGCAGGCCGATAGGGGTGGTTCCGTCGATTCCCAGGCTGTCAGCGTGGCAATCCGCGAAGCGCGAGAATTTCTGCTTCGCAATCAGCTCAACGATGGCGGCTGGCCCGAGTATCGCAATTACCCCTTGGGGGTTACAGCCCTGGTAACCCTGGCGTTGATCAACAGCGGTCTGCCGCCCGAACACCCGGATGTCGCCAGGGCCTTGCAGCATTTGGATTCTCAAGAGCTGGTGCAAACGTACTCGGTTTCTCTGCAGACAATGGCCTTTTGTGCCGCGAATCCGAATCGCTATGCGGTCAAGATCAATCGCAACGCCGAGTGGCTGATTCGGCAGCAACTGGCCAACGGCGGTTGGGATTATGGTGAACGCGGCGTGTCAACCGACCCTTCGAATAGCCAATTCGCGCTGTTGGCCTTGCATGAGGCCCAGCGCAGCGGTGTTGTTCGTTTTCCGGATCGAACATGGAATATCGTCTTCAGCCGGTCCAAGAAGTACTGGCAAGATCTGCAATACGACGATGGCAGCTTTCCCTACCGTGGTGATGGTAGTCGCGGCAGTATGACCTGTGCGGGCATTGCCTCGTTGGTAATCGCTGGCTCGCAAACCGATGGACGCGAGAGTTCCGCCGCTGAGACCATAACTTGCTGTGGCGCGTCCGACGAGGCACAGGACCGCATCGAGAAGGGACTTGAGTGGCTGGGTCGGAATTTTTCCGTGACGCAGAATCCCAATTTTGCCAATCGCTATCACCTCTACTATATGTACGCGCTGGAACGCGTGGGAAGGTTGACGGGGCGTCGCTACATCGGTGGTCATGACTGGTATCGAGAAGGCGCTGAGCATCTGCTCAAGTTGCAGGCTGTACCGGGCGGCAAGTTCGAATCGCGGGGTTTGGAAGACGGAAATGTTTTTACTGAGACCGCGTTTGCTCTGCTGTTTCTTTCCAAGGGTAAGCGGCAGACTGTCATCAGCCGCCTGAAGTACGCCAGCAGCGATCCCCAAGATTGGAATCACCACGCAGTCGCCGTGCAGCATTTGACTGCGCACACCGAACAAGCATGGAAACGCGATCTCTCATGGCAAAATGTGGATATCGAGCAGTCCAGCGTCCAGGACCTGTTGGAAACGCCGGTGCTGTTCATCAGCGGGACGCAGGTCCCGCGTTGGACCGATGCCCAGAAAAACTTGTTGAAGGAATATGTGGAACAAGGCGGCTTTCTGTTTGTCGAGGGTTGTTCTGGAAATGGTTGCGATGGCGGAGCCTTCGAAAACTACTTTCGCGACTTTGTGGTCGATGTTTTCGAGCAGCCCTTGGAGAAGCTACCACCCGACCATCCCATCTGGTTTTCCGAGGCCCGGGTGAATCCGGCCGACTTGCCCAGCAACGCCTGGCTGTATGGGGTACAGACTTGTTGCCGCTTGGGGATCGTCTATGTTCCCTACAGCCTCAGCTGCCGCTGGGAGTTGAATGCCCCCTATGGCGTCCGTGGCCAGTTTCCGGAGAACGTGCAAGGCGATCTGAATACGGCCACCAAGATCGGTTTGAACGTGCTGGCCTATGCGACAGGAAAAGAACTGAAGGAGAAGCTCGACACGGTAACGGTGTTAGAGGAGGTGGTGAACCGCGCGCCCACCGAGCGGGGCGTGTTCTTCTTGCCAAAGCTGCGGCATAACGCGGGCTTTGATGATGCGCCTCGCGCGATTCCCAATCTAGTTCAGTGGGCTTACCAGTCGAATCCCTTCCAGTTGAGCAGCGAGAAGCGGATCATCGACATCACACCGAGCAGTCTGGAACAATATCCGCTGGTATTTATGCATGGCCGAGGGACTTTGAAGTTGAGCGAGGCTCAGCGCAAGGCACTGGGTGATTATCTGAAGAACGGCGGCTTTATTTTCGCGGATGCTATCTGCGCCGATCCTCAGTTTACGGAGAGTTTTCGCCGCGAGATGCAGCTGATCACCGGCAAGGAACTCGGTAATCTGGATCGCTCGCATCCCATGCTGTCACGCGATTACTACGGCTTCGACATACGCACCGTTCAAGTCATCGATGCCGACGTGAGTGGCGATAACATCGTCAGCGCGACGCGTCGCATCAGTCCTCGACTTGAGGTCGGCCGCGTGGATGGGCGGGTGGCCATCGTCTTTTCTCCCTTGGACTTAAGCTGTGCCTTAGAGAGCCGTCATTCACTGCAGTGTCGTGGCTATGTACGCGAAGATGCGGCCCGCATTGGTATCAATGTGATATTGTTTGCCATGCAACAGTAGAACAACTCTTTGCGCTTTCACTAGTTTGTCATGAGTAAATCATTGTCCATGTTATTGGCTCGGTGCTGGGACTGGCAGGTACCCCAGACGTGACGGATAAAGCGTTTGATGCGCCCTTGTGGCTATCGGCCGACGATAGAGAGCTGTTCACGGATTGGATCATCCTGCACGAGATTGGTCACAACTGGGATACACAATCTGAGAACATCACGGCTGGGTCGTTCCGCAGAATCAGCGGTTGGACTCAGTCTGGTGATGATTGGGTCCCCTCGGACACCAGCGAGTTCTCGACCGTGCATTCACGTAGGGATCCGCTCGAGGATTTTGCTGAGCACTTCGCCATGTACTTTATGCAAGACGACTACCTTTGGGCGGACCCGAGCAACTCGCCTCGAAAGATGAATCACATGAATTACTTCGCCAATAACATCAACACGATCTACGTGATGAGCAACATCTGATCCGCGTCCTGTTCCGCCAACGGTGTTGACATCGTCGGCAGCGGTTTTGCGAAATTGCCAAAGGCGGGGAAATTTTCCTTGGGCCATTTCCCAACCGCGCATTGAAGGGCAAAAACCGGCATCTCAAGCCTGATTTTGGGTCCTTGCGTTCAACTGCGGTTTCTCCAAGCGGTCGGACAGACCAGCGCGACTTGGCTCGCTGTCGATCTTGCACTTTACTCTATCGGTCGATGGCACCGCAGCGCGCAAATTTGGTCGCAGAATCGATCGCTTTATAGATATGAGGCAGAATTATTCGCATCGCCATGTGCCGTCGCCAGTTGCAGGAACAACGACTCTGCCACGTCCGTACAGCCAGGAAGCTGCATGAATCTGCGTTCGAAGCGATTCATGCCGAGGTTTGAGGGAGGGATCCCGCCTGCAGACCGTTGAAGCAATCGCACTGGCGCTACACTGAGTAGCAAGTTACAATGGAGATGTACCCGAACAAGAATTCACAGGGGCCAAAGATGGTTAGGCTTAATAGGATTACCAGCGACCCGACGGTCATGAACGGACAACCGTGTATTCGGAGTATGCGATTGACAGTTCGCCGAGTCCTGGAAGCGCTGGCAACTTATCCCGATCGAGAAGAGTTTCGAGCCGAATATCCAGAACTTGAGGATGAAGACATCCGTCAGGCGTTGGCATACGCGGCAGCTAATCTGGACGATCAAGTGCTGGAGCTTTCTGACGCATCATGAAGTTCTTGCTCGATCAAGGCTTGCCACGTTCGACAATAAGTCATCTCCAGCGCCTAGGTCACGAAGCCGAACACGTTGGAGAACTTGGAATGGCAACGGCCAAAGATGAAGGCATTTTGGCCGAAGGCGCTTCTCGCGGTGCAATCGTGGTAACCCTGGATTCGGACTTTCACGCCTTGCTTGCATTGTCAAACGCTTCTTCACCTTCGGTAATCCGTATTCGCACGGCAGGCCTGAAAGGCGACGGAGTTTCGAGAGTCATCCAGCAGGTCGCGCTAGCAGTGGAGGCAGACTTGATGGCGGGTGCAGCCGTTACGGTGAACGATCGACGACTTGCAGTGAGACGCTTGCCGTTGATCACAATTGCCGGAGAAGAAGTTGACGGTACGTCAACCGGCTAGATACGTCATGATCACCAATCAAGGCGGACCGCCACTAGCGTCGGCCTCTCCGTAGAATAATCAGTGGCGGACAATCTCACATGCGTCGATTTGCGGTTGAGTAACGAGTGGAGAATGACGTGCTCCAATGGCTGATTGGGAGGCTATTTGCTCAATTGCATCTCTCTCCATGCTGTCGGACAGACCTTTGGTATTTGCAGGTCGGCGTTCGGCGCAGTTTTCGCATGTGGTGGGAGTCACCTACGCGAGCAGTTTCCAAGCTCAATTGGCGATTCTGCTCTTCAATGTCGACGCAACTCGGCGATTTCCTCATGTTGCCCCCGAGTGCATTGAAAATGCTAACTCGCATCAGACAATCACGTTGATCGCGCATCAGGTGCGGCGAGCGGGTAATCAACGGAGATGGGCAAAGGATTCCCGAGCCTCGTCAAGTAGGATCATCCTTTCCGCAGACGGAAGTACCTGCACTTCGATTACTCGTTCGCTTTACCGCTGGAATCGATAGGGCTGCAAGCAATCCAGAGCAGTTTGCCGTTGCTCCAGAGGACGAGCAGACAAAGTTTACGCTTAGGCAAATGCTCTTTAAGACCCCGCGCGGTCTTCAGTATCGAGCGGTCTTTACCGTGCTCGAAGCCGTTGCTCCTTGCTGACTCATCGCGGATAGCCAAGAAGATAAGGAATTGCAATGAAGCCGGACCTGCACTCGCCGATCTCCCACAAGAACGAGTCACCCTGATCTAACGATTTGGTCAGTTCAATTAATTCGTCTTCGTTGTACGTGCGTAGCACGGATACCAAGCCATCCCAAAACACGCACAGCGGTACAACGGGTAACAGATAGGTCAAGAAAAGGCGGCTCCATTTGAACGGACGTATTGCTGGGGAGAGCAGCCATACACCCAGAGGTGAAAGAGCAAACTGAATAAGATGTGCGACATCGCGCTTTTGAGCTTCGAATATTGCGATCGGTTGTCTCGCGTCGACGGCATTCTGCAGAATGCGTCTCGCATCTTGCATATTGAAGTGATGAAACGATAGAAACTGTGTCCGCAGCCCTCGTAGTCGATCCGGGACGTCGCGCGCGTCGATTGAGTCGGGCTCAAAGGTCATGACGGAATTGCCATTGCTCACCAATCGTTGTAGTGAACTGTAATTGGGGTAGAAATCGGTTAGTACAATCTGCAGCGACGGAAGCCTTTGAACGAGCAATTCTGCCAATTTGGGCCAACCCCCTCCAGCGCCGGTGCCCATGTCGATGATTCTGCAACATTGGCTCTTATTTACGCCCTTCTCTAGAATCGGGACAATGGCCTCATAAAAGTTGAATTGGTTGACCACATGGCTGAGGTAATCCGTCATGCAGTCGCGAATTGTGGCTGGGAACCAGGGTTGATCTTCGAATTCGAAGAGGTGTAAGCGTCGCACGTTGATCTCTTCAGAGAATTCCTTGTAGGCCTCGAGCGAAATTCTATAGGAAGTCGTTTCGCTACACAGGAGGGCGCGGTCTTGGCCGATGTCGTCCGGTGCCATCCCGGAATCTCTCGATTTATTTGCAGCTCGACTACGACATCCGGGCTCTCCTCTCTTCCAGACTTGTTTGGGGAGAGGGGTTGGGAGTGAGGGGTTTCAATCTTGGGGGTGTAGTCAAGACATCCGCTTGATTGAGGCTTATGTCTTAATGACTAGCTTCACGATGATGAGCCAAGCCGATATGAGTGTTGCTGCGGCAAAGCCGAGAATAGACAATCCGAGCACGATGAGATTTTGCAAAAGTCGGTTTCCGGGAGAGCTAGATTTTTCTGCCCATTCTTGTACCACAACGTACAAACCTGGGTCCTCTACGTGATCCACTTCAATCTGCTTGGCAACCGCGAGCCAACTTCCTTCCCTATAGAATGGATCTATGTATTCCCGCGTGTCCAACAATCGTGCCAGATCGGCCTGGGCATGGCTCACGAGCATAGAGTCAACAGAAGCTCCGTGCTGTTGGTAGAATTCGTGTCGAATGGGACGAGCTTTCGTAAGTCCCGGCCTTGCATCGAAGATGGCTATGAACCGCTCCGGTGTTTCTTTGATTTCCGGGAGGCTGACGAGTTCCTGCAATTCAATGAAAATGCCGGTCACACCTTGAAATCTATCCTGACTCCAGATTGGGGCAGAAAGTGCAAGCACCCAGGTATCGTTATGCTTAGGCGCGAAGCTCACAGTGAGTCTCGGAACAGAGACACCTATTGGCCAGGCTAGATCCCCCGGCCCTTCGTCAGGAGTATCGGCAGGAGCTCCGGTGAAATAGGATCGATAGTTAAATTGCTCACCCAGCGTGTTCTCCCTTGGATGCCTGGCAATCTGATAGCCGTCCGCATCACACACAAACCAGCTGAACGTACGTGTCAAATTCTGCATGTCGTTGTGTGGATCACCGCTCAGAGTTTCTATCATTCTCTGCAGATCCGCTAGCTCAGCCGGTGAGTGATCCATCGTGAGTTCTCCAACCGATTGTTGACGACGCTCAGAATCAAGTTCGTTCCAGGCTATGAGCAACTCACTCAACTCCTGATCCTGGACGATCTTGTCGGCCTGCTCGAATCGCTGGTTAATCTTCACCTCAACATCCTTTACCGCGAGAGCGGCGGCCATTTCCAGAGATTCGTTGGCGTATTCTCCCAGTTGAGATTGCAGCTCCTGCACCAGAGGTCCCAGAAAATATCCTGCAGTCAGAACGGAAGTCATAGACACCATGATGAGAGCCAATGAAATCCACGATATGCCGGGATTTCTTTGCATCCACCGCCATAGTCGTCCCGCGCTTGAGACCGCGCGGGCACGGATCGGTTCGTGTCTACGGTAGCGTTGAAGATCATCGCTGAGCTCAATCGCTGACTGGTATCTTTGGTCGGGGTGCTTTTCGAGGCATTTCAAGCAGATTGTCTCGAGATCTTTTGATATTCGCGGATCGAATGATTGTGGGCGAGGTGGCTCATCAAACTGGATCTTATGCAGAATGCTGTCAAAACTGCCGCGAAATGGCCTTTCACCCGTTAGCATCTCGAAAAAAACGACACCCAACGAGAAGATATCGGATCGACCGTCGGCAAGATCGGAGTCACCACGAGCTTGCTCGGGTGACATATATGCGGGCGTTCCAGTGATACCACTCGAATGCTCGGCTGAAAACTGACTCTCTCGTAGCGCAAGTCCAAAGTCTGTGATGTGTGGCACACCGTCATCGTCAAGCAAGACGTTATCGGGCTTGAGGTCTCGATGCACGATTCCCTGTTCATGAGCGTTGTTCAGCGCGCTGCAGATGGTAATGAGAATCGCCAACGTTTCTTGGGAACCCATTCTTGATTCATGCATCCGATCACGTAGCGTAACTCCATCGACATAGTCGCTCACAATGAAGGCGATGTCCGCATCCGAGTCAGCTTCATGAACACTAACGATATTTGGGTGTTTTCGAAGTTGGGCCGCAATTCGTGCCTCTTCGATAAATTGCTCAATGAATTCAGGCGAAAGATCCCTTCGAGGAATCTTGAGCGCCACATCGCATTCAAGTTTTGAATCCCAGGCTCGCCAGACGTTGCCAAATGCACCCGCACCAATCAGATCTTCAAGCACGTAATGGCGGATAGTTTGTCCGGGCCACTGATTGTTCGCATGTACACCGATTTCTGCGTTGGAGTGGTGGTCGATGGTTTCTGCAACGGAGACGTCTTCTGCGATCTTCCAGGCATTTTCGACCAGTTGTAGTTGTCGTAGCCGAACTCGCAGTTGGTCGGCAAGGTCCGGATGTTCAGCCAGAATTTCATCGTCGGAATATACGTCTCCCGATTGTCGCCGTTGCACAACACCAGCTATGATTTCACGGATACGTACATCGTCATCGCGCTCTTGCATCAGTGGCCCATCCACGTTTCACTGAGTTCTGCTAATCCAATCTGACGCGTTGCCTAGAAGCTTCCGCAGGGATTTCTTGCCTCTGTGGAGCAAGCCTCGCACGGCGCCGCTGGACAATCTCATTTTCTGCGCTACCTCATCCGTATTCAGGTTCTCGATATAGCGTAAGCGGATGGCTTCGCCCTGATCTACAGGGAGACTGTCCAATGCAACCTGCAATGCCGCGACAGCTTCATTGGCTGCGGCCATACGACTGGGAGACCGCTTATGGTCGGAAATGAGGTCAATTAGCCGCTTGTAAGACTCTCGCGAGCCCAAGACGTGACAGTCGCCACGTTTCCAGTCGCCTCCTCTCTTCTTCCGTCCTGCCCTTCGAATTGCATCTGCCGCGCGAGCATTGGCAACGACTCGAAGCCAGGCAAAGAAAGCTTTTGCATCACCTGCGTGAAACTTGGAGAAGCTGCGAAAGACCTCGATAAAAGTCATCTGCAGGATGTCTTCTACATCGACCACTGGACGGACTGAATCTGGAATCCGCCTGCTGATATGTTCGGCCAGCTGGTCAAAATTACTCAGCAGCAACTGCTGAAGGGCCGACTGGTCACCGTCTCTCGCCGCCGCCAGCCACTCTTCCTGTTCAGAGTGTTCCATACCGGCCTCTTTCCGAGATCATTTAATTTTTC
Organism: bacterium; assembly: GCA_024743355.1. Taxonomy (GTDB): domain Bacteria; phylum Planctomycetota; class Planctomycetia; order Pirellulales; family Pirellulaceae; genus Aureliella. The sequence goes on from JANSWS010000031.1 coordinate 24,073, forward strand.
CGCGCGCGCCCAACTCCCAGATGACGGTTGATCCATTGGACAACGAACACGGCTTAAGGGCGATGAAATGAACGAATGTCACCGAACAGAATCGACTGAGCGGATCAAAGGTGAAGACTGGTGTGTGGCTTGCAAGAAGCCTGTTGGGGAATGGAGCGTCTACTTCGAAGAGTCAATCCACACAGATAGTGGTTATGACAAGGTTCGCCGATGTCCGCATTGTAATGAAAAGTGTTTCGAAGATGGAAATTTTAGCCTTGGTTGCTTCTTCTTCTTTGTTGGCTTATTCGGGTTGCCGCCTTTATGGCTGGGTTTGCTAAACCAATTCGGATTAGCGCCCGAACTTGATTTTGACCATGCTGGAACCGCTTTAGGTTTCCTTGCATTTGCCATCTTAAACGGGGCAGCGTTATCCACCCTTGTTGCAAAGACTTACAAGTGGTGTCTATATCGCGATAAGCCATAATGGCACTTGCAGGCTCCACAGCTGGAGCTGTCATCGCAATCCAGGAAAATTGCAGGGGTTCTGCTCGAGCGAAGTGGATCTATCAAATCAATCTTTTCCATCCGTGGGGTTCGCTGCTTGCCATTCGTACCCCCAGGCAGCACCGTCCTTGGCATGGAAATTCGCTTTGCAAACGATCACCGTGCGAATAGCCGAAAGGTAAGGTTTCTTTCCCAAATATTCGCTAGGTTGAGTAACGCGAATCACTTTTGCCATGCTAGGATTATTGGTCTTTTCCGGGCGACTCGTGAAAGTCCGTCCTCATATCTATTCTCGCATGGTGTTTCAACAATGAAAGTTTTCGTTGGTCTCGTATTCTTGGCAGTTTTCCAAATCGCTTGTACGGCACAAGCGAATGACAAACCGAACATCTTGGTCATCATGGGAGATGACATCGGCTACTGGAATGTCAGTTACAATAATTCAGGGATGATGGGTTACCGCACGCCCAATATCGATCGACTGGCAGCTGAGGGAATGCGATTTACGGACTATTACGCGCAGCAAAGCTGCACGGCCGGTCGGGCGGCGTTCATCACAGGACAAGCGCCCGTTCGAACGGGTTTGACGAAAGTAGGCGTCCCGGGTGCGCGGGTTGGTATCCAGAAAGAGGACCCCACGCTGGCTGAGCTGCTCAAGCCGCTCGGTTACGCGACGGGACAGTTCGGCAAGAACCACTTGGGCGATCGCGACGAATATTTGCCGACCAACCACGGGTTCGATGAGTTCTTTGGGAACCTGTACCACCTCAACGCCGAAGAGGAACCTGAGAACGAAGACTACCCACGAAATCCACAATTCCGAGAGCAGTTCGGACCGCGTGGAGTGATTCATAGCTACGCAGACGGTCGCATCGAAGACACCGGTCCACTCACCAAGAAACGGATGGAAACAGTCGACGAGGAATTCTTGTCGGCGACGACCGATTTCATCGAACGGAGCCACAAGGCGGATAAGCCTTTCTTCGTCTGGTTCAACAGCACGCGGATGCACTTCTATACGCACATCAAACCCGAGCATCGAGGACTGTCGGGACCGAATGGCAACTTCTACTCCGACGGGATGGTTGAGCACGACCAGCAGGTCGGCACGCTACTGCAGCAACTCGATGATTTGGGGATCAGTGACAATACGATTGTGATCTACACGACGGACAACGGCCCGCACTTCAATGAGTGGCCCGATGGAGGAATTACACCGTTTCGTGGCGAGAAGAATACCAACTGGGAGGGCGCCTTCCGCGTACCATGCGTCGTTCGCTGGCCTGGAAAGATTCAGGCAAACGCGATTTCCAACTCGATCATGGCGCACACGGATTGGGTGCCCACGCTGCTTGCGGCTGCGGGCGAGCCTGAAGTGAAGGAGAAGTTGCTCAAGGGCTATCAGGCTGGTGGTACGAACTACAAGGTCCACATCGACGGCTATAACTTTTTGCCACACCTGACCGGCAAGGAAGAACAATCGCCTCGACGCGGCTTCTTTTACTTCAGTGACGATGGTGATTTTCTCGCGATCCGCTGGGATGACTGGAAGATTGTTTATATGGAACAGAGAGCCAAACAGTTTGATGTTTGGCGTGAGCCGTTCGTCAAACTCCGAACTCCAAAGATTTTCAACCTTCGACGGGACCCGTTCGAACGAGCCGACACCGATTCGAACAATTACAATCATTGGTGGAGTCAACGTGTCTTCGCAATTGCGCCCGCTCAGGCCGCAGCCATGCAGTTCCTGCAGACCTACCGGGAGTTTCCTCCCCGTCAGAAGCCAGCCGCCTTCAATCTGGATGAGGTGATGCGCGACATGGAACAGCAAGTTGGCGGCAAATGATGTCGCAGTTCCGTGTCCTGGTTGTCAGTGTCCTGGTTGTCAGTGTCCTGGCTGTTTGGGTCCTGGACCTCTGTTGGAACCTGAAAGAAGAACACGGCTTGGTAAAGGTTGATCTAGAGCATTTTTAGTTATGACGTAGGATCGAAAGTCGCCGATCGCTCTGCTAACGATGCGTTTTCAGGCCGAGGCGCTACGATCGCAGAGCGATCGGCGACTATGTCAAAACTTAAGATGCTCTAGCCACGCCCTCAAACTTCACTTGTCACTCGATGGGTCTCACTGCATGACGTGTAAGGTCAACCGGATCCCATGCAACGGAAAGTATTCCATGAAGATCAATGGCACTGCTGCCTTTCTCGCTTTTGTTTGGGCGTGCCTTGTAGTTCCTAAGGCTACGCCTGCCGATACGATCTATCACAACGGTTCGATTCTCACTATGGCGGGCGACCAGCCGAACTACGCCGAGGCGTTGGTTGTCGAGGATGGGAAAATCGTTTTCGTTGGTGATCGCGATGCTGCGCTTGCCATGAAGTCGGATCGCACACGCATTATCGATCTTAAAGGCAAGACGCTATTGCCCGGGTTTCTGGACGGGCACAGTCACTACATCAATTCTCTTTTGGTCGCCAATCAGTGCAAACTCTACGCCCCACCCTCTGGGCCTGGGGCTGATGTTCCGTCCATCGTCGCCGAACTTCAGAGGTATGCCAGGCAACGCGGAATCGCCCAGGGCGAGTTGATCATGGGCTATGGCTATGACGACAGCGTCATGCCGATCGACCCATCCACGGGTGAGCGGCGTTTGCTCAATCGTGACGACCTGGACGAGGCCTTTCCTGACAATCCGGTGCGTATCGATCACGTGTCGATGCACGGGGCCGTGCTGAACAGCCTGGCGCTCGAGAAATACGGCATCACGGCGGAAACCGAGACGCCACCCGGAGGCGTGATCGTCCGCAAGCCGGGCACGCGCGAGCCCTGGGGATTGATCATGGAGACCGCGTTCCTGCCGGTCTTCGAGCAGACCGAGCCAATGACCGCTCAGCAGGAGCTCGACTATACGCGTGCCGGTCAAATGCTCTACGCGGGAGCTGGAATTACCACAGCTCACGACGGAGCAACTCACTACCCGCAATTCAGAACCATGCTGCGGGCGAGCGAAGCCGGAGTGAATTTAATCGACGTCATTGCCTATCCATTTGTTACCGACGTGGACAAAGTCCTGGGTGATTTGCCTGTCGATCGCTGGAGCAAATACGAGAACCGCTTCAAGGTCGGTGGTGTAAAGATCACGCTGGATGGCTCTCCTCAAGGTAGAACGGCCTTTTTCACGACACCCTACCTACAAGGAGGTCCGGGTGGCGAACAGGACTGGCGAGGCGAGCCAACCTTTCCGCAGGAATTGGCCAAGCAAATGGTGAAGAAAGTCTACGATCTTCAGGTGCCATTGATTATTCACTGCAACGGAGATGCTGCGATCGATTTATTCCTGGAAGCTTATGAGTTTGCCCGCGCTGGCGACTATTCTCGGGATTGGAACGTGACGACCATCCACACGCAGTTCATGCGCAGCGATCACATCCCCAGGTTTGTGCAATACAAGGTTCGGCCCTCGTTCTACACCCTGCACACGTTTTATTTCGCCGAGGCGCACCTCGCCAATCGCGGGGAAGCCCAGGCCAACTACATCAGTCCGATGCGGGATGCCATCGACGCTGGGTTGCGGCCCAGCAATCATACGGACTTCGTCGTCGCACCGCTCGATCAAATGATGATGTTGTGGACTGCCGTGAACCGCCAGTCTCGCGGCGGCGCTGAGGTCGGTCCCGACCAGCGCGTTACTGCTTACGAAGGACTCAAGTCCATGACGGCTTGGGCAGCAGAACAATATGACGAACTTGAGACAAAGGGGACGCTTGAGGTGGGCAAGTTGGCCGACCTGGTGATTCTTGAAAGGAATCCACTGCAAGTGCCGCCGATGGAAATTCGAGACATCAAGGTGGTCGAAACAATCAAAGAGGGCGTCACGATTTTCCCGCCACCCGAAACTGGTCACCCACTTCCAGCGAAACCGGCGAAAGAAATTGCCGGGGAATTCGCATGGCGTCCTCACATCTGCGACATGGCCGCGGTGAACTCGGCGGCAGATACGACCTGGGTACTCACCGAATTGAAGGGAGAGTCGATCGAGTCCGAAGCTCCGCCCACAATTCGCTTCTCGAGTGGACGTGTGTCAATCTTCGGTGGCGTCAATCAGCTCAATGGATCGTATGCCCTCGTCCGTGACGCCGTTGTCATGGGTGAGTTGGTAAGCACGCGCAAGGCTGGGCCGGCTGAGTTGATGGACCTGGAGCAACGTTTCGCGCGAGCCCTGGCCGCCGTCAACGGCTTCCATGTTCATGGCGAAAGATTGCAACTGTTAAGCGGCGATGAAGTGGTTGCCACTTTCCAGTCCGTCCGCTGATAGGCTTGCTGATGCCCGTAGCAATAAATTCCGTGGGCGTCTTGCCGTATCGAAAGGTTCTTTAAGGCATTTGGGAATTGTCACCGACTTGGCATGGTACGTTCCGAACAAATCTGGCGCAGAGTTGGTAAATTGAGTCCAACTTCAGTAACATTGCGGCAGCCTGATGAGCCATGCAAGCCCCGGACCATGCCGCGGTTTCAACGCAAGATTACCCTCCCCGACCGCAGGACGGCCGACCCTCCCGCTGGCGAGAGGGTGAGTTCCAAGTGACGCCATTCCACAAGGTGGATGCCCGGTGCATCGCGGCGCGACATAGTACCCTGACAATTAGAAAGCAAGTGCCATGAACGCCAGTGAAGAGACGAGTGTTGCCGAAACGTCTCAGAGAAGTGTCGTGCCAGCCTGGTTTTGGGGCGTAACCGTTGTCGCCCTATTGTGGAATCTCATGGGGCTAGCGGCCTTTGTGGCTCAGGTAACCATGACGGACGAAGCGATTGCAGCCCTGCCTGAGGAGCAGCAAGGCCTGTATCAGAACATACCCATGTGGGTGAATATCGCCTTTGCCTGCGCGGTCATTGGTGGAACACTGGGATGCATTGGCTTGCTGGCCAGGAAGCGATGGGCACTGCCGTTGTTTGTCATCTCGTTGGTGGGTGTCCTAGCGCAGATGTTCTACTCGTTTTTTATGACCGACTTGATGGAGATCCTTGGTCCTTCCTCGGCCATTATGCCCAGCCTGGTAATTGTTATCGCGATCTTTTTGGTCGGCTTTACACGTACCGCTATTCAAAGGAGTTGGCTGCCTTGATGCGGTCCGTCTTGCAGAATCACGTGGCCTCCTTCGAGCATCTGCCGCGCCTATCAGCTCGCCTGTCGCTGGTGCTTCGTGCGCTGCCGGAGGAGATCGTGGAAGATTTTGTCGCTGATTCTACCTTCCAGATTACGCTCGAGAACTATCGGCCGGGTAAGGGCTCGCAGCTGTTCATGAGTTTGCCCACCCATCGTGAACACGTCAGTCGCTGTGTGGTCTTACGCAGCAAGCTGGATCAAGCGCCGGAGGACTTTGCGCTGTACATCATCGCTCACGAATTGGCGCATGCGTTTCTGCGGAACGGAGGCTGGAAGGATATTGAAGATGCCGAGCACGCGGCCGATGCACTGGCGCTCAGCTGGGGTTTTCCAAAGCCCAAGCTTAGGTGGTTCTAAGGCATGGGGAGAAGCTATATCGATCCCAAGATAGAGCAAGCGCTAGCTCATGAAGATAAAGCCTTTGCGGAAGCCGCCAAGGCGATTGTGATCGCGGATCCCGTTCTACTACAGCTTCAGATCAAGCGTTTTCCGCAGCTCGCTCAAGCCCGCTCCCGCTCCAAGCATCGAGCGACGCTATTGCATTATGTGTCGGCGAATGCCATTGAGGATGAATTGCAGCTCAGTCCCGACCAGATCTACCGTCGATTGCAGTCTTGCGCGGATGATGAGCGTGATGAGCTGAAGCAGCGCTTATTTGACGTGGTAGAGATGTTGATACAGGCGGGGGCTGAGGTCGATGCTACCGCCGATGCGTATGGAGGTGGCTCCGCGCAGACGCCATTAAATTGGTTGGTGTCTTCTGAGCATCCCGCGGCTGCCGGTGTGATGGCGGAGTTGACGGATCTGCTTTGCCGGTCAGGAGCCAAGGTGGACGGGTTGGAAGACAACAGCTCTCCGCTAATGACCAGTCTCGGTTTCGGGCACCCGCAAGCAGCCCGAGTGCTGGTCGAGAACGGATGTTGCATCGATAACCTGCCCTTGGCTGCAGCGGCGGGCGATTTGCAATTGGTCCGCGAATTCCGCCGAGAACAAGGCTTCGATGCGGGGAACGTGGGGCGCTGCCAACAAAGTTGGTTTCAGTTGCCCGAAGATGGGCAGCAGGCCGCCGAACTGGCACTGGTTTTTGCGGCGATGTGTGGCCAATTGGAGGTCATGCGATTTCTGATCGCTCGAGGCGTTGATGTCAATGCCCAACCGCCGGGTCCACATAGGACTTCCACGGCTTTGTACACGGCCTGCCTTGTCGGCCAAGCAGAGTCGGTGGATCTCTTAATTGAGTTGGGGGCGGATCCGACGCTGGTTGAACCACGCTACCAAGGCAACGCGATTGGCTGGGCGGAACATGGTGGACACCCGGGAATCATTCGCAAGATGCGTCAGTACGTACCGCACTATCTACACGAGCACGAGGGTCAGCGACCGGCAGTGAAAGCTTTTGTCGACGCCGTTTTTTCTGGTGATGTGTCCCAGCTGCGGACGGTGCTCGATCAACATGAACTGAGTCTCGCCCAAATCAACGGCCCTTGGTTTCACTTCGATTCTCCGGCCGTCGTGCAGGCCAAGGCCAATTTGCCGATGGTCGACTGTTTGTTGGATGCTGGGGCTGATATCAATCGCAAAAGTCTGTGGTGGGCCGGTGGCTTTGGTGTCTTGGATGAAACTGAGGAAGCGCTCGCGGAGAAGCTGATACAGCGAGGCGCTCGCTTGGACGTGTGGTCTGCCGCGGGCTTGGGCCGGTTGAGCACTCTGCAACAATTGATTGAGGCCGATGGCAAGTTGGTGCATGCAGCGGGCCCAGATGGGAAAACGCCCTTGCACTGCGCCACGTCGGTTTCGGTCGCGGCCTATCTGATTTCAAAAGGCGCGGATTTGGACGCCCGCTGTGTGGATCACGAATCGACGCCTCTGCAGTATCTCGTCGTGGATCATCCCGAGGTGGCCCGTTATCTGATCAGCAGGGGTTGCCAAACGGACATCATGGCGGCTTCGGTGCTGGGCGATGTGGAGACGGCGGAACGGATACTGGATAAGAATCCGCAGGCGATTGAATGCACGGTGGATCGACAGAATTTTCCCTCCCAGGCGGCCGATGCGATCTATTCCTGGAAGTTGGGCTGGTACGTGACTCCGCACATGGTGGCTAAGAAGTTCGGGCATGCGGCGCTTGTAGCATTCCTCATGCATCGCAGTTCTCCGACGTTGCAGTTGATGAATGCCTGTTTGATGGAGGACGAGCAGCAAGTTGAGCTGATTTTGTCCCAGTACCCAAAGGCCAGCGAAGGATTGAGGGAAAGTCACAACTGTCAGCTGGCCCATGCCGCGCGCAATAATCGCGTTAAGGCAGTGGGGCTTTTGCTGCGGCACGGCTGGCCGGTAGATGCACGAGGCCAACATCAAGCCAGTGCCTTGCATTGGGCCGCATTTCACGGAAATCGTGCGATGGTGGACAACGTTTTGCAGCACAGTCCCGATCTCGAAGCCCGGGACGGAGAGTTTCACAGCACGCCTCTGGAATGGGCTCTGCAGGGTGTCAAGCACGGCTGGAGCCGCCATAGTGGAGACTATCCAGGTGTCGTTGCAGCACTCAGGGAAGCCGGTTGCCTGGTTCCAAAGCCGGTGCCAGTACTGGGTATTCGCGCTATCGATCGTCTGCTGGCGAACGCTTGAAAGTCTCACCGGTGCATGTGAATATTTTTCGGGCTGTGGAACACCGCGAACGAGCCCCTCACCGGCCGCTGAGACGTCCGACTCTCCCGAGGGAGAGTAAGCTAACCTTCCCTATGGGAAGGTCACAAGTAATGCGAGTGGGTAGGGCTCTTTCGTTTAGCCATTGCTTCTTCAACTGCAGGTTACCGACGAAGCGGACGTTCGAGCACTTTGTAGCGGGGATCGGTGAAGCCGTTGCGTAGGTAGACGGACTGGGCTCTGTGGTTGTCATTCTCGACGTACAGTCGCAGCCCGACGACATCCGGATCCAGGCTGATCGTCTCGGTCGCATGATCGAGCATACGGCGGAAAACCCCCAGGCCGCGGTGCTCTGGAATCACGTACACGCTCTGAAGCCACATCAACCAACCGTCTCGCCAATCACTCCATTCGCGCGTCAACATCAGCGAGCCAATAACTCGTGATTCCAATTCGGCGACAAAATAGGTGGCTTCATTACCTTGCTCGAAGGCTCGCGCGACGCCCCGGGAGACAATGACTCGGTCCAGCTCTTTGCCTTCCGTTTCCGCAGCCAAGGCGCAATTGAAGTCCACCAGGCTTTGTACATCATCCACGTTGGCGGTGCGAATTACGAGTGATTCCATACTTGCTTCGCTCACTTCGGCTCGAGTTTCATTCAGGCGATCCCAAGTCTAGTTGGTATACTTTGATCGCGGGGCGATGTCGAGTCGATCGAATCGAATCTTGGCGAGCTACAAGGGGTCGGGAGCATTGCCGCGTTGCGGGCTTGCTCCGCCGTCGAAAAGCCCGCTATCAACGTTATCGTTCGTGTGCAACGCACGGGTTGCGGGCAAGAATTCTGAACCTGTCATGAGATCACTTTCATGCGAGTCATGAAATCCCAGGGACGGGTTCGAGCATAATCATTCGCTTGCAGTCTTGATTGCCGCAACGTGCCAGATTGGGAGCCCAACGCGTGGAGGGTTCCATGAGGCTGGAGCAGTATGGGCAGTGTTTGGGAAGCGGCAAGTCGCCGCTGATTTCAAGTTCCACCGGGGCGGTTTGAGGCGTGGTATCTTGAAAGCTTAGCTCTCCGGACGCGTCGACCACCAAGCTGCGTTCAAACTCGCGCCGGCAAATGGCTGCCACGGCCATGCCCGCGAGAAAACCGCCAATGTGGGCCCACCAAGCTACTCCACCCTCGTCTGCCGTACTGTCGGCAACTGGCAGCAGCTGCATCAGGAACCATCCCCCGCCGTAGACCACGGCGGGAATCTGCATGACGAAAGGACGAAAGAATAGAAACACCAGCGTCCGAATTTCACTCATCGCGCCGTAGAGTAGCGTGTAGGCTCCCATCAAGCCGGCGATGGCCCCACTGGCTCCAACGATGGGTACTTCACTGCCCCAGTCCATCACACATTGGAGAAGTCCACCGATCAAACCGAAGAGCAAGTAGAACCCCAGCAGTGTTAGCCCACCCATGCCTTCCTCGAGAGAACAGGCAAAGGCCCAAAGTATGATCATGTTGCCCACCAGGTGAATCACGTCGGCGTGTAGAAACATATGCGTCAGCAAGCCTGTCACGTTCCAATTGGCAAGTTGCTGCGGAATCAACCCCCAGCTCTGGACGAATTCATATTCCGCATCCCAACCACCTGGATCGGAGAACAGCAGCCGCATCTGATAGCCGAATACCATCAGATTGGCCCAGATCAAGAAGGCTGGAACGATGGGCAGCCCACGCCGCTGGATATTGTCACCGAGTGGTAGAAACATGACGGTACCTTGCTGCCAACAGTCTTCGACCAAACGGAAAACTGCCTGAGTTGCAGGGGCGTTCTAGATTTCGAGCGGAAAATTCTCTTGTCCGGCCCGCAAGATGTCGGGACCAATGAAAAGCTAGGTCACATTTCCAGCGATTTCTTGTTTACGATGAGACGCAGCGATGCGCCGGTTGGCTGGCGTAGGGTTGCCTCGATTATGCAGGTCGCGCGGGACAGGGTGGCAAACTCGGTAGCTGTGCAGTGGGATCAGAAGCTGTAGTCATTATCGTGAAGATCTGGCAGGA